>NZ_JAALDM010000034.1 GCF_014144865.1 Dietzia aerolata | reverse complement strand
CGGTGGCCACGCGGTGTTCGCGCGGCTCGAGGAGGGCGGCGAACTCGCGGCGATCGCCCGCGGCGCGGTGGCCACCGGCCCGGACGGGTTGCCTCGGATCGCAGTGTCGTGCGTCCAGACCGCGGACGCCCACCGGCGCCGGGGCCTGGCCGAGATCGTCACCGGCTCGCTCGTCCAGTGGGGGCTGGGCCTCGGGGCGACCGAGTGTCACCTCCACGTGTTCGCGGACAATTCGGCCGGCCGGGGGCTCTGGTCGAAACTGGGGCTGCAGCCGCATCATTCGTTGCGGCACCTCGTCGTCGTCGCCCCTTCCTGACCCGACTCTGCTGTTCCGTCACCGTTCCCACGTGTTCACCCGCGCACCACTCGCGCCGTCGTGGCGGGTAATAGACTGGACTCCATGCGCCTGGCCACCTGGAACGTCAACTCCATCCGTGCACGTAAAGATCGGGTCCTCGCGTGGCTCGAACGGTCGGACTGTGACGTGTTGGCCATGCAGGAGACCAAGTGCAAGGACGATCAGTTCCCGCACGAGGCGTTCGAGGAGATCGGCTACACCGTCGCCCATCACGGGCTGAGCCAATGGAACGGCGTGGCCATCGCGTCGCGGGTCGGGCTCGAGGACGCGCAGATCGGGTTCGACGGGATGCCCGGCTTCCACAAGGATCCCGAGGTCTCGCAGGATCCGGAGGCGCGCGCCATCTCCGCGGTGTGCGACGGCGTCCGCGTCTACAGCCTGTACGTGCCCAACGGCCGCGAACTCGCCGACCCGCACTACACCTACAAGCTCGAATGGCTGGCCCGGCTGCGCGATCACGCCGGGGCCGCGGTGGACGCCGACCCGTCCGCGCAGATCGCGCTGGTCGGCGACTGGAACGTCGCGCCCCTGGACGAGGACGTGTGGGACATGGAGGTCTTCGAGGGCAAGACCCACGTCTCCGAGCCCGAGCGGGTGGCGTTCACGGCCTTCGACGGCGCCGGCTTCCGCGAGGTCACCCGCGAGTACACGCCCGGCCCCGGTGTCTACACCTACTGGGACTACACCGGCCTGAGCTTCCCCAAGCGCAAGGGCATGCGCATCGACTTCCAGCTGCACTCCCCCGCACTGGCCGAGCGCGTGACCGGGGCGAGCATCGACCGCGAGGAACGCAAGGGCAAGGGCGCCTCCGACCACGCGCCGGTCATCGTGGACCTCGACTGACCGCGCCCCCGCCGGACCCCGCAGCCCGGCCCGCCAGCCCGACCCACCAGACCCCGCAGCCCGGCCCGCCAGCCAGACAGACTTTCTCAAATCGCTCGACACCACCTCACACCAGGAGATCGACCGCATGTCCACGTTCCAGCTGCGTCACTACATCGATCGGCTCCGCGCCGAGGGTTTCACCGTCCGCGATGACCACGGCGAGGATCCCGACCTCATCGACATCAACGGCAAAGCCGTCGACACCTGGCGGGAGAACTACCCGTACAACAGCCGGATGGACCGGAACCAGTACGAGGTCGAGAAGTACCTCCTGCAGATCGAGCTGCTGAAGTTCCAGCGGTGGCAGGCCGAGACCGGGCACCGGCAGATCATCGTGTTCGAGGGCCGCGACGCCGCCGGCAAGGGTGGCACCATCAAGCGGTTCACCGAGTACATCAACGTCCGGCAGGCCCGGGTCGTGGCCCTGATCAAGCCCACCGAGACCGAGCTGTACCAGTGGTACTTCCAGCGCTATGTCAGTCACCTGCCCAGCCGCGGTGAGCTCGTCCTGTTCGACCGGTCCTGGTACAACCGCGCCGGCGTCGAGCGGGTGATGGGCTTCTGCACGGACGCGCAGTACGAGACGTTCATGCAGCAGGCGCCCATGTTCGAGAAGATGCTGGTCGACTCCGGGATCGGCGTGACCAAGTTCTGGTTCTCGGTCACCCAGGAGGAGCAGAAGACCCGCTTCGCGATCCGCCAGCTCGACCCGGTGCGCCGCTGGAAGCTCTCCCCCATGGACCTGGAGTCCCTCGACAAATGGGACAAGTACACCGACGCCAAGGAAGAGATGTTCCGGCGCACGGACACCGACTGGGCCCCCTGGACCACCATCAAGTCCAACGACAAGAAGCGCGCCCGCATCAACGCACTGCGCCACTTCCTCAACCAGTTCGACTACCCGGAGAAGGACACGCAGGTCGTGTTTGCCCCGGATCCGAAGATCGTTCAGCGCGGCAAGGACGCCGTCGGCGACTGATCTCGGCCTGTCGGCGCCGCCGCCCATCGCTCCCGCAGCCTGCAGAGGGTTCAGCTCGCGTTTTGCGAGTGCGCCCGGGCCGAACCCACTTCTCGATGCGCCCGAAGCAGGTCAGGCTGCGCATTTGCGCGTGATCGGCCACGTCGCCAGGAATGAATGGGCGCTCGCGGGCGCTGCACTGGGTATGAGCCATACCAATGATCCCGAAGTCATGAAGCGTCTCCTGGCCGACAAGGGTCGGTGGGCCATCGTGGGCCTGTCGGCCAATGAAGAGCGCACCGCCTTCGAGATCGCCGGGTACGTCCGAAACCTCGGTCACGAGATCGTGCCGGTCCACCCCAAGGCCGAAACGGTCTACGGCCAGCAGGGTTACGTGGATCTCGAGTCGGTTCCCGGCGAGATCGACGTCGTGGATGTGTTCGTGAACTCCCAGCTCGCCGGGGCTGTCGTGGACGACGCCATCGCCAAGGGCGCTAAGGCGGTCTGGCTGCAGAAGGGCGTCATCGACGAGGCCGCCGCCGAGCGCGCGAAGGAAGCGGGCCTCGACGTGGTGATGAACACCTGCCCCGCGATCGAGGCACCCAAGTTCGGCCTGGTCTGAGCCCCACAACCTGAGCCCTGAGCCGGGCAGCAAATCCCAGCTCAGGGCTCACTTCTTCCGCAAGTGTAGACAAACGTCTACACCAACCCGCAAAGGCGGCTACGATCGCCGTCATGACGAGCACCAGTGACAGCGAGTTCGGGGCACCGGCCGACTTCGGAGGCACAATCACCGAGAACCTGCCCTCGGCGACGCCCGCCTGGCCCGACCGTCCGCGGCCGAACCGGCGCGGGCCGGGCGGGAAGCCCGACGTCATCGTCATGCTCGTCGACGACATGGGCTACTCGGACATCGGCGCGTTCGGCTCGGAGATCCCCACCCCGCACCTCGACGCCGTGACCGCCGAGGGCGCGCGCCTCACCGACTTCCACGTCACCCCGACCTGCTCCCCCACCCGCGCCGCGCTTTTGACCGGCTGCAACTCGCACGCGGTGGGGATGGGCGCGGTCGCCAACGTGGACGACGGCTTCCCCGGCTACGCCGCCGAGCTCGCCCCCAACCAGCCGTCGATGGCGGAGGCCTTCCGCGACGCCGGCTACGCCACCATGGCGATCGGCAAGTGGCACCTGTGCCGCGAGCAGGACATGCACGCCGCCGGCGACCGCCACTCGTGGCCGCTGCAGCGCGGCTTCGACCAGTACTACGGCTTCCTCGAGGCCCAGGCCAACCTGCACGCGCCGGCCCAGCTGTACGAGGGCAACAGCCCGGTCCGCACCGAGGAGTACCCGCCCGGCTACTACCTCACCGACGATCTCACCGACCGCGCCGTTGAGATGATCGCCGAGACCCACGCATGCGACCCGACCAAGCCGCTGATGATGTACTACGCGCACGCGGCCGTGCACAGTCCGATGCACATCAAAGACGGTGCCGCCGAACCGTTCCGCGGGCAGTACGACTCCGGCTGGGAGCAGGTGCGGGCGGAGCGTCGTCGTCGTCAAGATCTTCTGGGCGTGGTTCCCGACGCGGCGGGCACCGGTCCCATGAACGAGGACCTGGGCCCCGACGTCCCCGCGTGGGATTCGCTGACCGACGACGGGCGGCGGCTCGCGGCGCGGCACATGGAGAACTACGCCGCGATGGTCGTCAGCATCGACGAGTCCGTGGGCCGCATCCGCGAGATCCAGCGCCGCCTCGGCCGCCTGGAGAACACGATCTTCGTCTTTCTCTCCGACAACGGCGCGGCCACCGCAGGCCCCGGCGGCACCGTGGGGATGTTCAACTTCCTGGCCAACATGGACCGCAGTCGCAAGCTCAGCGTCGACGAGCGCGTCGCGGAGGAGATCGGGCGGATCGATGAGCTCGGCGGCCCCGCTTCCTGGCCGCACTACGCCTCCGCCTGGGCGACCGTCGCCAACACTCCGTTCCGGCGCCACAAGTTCAGCACGTACCGCGGCGGCCACCAGGTGTCGTGCGTGATGTCCTGGCCCGCGGGGCTCGGCCTCGGTAAAGAACCGGAAAAACCACAAGACCGAAACCGTCACGACGACGACAACGCCACCCCCACCGGCGCCGTCCGCCACCAATACGCGCACGTCACGGACATTTTTCCCACCCTCGCCGAGCTCGCGGGAGTGGACATTCCCGCGAGTCGGCAAGGTCTGGACGCCCGCCCGCTGGACGGCACCTCGATGGTGGCGGCGCTGCGCGATCCCGACGCCCCGAGCGCGCACGGCGACCAGTACTACGAATGTCTAGGCGAGCGCGCGTACTACGCCGGGGAGTTCGAGTTGGTGGCCCGGCACGCCCCGGCCACGCCGTTCGCCGCCGATCGCTGGGAGCTCTTCCGGCCCGCGTCCGACCCGGTGCAGCTGGAGGACGTGGCCGAGCAGCATCCGGAGGTGGTCGCCGACCTGGTATCCCGCTGGGAGCGCGCGGCCCGCGAGAACCAGGTGTACCCGATGTCCAACGGCAGTCCGCTGCACTTCTACCAGCGCGATCCCGCCGAGCAGCGGCTCGCGACCGAGACGGTGATGGTGCCGGAGACGCCGCCGCTCGAGCGGTTCCGGGTGAGTCAGCTGGTCGACGGCCGCAGCTTCAGCGTCGAGGTCACGCTCGGCGCCGGCTACCAGCCCGGCGACGCCGGTGTCCTCTACGCCCATGGAGGGCAGGAGTCGGGGCTTGTCCTGTTCGTGGAGGACGGTCATCTGCGGGTCGAGCAGAACGCGTGGGGGCGGGTCACGGATTCGGCTGCCTTCCCCGCTCCGATCCCGGCGGGCGCGACCAGGCTCGGCATGCGTGTCGAGGCGCCCGGTCGCAGCAGGTGGCAGGTCACGCTCGAGATCGACGGCGTCGCGGTGGCCGAGGGTATCGAACTCTCCCAGCTGTCGTGGCTCGTGCCGTTCAGCGGCCTCTCGGTGGGCCGGATGCACCGGTCCCCGGTGTCGGCGCGACTGCACCGCGAGCACGGCATGTTCCCCTATTCGGGCAGGTGGGAAACGGTCACCATCCGGCCGGGCCAGTTCGCCCCGGACGCTCCGTCCCAGCACCTCGAGACGATCCGGCAGATGGGCGCGGCCACCCAGTAGCGCCACAGCCCTGCATAAACGACAGCCCCGCCAGCCCTGCTCAAAAGACAGCGCGGCCGCACCAAGGAGGTGCAGCCGCGCCCGAGCGGTGAGACCGAGCGAAGCGGCCCACCCGGTGGTGAGGGACCGTCAGTACATGGATTCGGACATGCTCATGATGAAGACGATGAACACGACGTAAAAGACGATGTAGAGCACGATGAGCACGGCGAACACCACAAGCGCGATGACCCCGAACTTCTTCGCCGTAGCGCTGGCCGCCTCGGCCTCGGCGTACTGTCCGGTCGCCCAGAGCGGGTAGACCTGCAGTGCACGGGTCATCGCGACGAATGCCAACGGCCAGAAGAAAATGGCCGCGGCTACAGCCCAGCCCACGTTGGACGGCGGGCCCTGAGGACCGTAGGTCCCGAGACTCCCGGTCGAACCCGCAGAAGCCTGAGCCCCGTAGTTCTGCTGCGCGCCGTAGGTCGACTGTCCCCCATAGCTCTGCTGTCCGCCGTAGCTGGGCTGTGCACCATAACCGGACTGCGCACTGTAGTCGGGCTGAGCGCTGTAACCGGACTGGGCACCGTAGGCGGACTGGTCACCATAGGCGGAACCGCTCCCGTATGAGGAGTCGGAGCCGGAATTCGAGGTGGAGCTGGACGAGTCGGGGAAGTTCGGGTTCGTCATGGGGCCGATGCTATCCCTGCACCCGACCGGACCACCATGCCGGAGTGGTCAGTAGTTGTTGGCCGCCGTGCCCGCGACGGCCACCATAATGATGATGAACAGGATGTACAGCACGAAGATCACCGCGATGATCCCCAGCGAGATCATCCCGAGCTTCTTCGCGGAGGCACTCGCCGCCATCGCCTCGGAGTACTGTCCGCTCGCCCACAGAGGGTAGACCTGCAGCGCACGGGTCATCGCGACGAACGACAGTGGCCAAAAGAACAGGATCGAGACCACGGCCCAGCCCACGTTGGACGGCGGGCCCTGCGGCCCGTAATTCCCGACCTCGCCATCCGAGCCGGCCGCGCCCTGGGCCCCGAAGTTCGACTGCGCGCCGTAGTTCTGCTGCGCGCCGTAAGTCGACTGGCTCCCGTAGCTCGACTGGCCCCCATAGCTCGACTGCCCGCCGTATCCGGCCTGGGAGTCATAGCTCGGCTGCGCGCCGTAACCGGCCTGCGACCCGTAGCCGGATCCGCTCCCGTACGAGGAACTTGCGCCGGAATTCGAGGTGGAGTCGGTGCCGGAGGAGTCGGGGAAGTTCGGGTTCGTCATGAGGCCGATGCTATCGCCGAACTGAGCCGGATCAACATGCCCAACCGCCACGTCGCCCCTGCGTCAGCCCCGCCGCCACCACCCCGCCGGAGCGCAGCCGGCAACCCGCCGGGGCGAACTCAGCAGCAACCGACGAGCCCCTCACCCAGCGGACTACTGGGCCGCGACGAGCAGCTGATACTCCGGGAACCGGACGAGGAATCGACGCACGTAGCTGCACACGGGACGAATCTTCGACCCATCCAGTCGCATGCGCGTCAGCACGAGGCTGACCAGCAGTCGAGCGATCCCCTGCTGTCCGAAACGCTCCTCGATGACGGTGTGGAGCAGGATGAACACATCACCGTCCATCTCATAGCCGACGAGCCCCATGAACGTCTCGTCGTCCCACAATTCGAACCGATCCCGGTCGGAGTTGTGGACCAGCTTCAACGACGTTCCGGTGGACATCTCGACTCCTTCAGGCCGACGGTGCTACTTCCCTGACACTACTCCGCGGGTTAGGCTGCGACGGCACAACTTCATAACCCATCCACACGGGAGCCCGCTTCGGAGCGTGGGCTGAGAGGACGACCAGCCGGGTCGTCGACCGTAGAACCTGTCCGGATCATGCCGGCGTAGGGAGTTCTGGAATTCTCATGGCACAACACGCATCTACTGACGCACGCCTTTCCACATCCATCGAGGCCGCTACCTCTGTCGAGGCCGAGGCCCTGGTCGAGTCGGAAGCACCGGTCGACACCGTGACGTGCGGGCCAATCTATTCAAGCCGCAAGACCTACGTGGGTGTAGAGGCCCCAGTTTTTGACGACGACGACAACACCACCATCAACTCCGCCCAGACCGGCACCTCCTCCGGGGCCGTCGCCGGCTCTCTCTCCGCAAAGTCCGCCATCTCACCCGGTGCCGCCATGCAGGTGCCGGTACGCCGGATCGATCTGACCGACAACACCTCGTTCGACGTCTACGACACCTCCGGCCCCTATACCGGCTACGCCTCCGCGGCGGAATGCCACGATCTGGCCATCGGCCTGCCCCGCACCCGCGACGACTGGGCTCACCCGGGCCCGGTCCCGGCCTCCGCGACCGCTTCCGCTTCCGCTTCTGCATGCGGTACCGGTTCCGACCAGCCTCCCCTGGTCCGCACCCAACTCGCGTGGGCACGGGCCGGCCTGGTCACGCCCGAGATGCGGTTCATCGCCGCACGCGAGGGCGTCGACGAGGAACTGGTCCGCTCGGAGGTGGCCGCCGGCCGCGCGGTGATCCCGGCCAACCACCGGCACCCCGAGTGCGAACCGATGATCATCGGCAAGCGCTTCATGACCAAGATCAACGCGAACATCGGCAACTCGGCGGTGACGAGCTCGATCGCCGAGGAGGTCGAGAAGATGGTGTGGGCCACCCGCTGGGGCGCCGACACGATCATGGACCTGTCCACCGGCTCCGACATCCACGCCACCCGTGAGTGGATCCTGCGTAACTCGCCGGTCCCGGTGGGCACGGTGCCGATCTACCAGGCGCTGGAGAAGGTCGGCGGCGACCCGGCCAAGCTGACGTGGGAGCTGTACCGCGACACCATCATCGAGCAGTGCGAGCAGGGTGTGGACTACATGACCGTTCACGCCGGGGTGCTGCTGCGCTACGTGCCGCTTGCGGCCAAGCGGGTGACCGGCATCGTCTCGCGCGGCGGCTCGATCATGGCGGCCTGGTGCCTCGCCCATCACCGGGAGTCGTTCCTCTACACCCACTTCGCCGAGCTGTGCGAGATCCTTGCGGCCTACGACGTGACCTTCTCCCTCGGCGACGGACTGCGTCCCGGCTCAATCGCCGACGCCAACGACGAGGCCCAGTTCGCGGAGCTGCGCACGCTCGGCGAGCTGACGCGCATCGCCAAGTCGCACGGCGTGCAGGTGATGATCGAGGGCCCCGGTCACGTGCCGATGGACAAGATCGTCGAGAACGTGCGGCTCGAAGAGGAGTGGTGTGAGGAGGCCCCGTTCTACACGCTCGGGCCGCTGGCCACCGACATCGCGCCGGGCTACGACCACATCACCAGCGCGATCGGCGCCGCCCGCATCGCCGAGGCCGGCACCGCCATGCTCTGCTACGTCACGCCCAAAGAACACCTCGGGCTACCGAACCGCGACGACGTCAAGACCGGCGTGATCACCTACAAGATCGCCGCCCACTCCGCTGACCTGGCAAAGGGACATCCTCGGGCGCAGGATCGTGACGACGCCCTGAGCAAGGCACGCTTCGAGTTCCGGTGGCGCGACCAGTTCGCGCTGGCCCTCGACCCGGACACCGCCCGCGAGTTCCACGACGAGACCCTGCCGGCCGAGCCCGCCAAGACCGCTCACTTCTGCTCGATGTGCGGGCCGAAGTTCTGCTCGATGCGCATCTCGCAGGACATCCGCGACTACGCCGCCGAACACGGACTGGAGACCGTCCAGGCGATCGAGGCGGGGATGGCCGAGAAGTCGGCCGAGTTCGCGGACGCCGGCGGGCGCGTCTACCTGCCGATCAGCACGAACTGACCGAAGCCAGCAAAAGCCCAGACCGAGCCCAGCGCGACTCCGACTCCGACACCGACTCCATCCGACTCGGCACCTACTCGGCGCCGAACCTGCGCGGTTGCACGACACCGCTCTGCAGTCGCAAGACATCTGGTTCGAATCACGGCGAAGTTTTCGCACCTGGTGACTTGCCACTGACCTGTGATGTCGTGCAACTCGTGTGGGGCGGGGTCAGCCGGGAGCTACGGCATCGCGCGGGCCGGGGTGCACTCGCGAGAGGCCTCGAAAACCTGCTGAAGGCGGGCCGTGGTGGCGGCGTCCTGGCGGCGCGGGATGCCGTCGCCCGAGATGAGCATCGCGTCCCAGTCCGCGTTCGTCACCAGCGGCCGGTCGGGGCGCGGCTCGTCCGAGGCCGGCACGTCGACGGTCACGGTCAGCACGCCCGTGTGCCCGGCGGGCTCGCGGTTGAGGTAGTAGACGAAGTTGCCGAGGCCGAAGTGCACGTAGGCGTCGCCCACCCAGCCGGCGCCGTTGACGCGGTGCGCGTGGTCGCCGAGGATCACGTCCGCGCCGGCCGCCTCGAGATCGTGGGCGGAGGCGATCGCCTCGTCGCCGGGACAGGTGTATCCCTCGAGGCCCCAGTGCATGTAGGCCACCACCACGTCGGCCTGCTCGCGAGCCTCGCGCACCGCCTGCAGGATGCGGTCCCGCGGCAACGCCGACGCGATCCCCGGCGTGCCGGGCCCGGCTGCGTAGTAGGACGTGGTCTCCTCGTACACCTGGGAGGCACTGACGAACGCGACCTTCACGCCCCGGACCTCGAGGATCTCGGGCGCGAATGCCTCGGACTCATCGCGGCCGATGCCGATCACCGGGATCGGGGAGGCATCGATCGCGTCGAAGGTGTCGGCGAGCCCCACCTCGCCGTAGTCGACAGCGTGATTATTGGCCATCGTCACCAGGTCCACGCCCGCCCCGGCCACCGCATCCAGCGCGCCGGAATGCGCCCGCCACGTGAACGGCTTGCCGGGAACCGGAGAACCGCCCTGGGTCAGCGCCGTCTCCAGGTTGACCATCCCCAGGTCCGCGGCCCCGAGACTGGACTGCAGCTCGGACAGGGAATCGGGATCGTCGGCCAGGGAGGCGAGATGGTTCTCAAAATGCACATCCCCGGCAAAGGCCAGGGTTATCTGCTCCGCCGGGCGAACGGGCCCGTTGGGAGTGTCGGTGTCGGCGGTGTCTGCGGTGTTGTCGTCGTCGCCCCCGGAAAAGAAACCCACCGACGGTGACGCGCCCGGCGACGCCGCGCCACTACCCAACGCCACGCCGCCCAACAGCCCTGCGGACAGGCCCACGACCAGCCCCACGACCGTCCCGACCGCCATCCCGCGGCGGGCACCCGGCCCCCGCATCGCGCGGCG
>NZ_JAALDM010000320.1 GCF_014144865.1 Dietzia aerolata | reverse complement strand
GAGGTGTTCAGGGCGAGGCCCCTCGCCCTGATCACCTCGCTACTCGCCCTGGGCGTGGCGATCGCGGTGGCGGCGGGATTCGAGGCCGGCGGCGAGCAGTACCAGTGGGTCGAATCGCGGCCGTGGATCCCGGCGTTCGGCGCGACCTACTCGCTCGGCGTGGACGGCGTCGCACTGGTCATGGTGCTGCTGGCGACCGCGCTGATGCCGTTGCTCCTGCTCGCGGGTTGGCGCGATGGCGGTGGCTCGGGCAGCTCGGGCGGGGCTGACGGGGCTGGCGGCTCCGGCGGCGACACGGACAGCCGGCACGCGCAGGCGTACCCCGCGCTCATGCTGGCCACGCAGGCGCTCGCGCTGGTGACGTTCCTGAGCCTGGACGTGCTGCTGTTCTACGTGGCGTTCGAGGCGATGCTCATCCCGCTGTACTTCCTCATCGGCATGTTCGGCGGCGGCGAGAAGGGCGCGCGCGACGACGGGACCTGGCGCTCCCGCGCGGCCGTGCGGTTCCTCATCTACAACCTGCTCGGCGGGCTCGTCATGCTGGCCGCGCTCATCACGCTGTACGCCTACACCGCGGCGGCCGACCTCGGGCCGGGTGGCGGCGGCACCTTCGACCACCGCGTCATCACCGCCGCGGTGGCCGACGGCAGCCTGCAGATCCAGCCTGGCGCGATGCTGTGGTTGTTCGCCGGGTTCACTCTTGCGTTTGCGATCAAGGCGCCGCTGTGGCCGTTCCACTCGTGGCTGCCCGGCGCCGCCGTGGCCGCGACGCCCGCCTCCGCGGTGCTCATGATGGCCGTGGTGGACAAGGTCGGCACGTTCGCGATGCTGCGCTACAGCCTGCCCCTGTTCCCCGAGGCCGCGCGGACCGCGGCGCCGGTGATCATCACGCTCGCGGTGATCAGCGTGATCTACGGCGGACTCATGGCGATCGCGCAGTCCGACATGCTGCGGCTCATCGCGTACGCGTCGATCTCGCACTTCGGGTTCATCGTGCTCGGCATCTTCGCGGGCACCACGCAGGGCGCCGCCGGGTCGACGCTGTACATGGTCAATCACGGGCTGGCCACGGCCGCACTGTTCCTGGTCACCGGGTTTCTTGTGCACCGCCGCCGCACCCGCGAGATCGGCGACTACGGCGGCGTGCAGCAGGTCGCGCCCGTGCTGGCCGGGGTGTTCCTCATCGCCGGACTCGCCACGCTCTCGCTGCCGGGACTCGCGCCGTTCATCTCCGAATTCCTGGTGTTCGTCGGCACCTTCGGCCCATACCCCGTGGCCGCCGTGCTCGGCACCGCGACGTTCGTGCTCGCCGCGGTCTACGTCCTGTGGACCTATCAGCGCGTGTTCGGCGGGCCGGTCAAGGAGGGG
>NZ_JAALDM010000319.1:14230-45956 GCF_014144865.1 Dietzia aerolata | reverse complement strand
TCCGGCGCGGCGGGCTCGCACCCTGTGTGGCGGATCCTGCTCGACGGCCTGCTCGTGGGCGCCGCCACCGGGCTAGTCGGGGCCGGCGGCGGATTCCTCGTCGTCCCGGCACTGGTCCTGCTCGCCGGCCTGCCCATGTCGGCCGCGGTGGGCACCTCGCTGCTGGTCATCGCGCTCAAGTCCTTCGCCGGACTGGGCGGTTACCTGACCTCGGTGAGCCTGGACTGGCCGGTCGTGCTCGCCGTGACCGCCGCTGCGGTGGCCGGCTCGTTCGGCGGGGTGGCCCTGTCCTCGCGGGTGCCGGAGCAGGCGCTGCGCAGGGGTTTCGGGTTCTTCGTGCTGGCCATGGGCGTGTTCGTCCTGGCGCAGGAGCTACCCACCGCGCTCGGAATCGGCCTGGTCCTCGTGGCAGTGCTGGCCGCCGCGGGCGCCGTGGGGACCTGCTTGTTTACCACCCGGTGCCCGTTCAAGGCGCCGGACTCGGGGACAGCGGCCGCCACGGCTACTGCTCCAACCGACCTTGCACCTACAACACCCACCACCATTTCCACCTCAACTCCCGCGGTCGGTACCGGCCCGGACAACTCGAAGGAGACTCATCATGTGTAGAGCCGTCAAGTGCCGCAAGTGCGGAAAGACGACCTGGGCCGGCTGCGGAATGCACGTCGATCAGGTGATGGCCGGCGTCCCGCGAGCCGACCGCTGCCCGGGGCACGCCAACGAGCCCAGCGAGGGCGGATTCCTGGCCAAGCTCTTCGGCCGGTAGGCACGGGAGGCACTGCCTCATCTCTGACGGATGTTCATGTCGTAGGCATCTCCTACCATGAACGCAACCACCTCGGATAAACAGATTCAGATCCGAGCGTTGCGTACCTTTCCCCTCCGCCCCTTCAGAGATGAGGCAGTTCCATGCGCTCACGATTCGCTGCCGTGCTCACGGCTTTGGCCCTTCCGATCCTCACGTTGACCGCGTGTGGATCGGAAGAACAGCCGACCGTCGTAGAGGTCGTCACCACCACCTCGGTGTCGTCGTCCGCGTCGTCCTCCACATCGGCGTCCTCGAGCACCACCGAGACGCCGTCGTCCACCCAGGCCCCGGCCGCCGCGACCACCGCGGGAGCCGGGGCCTGCGGCGCTTACGGCTACACCGCCGCGCCCGGGCAGGAGGCAGCACATTGCATGGATAAGCAGGTTGCCTCCTGCGGCGACCCGTCGATCCACGAGAGGGGGACCACGTTCTTCACCGATGGAAGTTCGGGGTGGACGCAAACCTGTCAGAGCCAGATGGCGGCGGCCTACGTCCCACCGGCACCCACACCGACGTTTGACCAGGACGCCTACAACAAGCAGTTCGAGGAGGAATACTGGCGCAACAACCCCAGACCGACGTTCGATCCGGACTCGGCGGACGGATACGGCCCGGATCAGACGATCCCGCCGGCATGCCTGCGGTTCGAGAACGTCGACTGCTGAGTCCTCCCGGCTCGGCGCCAGATCATGAACTGAGAGGAACGCCATGGAACAGCCCGTGGACGTCGTAGTGGTGGGCGCCGGTGTCGCAGGGCTGGTCGCCGCGAGTGAGGTGGCCCGAGCCGGTCAGGATGTATTGGTCCTCGAAGCCCGGGACCGAGTCGGCGGTCGGCTGCTCAACGCACCACTGCCCGACGGCTCCCCGATCGACGTCGGCGGCCAATGGGTCGGCCCCACCCAGGACCGGGCACTGGCGCTGATCGACGAACTCGGCCTCGAAACCTTCCCCACCCACATGGCCGGACGACACATCTCCGAGGTGAGCGGGAACAGGTCCGAGTACACGGGCCGCATCCCGCGCCTGGATCCGGTCACGCTCGCCGACATCGGGCAGACGCAGTGGCGGCTCGACAGGATGGCCGCCTCGATTCCGACCGTCGAGCCGTGGCGAGCAACCCGGGCCGAGCGACTCGACGCGCAGACCTTCGACTCGTGGCTGCGCCGCACCGCCCGCACGCCGCGGGGCCGGAGCTTCTTCCGCCTGATCACCGAGGCGGTGTTCTCATCTGGGCCGGAGGATATGTCGGCACTGTGGGCGGGTTTCTACATCGGCGCAGCCGGCGGACTGGATGCCCTGATCGACACCGCCGGCGGTGCGCAGCAGGACCGGATCGTCGGCGGGGCGCAGTCCATCGCGCTCGCTCTCGCCGCCGAGCTCGGTGACCGGGTCGCCCTGAACAGCCCGGTCACCGCGATCGACTGGCACCACGACACCGCATTGGTCCGCGCGGGCGGGCGACTGATTCACGCCCGTCACGTGGTGGTGGCGCTGCCGCCGCCCCTGGCCTCGCGAATCCGCTACTCCCCCGGGCTGCCCGCCGATCGCGACCAGCTGGTGCAGCGGATGCCGATGGGCCGAGTGATCAAGGTCAACGTCGTTTACGACGAGCCGTTCTGGCGCGCCGACGGCTTCAGCGGCCAGGCCAATAGTGACACCCGCCCGCTCGGCACGGTCTTCGACAACACCCCGCAC
The DNA here is from genome assembly GCF_014144865.1 of Dietzia aerolata. GTDB lineage: Bacteria > Actinomycetota > Actinomycetes > Mycobacteriales > Mycobacteriaceae > Dietzia > Dietzia aerolata. The sequence goes on along the minus strand of NZ_JAALDM010000319.1, from coordinate 43,453 downwards.
GGCGCCGCCGGTCCAGGCGCTTCGAGCGGCACCGGCGGCCCTGGGATTCTCGTCGGCTTCCTCGAGGGCCGGCACGCGGACGTCGCCTCCGGCCTCAGCCCCGAAGACCGGCGCTCGAGGATCCTCGACGATCTCGCCGGCTACTTCGGGCCCCGCGCGCGCTCGCCGATCGAGGTGATCGAGAAGGACTGGGCGGCCGAGGAGTACAGCCGCGGCTGCTACGGGGCCTTCGCCACCCCGGGCACGCTCACCAGGTTCGGCCCGCATCTGCGGCGCCCGGTCGGACCGCTGCACTGGGCCGGAACCGAAACCGCCACCAGGTGGGCGGGCTACATCGACGGCGCGATCGAGTCCGGCGAGCGGGTGGCGCGAGAGATCGCGACATCGGGCTAGCCGCTCAGTCCCGCGCCGCCCCTGCCCAGCCGGGCCCACGCACCAGGTAGCTCACGCGATCCCGCCAGGTGCGCGACCGGAACACGTCCCGCGCGATCGCCACCCATTCGTGCGTCGCGATCCGCACAGGATTATGGGTCTCTATGTTTGTAGTGAGCCCATAGACGACCCGCTCCCGCTCGGGTTCGAACGTGCCGAACAGCCGGTCCCACAGGATGAGGATGCCGCCATGGTTGCGGTCCAGGTACCGGCGATTGCTGCCGTGATGCACGCGATGGTGCGACGGCGAGTTGAACACCGTCTCCGCCCGACCGATCGAGCGGATAGCCTCGGTATGCACCCAGAACTGGTACAGCAGGTTGATGGCCCGCGCGTTCTGCACGATCGCCGGCCGCACGCCCAGCAGCGAGAGCGCGCCGTAGGGCACGTAGATGGTCAGCGCCTCGGCGACGGGCTGCCGCAGCGCGGTCGCGAGGTTGTACCGCTCGCTGGAATGGTGCACCACGTGGACCGCCCAGAGCCAGCGACTCTCGTGGGACAGGCGGTGGTTCCAGTAGTAGAGGAAGTCCCAGCCGACAATCCCCACGGCGTACGCGAGCGCGCCGGTCCCCAGGTCCAGCGGGGTACGGCGGAACAACGCGCCCGAGGCGGTCTTCGCGCTCCACAGGGTGGACACCGTGACGACGGTGGAGGCCAGGGCGGTCACCGCGGCGCCCCCGGTGATCCGCGCCAGAGCCGCCGGCTCGTGAGGAACCGTGGGAGCCAACGGGTCGGTCGGTGCGGTCGGTGCCGCAGTACCTTGCGGCGTCGACGTGGCTGTACGCTGCGGCGCCGCGGTGGTGGTCGAGTTATGTGACGACGACGACGTCGTCACCAACTCCCCCGCCAGCGACTGCGCGGTGCCCGTCTCCCGCGTACTCGGAACGGTGCCGGCCTCGAGCAGGCCGGACGTGCGGCTGCGCCGGATCACATCTCCGGCGGTGGCCACGGCTGCGCCGGCGAGCGAAACGCACATGAGTGCCCGAAGCGCGCGGCCTCGTCTGGTGCCCACAGCTTCACCCAGGCCGTCGGTGATGAGCGGCGCCACGAGGCTGCCAATGCCCATGGTCAGGCTGGCCATGGTGTCGGCGAGTTCGTAGGTGCCGGCGCTGGTCTCCTCGCCGGGGTTGCGGCGATGCCACGCGTATTCGGCTGCCATTGCCCCGACGAACCCAGGGATGGCCAGCACGGTCAGATCAACCTTCACTTCACCAGGATATGACGTGCGCCACGGGAGTGCGCCCGTGGCCGGCACGGCCCCTCGGGCTGCGGCGCGTTCCTCGGGCTGTGGCGCTCTCCTCGGGCTGTGGCGCTCTCCTCAGGCGGGGCCCATGCGCAGGATCGGCTTGACCACGCGGCCGGCGCGCAGGTCATCGATCGCGGTGGCCAGGTCGTCAAAGGAATACTCGGAGACCAGTCGATCGAACGGGAAGATGCCGGCCCGCCACCAGTCGACCAGGTGCGGGATGAGCTGATGCGGGTCGGCGTCGCCCTCGATCACGCCGGTCAGTGTGCGGCCCATCAGCAAGTGCGACTGGTCCACGGCGATGGGGTTGGCAAAGCCCTGCAGCCCGACGGTCGCGCCGATTCCCGGCGAGCGCAGTGACTTCAGCGCGTCCCTGATCACCGCCTCCAATCCGACCGCCTCCATGGCCAGGTCGAGCCCTCCGGTGGTTTTGCGGATCTCCTTGGACACGTTCTCAGTGGTGGACGAGTTGATCGTGTGGGTCGCTCCGAGTTCGCGGGCCAGCTCGAGTCGTTCGTCGACCAGGTCCACGGCCACGATTGTCTCGCACCCGGCTGCCTTGGCCGCCATCACGCCGGCCAGGCCCACGGTTCCCAAGCCCCAGAATCCGATGCTTTGGCCCGCGGCGTTCGTCATCCCCAAGCCCGACGTGGAGCTGACCCGCGCCGAACTGGACGAGGCCGTGCGTGCCGAGGTGGCCGGATACAAGGCGCCTCGGTACATCGAATGGGTCGAGGAGATCCCCCGCAACATCTCCGGCAAAATTCTCAAGAACGTGCTCACCGAGCGCCCGACCGACCAGTCGCAGCGCGTGAGCCGGAACGGAGCCTGACATGGCGGACACGGACAGGGCGGACGCGGACATGACCGAGCAGCTCGTGGAGATCTCCTCGCACGGCGAGCACGTGACCCTCCTGCGGATGCAGTCCCCCCCGGTCAACGCGTGGACGGATCCGTTCGTCGAGGCGATGGAGTCGGCTGTCTCCGAGCTCGAGGCCTCGACGACGCGCGTCGTGGTGATCACCGGCACCGGAAAGCACTTCAGCGCCGGCGGCGACTTCCACCGGTTCCAGAAGATCACCGACGAGGCCACTGCTCGCGAGTTCGTCGAGCGCGTGCAGGGGCTCATGGATCGGGTGGCCGCGCTGCGGATGCCGGTCATCGCCGCGGTCAACGGCACCGCCCTCGGCGGCGGGTGCGAGCTGGCGCTGGCGTGCGACATCCGCGTGGCCGGACCACGGGCGAAGATGGGTCAGCCGGAGGTGCGGTGGGGCATCCTCGCCGGCGCCGGCGGCACCCAGCGACTGTCGCGGCTCGTGGGTCCGGGCATGTCCAAGCTGATGCAGTACACCGCCCAGCCCGTCGATGCTGCCGAAGCGCTGCGCATCGGGCTAGTCGAGGCCGTTTCCGAGGACGACGACCCCCTCGGCCTGGCACTGGAGATCGCCGACCAGATCACCGTGAACTCCCCGCGCGCGATCCGCAGCGTCAAGCAGTGTGTCGACCGCGGCCTGGACGTGGACCTGCCCGCCGGGCTCAAGCTCGAGCGCGAGCTATGGATCGACCTCATCCCCGACGGCGACCTCACCGAGGGGGCGGCCGCGTTCTTCGATAAGCGCGACCCCGTCTACCCGGACTGAACGCGGGCCGGCTGGCGGCGCCCGTGGGGCTCTGCCGTCAGCCGGCGGCGCCCGCCGCGGCCGAGACATCGGCGACCAGCTGGTCGGCCATCGGGTGGTCGGCAGCGATGAAGGCGGCGGGCGTGCCGATCGGCGCGTCGACGGTGATCGTGGCATCGCCCTGGAACACCTGCCCGGTGATCAGGTGACGCCAGGTGCCCGGCGGCAGCGTGACCTGCACCGTCGACTGCCCGGGAGCCAGCACCGGAGCCACGAGCACCGCGTCCCCGAGCATGAACTGCTCATCCGCCTGGGCAGCCGCCGTCCCGGGGAAGTTGATCCAGGTATGACGGACCGCCGGCACACCCGTGCTGGCCGCCTCCGCCAACACGTCAGACCGATACGGGACAAGAGCGGAGAAAATGCGGCTGTTGCGGGCGAACGCGGCGACTTCGTCGTCGTCATATACCTGGCGGTTCACCGCCGGGCGGTTCCCCTCGTGACTGCGGAACATGGGACCGAACGCCGAGTACTCACCCCAGCGGGCCAGGAGTTCGGCGTCGCGCACGTAATCGGTCACCACCAGGTCCACCGAGGTGTAGCCTCCGACGTCGGAATGCACGACCGGCCAGCCCGACACCCCGGACGAGAACGTGCCGCGCAGGGCCGAGGGAAGGCCGTCCTCGTCGGACCAACCGACCATCTGATCGCCGTTCCAAAACGCGGGGGTCTGCGAATCCATGCCCGAGGTGCCGGCGCGGAACCAGGTCACGCAGTCCGGTCGGCCGGCCTTCTCGCAGCCCTCGCGGACGGTCTCCGCCCAGAGGCGGGGCCAGGCGTTGTGCATCAGCTCGGCGTCGCCGTCAAAGAGCACGGCATCCATGGGCAGGCCCTCGCCGAAGTCGGCCATGAAGCCGTCGACCCCGTGGGCGAGCACCTCCTCGGCGATGACCGTCGACATCCAGTCTCGGCCGGCCGGGTTGGTGAAGTCCACCAGCGCGGCCGAGTATCCGCCCTGGTCAACCATGTACGGACTGCCGTCCGGAGCCTTGACCAGCAGCCCGGCATCGCGGGCCTCGGCCCACAGGTTGCGGATCGCCGGATCGTTCTTGGGCGCGGCGTCCACGAGCCACGGGTTGACGTAGGTCGTGGTCTTGATCCCACGCTCGTGCAGGTCGCTGACCAGCTCGTCCCAGCCGGGATAGCGCTGCTGATCGAGCTGCCAGGTCCACCACAGGCGGTCGCCGAAATCGGTGGTGCGCTGGCCGGTCCAGTCCTGCAGCCACACACCCGACACCTCGGTGCCCGCGGCCTCCAGCGTGTCGACCGTCTGGCGGACCTCGTCGGTGCCGCCCTGGATCCCGACGATCGCACCCTCCTGGGTCCAGTCGGCCAACGCCGGGCGGTCGACCGCGCCCTGCTGGGTGGCGATCAGGTCCGCCGGGGTGTCACCGCGGGTGAGCTCGAGCCGCATGGACGGCGCCCACACCTCCAGGCCCACGGTGTCGGGGCGGCGCGTGTCGCCGATCGCGAACGCATGCGTCGCCTCATCCCCCGGGTCGACCCGGACGCCCTGCATATCGCTGGTGACATAGGTGGGCCACGCCGCGAACGTCATGGAGGTGGTGCCGCCGGCTCCGCCATTGGAGAGGTCGGCGAGAAGGGTGAGCGGTTGCTCGCCGCGGCCGACACCCTGCTCTCGGGCGACCACGGGGATGAGGCGGCCGTCGAGATTGAACTCGTCGAACTGCTCGCCGAACCCGTGCACCTCCGCGCCCGGGGTGCGGCCGCCGGTCCACTGCACGACCTCCGCGTTCCTGTCACCGCCCGCCGCGGTGCCGGTGTCCACTTCCGCGGTCACGCCGCCGCCTGAGCGTTCGGTGAAACTCACGGTGAACGGGACGGCCCCGCCCTCGGAGGCCAACTCGCCGGTGAGGGTGACAGCGCCGCCGGTCGCCTGCACGCCGGTCACGCGCTGCGTGGTGGACTGCTCCGAGTGGGCGACGTCCGCCCAGAAGTAGCCGCGGTTCTCCTCCCAGCCCACCTGGCCGGTACCGGCCGTGAGGAACGCGGTGCCGGGGGAGTTGGACCAGACGGGCTGCCCGTCCTCGAGAACCGAGACGGAATCGTCGGTGACCACCACCGTGTGGCCGCCAACCACGTGCTCGCCGACCGCCTCCGGTTCAATGACGAGCTCGTGCGGCGACATCACCGCGAGGTGGTCGCTCGGCACTCCCAACATGTCGACACTCGCGGTGCCGCCCATGGCGAGCGAGCCCGTCACGGCCGCACCGACGGCGCCCAGCGCCCACTGACGAATTGTGTCTCCGATCACATCACCGCACTCTAGTGGCCGGGTAAGACAAAAGATAATCGTTTGTTAGCCTGGCAAACTCTCGGCGTTTCCGGTGCTGCGCTTGTCAGTCCGCCGGGGGCGCGGCCAGGGCCGAGGTGATGAGTCGACGTGCCCGTTCGCCGCTGGCCGTGGGAAGCAGCGGATAGTCGTGCAGGCCGCCGGGCTGCTCGTGGTACTCCACCTCGACACCCGCCTCCTTGAGATTCGAGGCGAGAAGGCTCGCATCGGGGTTGAGGATGTCGCGGGTTCCGCTGAAGATCACGACGGGACCCAGGCCTGCGAGGTCACCGAAGAGTGGGCTCACCAGGGGGTTGGTGAGTTCCAGGTCCCCGCGCCACACGCTTGACAGGTAGTGGCCGCCGGGCACCGCGAGCCACGGATCGTCCGGCTGTACTCCCGGGATGCGGGGGTTGGACCACGTCAGGTCCGCCGCCGGGGAGATGAGAACGGTCCGACTCAGCGTGACGCCGTGGCTGTCGCGCAAGACTTGCGCGGCGGACAGGCTGATCTGGCCCCCTGCCGAGTCACCGGCCAGCCGGACGTCCCCGTATCTCTCGCGGGACTCCAGGGCGATGTCGACGGTCTCGGCCACCACGGTCGCGGCGGTACCGACCGGGATGAGTGGATAGATCGGGACGACGACGGTGGTGCGCGACTCGATGGCGATCTGGGCGATCAGCTTCCAGTGCTGACGCACGATCTCGTTCACCCAGCCGCCACCGTGGACGAAGACCACGCAACCCGACGGCCTCGCCCCGGACGGCACGACCGTGTAAACCGGCCATCCCTCGCGCACGGTCATCGAGACGTCGACACCGCGCAGTCTCGCGGGCGGGCCGAAGGGGCGCGGCTGACGCGCGACCTTCTCCGCGTGCGCCTTCGCCGCCTCCTGCGTGAGGAAGACCTTGTTGCGGCCCGTCACACGGACGAGCCACGGGATGAGATTCTCGGGGACCTTCACCGGTCCGTGCGCCTCGAGAAGATCGGGCCCATGCCGTCGATCATGCCGTTCAGGACCGTGAGTCCTGTCCCTGCTGGCTCGTCACCGTGGTCAGCAGAAACACACTGTCCTCGAGTGCCAGCACCGAGTGCCGCTCGTGGGTGAGAATCCACAGTTCTCCCTCGCCGAACTCGCCCTGGGACTCCTCGTCCAGATCCACACGGACGCGGCCCTTGAGGACCTGCAGGCTCGCGGCCGGCGGAGAGTTGTGCTCTGCCATCCGCGTTCCGTTTCGCAGGGCGATCACCGTCTGGCGCAGTGGGCCGTCGTGCGCGACGAGCTCGGCGCTGCGCCCCCGCTCCTCGGCGAGAGCGGTAGCGAGGTGCGAATCGGCCAGTTCCTTAATGTTCGCCATGAATGACCTTCCCTAGTTGTCCAACACCATGCCCGCCGTTACAGGCGCGCACGGCCCTTCATTCCAACGTACCCACCCGGGACACCTCTTCGAGCCGAGAACAGCGAGGCTATCCGGGGAAACCGCTGGATCCGCTGGTGAAAGTCACTCCCTTGTGGCCCGGAGGCCACGGGGGGCGACCGAAGGGCTCCCGGCGAGACTCAGTGCAGGGAGGTCGACGCCGCGCGACAAGCGAAATCTGCCGGAGAGCAATTAACGCCTCATCGACCAGCTAGCTCGGGCCCCACGTCTCACCGGGCACTCCCCTCCTACATAGCCGCCTCAGGCCGCCCGATCACTACCCCTCCTCCGGCATGACGCCGCGGAGTCCGTCAGCGCCGAACAACGGCTCGAGCATGGGGGTGAAATCGGGACCGCGGCGCAGCATCTGGCCACCGTCAACGTTGACGACCTGTCCCGTCAGCCAGGTGGACTCATCGCCCAGGAGGAATGCGGCGAACTTCGCGACGTCGTCGGCCTGACCGATTCGCGGGATCGGGGTATTGACGCGGTAGTCCTCGGCGATCGCCGGATCATCCAGGATCGGGGCGACCAACTCGGTCTCGATCAGTCCGGGCCGGATGCCGTTGACCCGGACATTGCTGGCGCCGAGTTCGTCAGCGGCGAGCGCCACCATGTGGTCGACCGCCGATTTAGTGGGGCCGTAGGCGCCGAACCAGCGGTGGGTGTTGCTGGCGGCGATCGAGGAGATCGCCACGAACGAGCCGCCGCCTCGGGCCACGAGTGCGCGTGCGGAGTGCTTGAGCGTGAGCATCATGCCGTTGACGTTGAGGTCGACCGTGCGCTTCCACGCGTCGGTGTCCATCTGGGTGAGCGGGCCGATCGTCTCGCTACCGCCAGCGCAGGCCACCACGCCGTCGAGCCCACCACCGTGTTCGACCGCCGCCGCGACGGCACCGGCCACAGCGTCCTCGTCGGTCACGTCGGCCGAATGCGCCAGGACCTGGTCCGGGCGACCGACCAACTCGCCGATGCGGCGCGCGGTGTCCGCCAGCCGGTCGGCGCCGCGCCCGACGATGGTCACTCGTGCGCCTCGCCGTGCAAGTTCTTCTGCGGTGCCGGCACCGATCCCACTTCCGCCGCCGGTGACCAGTACAGATTTCCCCTCAAAGCTCATAACGGCAGCGTAGAACGTGTGCCAGTATTGCGTGTGCGATTCGCGCACTACAGCCTCCCCGGCCGATCCACGCAGCCTCAATCCGCTCCGGCCGACACGACGTCGTGATAAGCCACTGTTTATGGACTTCCAGGAATCGATGGAGTTGGTCGGGCAGGTGATCGACGCGGCGGGCGTCGCCGCGATCGTGATCGGCGCGGTGGCCGCCACGATCATGGCCGGCCGGGGCCTACTGCGGCGCGAGCCGGGCGTGTACAAGGAGTTCCGCCGGTTCCTCGGACGGTCCATCCTGCTCGGACTCGAACTACTGGTGGCGGCCGACATCATCAAGACCGTCGCCGTCACCCCCACCCTGAACGACGTCGCCGTGCTGGCCGCAATCGTCGTGATCCGAACCTTCCTCAGTTGGTCGCTGGAACTGGAGATCTCCGGCCGCTGGCCGTGGCAGAAGGAGGAAGCGTCGGAGGGCGAGTCGACGAAGAAGCAGGGGAAGGCGACGGAAAACGCGCCCGAAAAGGAGTCGGGCACAACGCCGGGTGGGACGCCGGACAGGGCCTCCGAAACCGCCTGACCACCCGATGCAGTCAGACTTGCGACTCCGCGCCACTCGGCTGTCCGTACGGGACCAGGGTGCCCGTGTTCCGCCCGGTCTCGTCGAGGACCCACCCGAGCCGTTTCACCTGGTGCAGCACGATTGCCGAATCCACCACCATCAGCGGTGCGAGTTCCCGCTCGAGCATCTCCTGGATCCGCATCGCGTCGGCGGCCGAGCGGTTCCACGTCGTCACCATGAGGTTGGGGGATCCCGGCATGCTGACGACCTGCCGCACCGACGGCTCGGACCGCAGCCGCGAAACGCTGCTCGCCATCTGCGCCATCGGCACCTGGCACCACCACTGCACGATCACCGGCAGGCCAATCGCGCCCTGCGCCACGTCGCAACGGAACGTCATGGCGCCCGATCCGACGAGGGTGGCGAGTTGGCGCCGGGTGGTCGACAGGGGGCGCCCGGTGATGCGAGCCAGGTCGGCCGCGCTGCGACGACCGTCCTCGGCGAGAGCCTCGGCCAGGTCCAGGTAGGGCTCCGCCCACGGGTTGACGGAGGTCGCCCGGTCTTCGCGCTCCCCCACCCCTGCGGGCCCCGCCTTCCGGCCGAGCCTGGAGACCGCGCGGGAGTCGAGCCCTCCGATGCGCCACTGGTTGGCCCCGAGGTGGAGCTGCCCCACCAGGTGGGTCCGCATCCCGGTCAAGCCGTCCAGCCGGGGCAGGTGGTCGAGAAGCATCTCGGCGAGGTCGCCCTGGGACCGGCCCGCGAGCGTCGCCACCACGCCGTACTCCCGCGAGGCGATCTCGACCGTGACGGCCATCGGCAACGACGCGAGCTCCCGGGCGAGCGACATCACCCGGCCCGGCCCAGAGGCGAGTTCGATGATCGCCAGGCGATTCCCGTGCACCCCGTCCACGGCGGGATAGGCCATCACCCAGGACAGGCCTTCCGCCCGCAGCCGCGCCCACCGCTTGGCCAGGGTGACCGGCCCCTCGCCGAGCGCGTCGGCCAGTTCACGCCACGACGCGCGCGGACTCAACTGCAGCGCGTGGATGAGCGAAATATCTTCCTCATCGAGGTCGTCCATAGCGGATATATATCAGGATCCCCCGCAGGCGATCGGTCCTTACAGATTTTCGGCCACAGTCGACTTCCCGAGGATTCTTGATGTCAACGAAGTCCACCCCGGAATCCGACCGCAGAAGGCGCCTCGGACCCGGCCAGCCAGATAAGGACACGAGCCAATGAACCGTCGAATCGTCTTCTCCTCCCTGATCGGCCTACTCATCCTGATCATCATTGCCGCGACCACGTTCTTCATGGTCGGGCCCGCGGTGATCGAGGAGGGCCGCAACAAGATCGTCCCGGCCACGATGCCGGAGGTCACCGCCGAAGCCCAGGAGCTCCATGACACGCTACAGATCGTGGACATGCACTCCGACACCCTGATGTGAGATCGGGACATCCTCGAGCGTTCCGATCGGGGCCACGTCGATGTCCCCCGCCTGAAGGAGGGGAACGTGGCGCTGCAGGTGTTCTCGTCGGTGACCAAGTCACCGAAGGGACAGAACGTCGATGGGAACGACGACGACTCCGACAACATCACCCCGTTGGTAATCGCCCAAGCGCAGCCGCCTCGCACTTGGTTCTCGATGACGGAGCGATCTCTCTACCACGCCGAGAAGTTGCAGACCGCGGCGGACAACTCGGATGGTGAGCTGATGTTCGTCAAGACCAAGGGCGATCTCGAACAGCTCATCGACGAGCGGGTGGCCGGCAACGACGTGACCGGGGCGATGTTCTCGGTGGAGGGCCTGCACAACCTCGAGGGCGACATCAGTAACGTCGACCGTCTCTACGACGCCGGAATGCGGATGGCCGGGTTCGCGCACTTCTTCGACAATGACGTGGCCGGCTCCATGCACGGTGTCGAGCGCGGCACACTGACCCCCTTCGGCGAAGAGGTCTTCCACACCCTCGAGGACCGCGGCGTGATCATCGACCTCACCCACTCCAGCCACGAGGCCGTCGCCACGATGCTCGAGATGGCGACCAACCCGGTGGTGTTGAGCCACGGCGGTGTCCAGGGCACGTGCGACAACAACCGCAACGTCACCGACGACGAGATCCGCGGCGTCGCCGCCACAGGCGGGGTCGTGGGGATCGGCTACTTCGAGAACGCGGTGTGCGAGATGAGTGTCGACGCGGTGGTGGACGCGATCGACCACGTGGTGGCGATCGGCGGCATCGAGACCGCCGCGCTGGGTAGCGACTACGACGGCAACGTCACCGTCGGCTGGGACACCAGCAAGATCGCTTCCATCACCCAGGTGCTGATGGACCGCGGCTACTCCGAGGAGGACATCGCGGCGATCATGGGCGGCAACACCCTGCGGGTCATGCAGCAGGTCCTGCCGGCCTGACACAGCCCGGGCAGCCCGGGTCACCTTCCCCGACTCTGACGCCTCCCGAACAGCGATCCCCCGGCGCGCGAGCCTCACTCGCGAGCCGGGGGATCGCCCCATTTCAGACCGTCGGCGTCAGGACCCGAACCCGAAGCGGCTGGCCAGGTACGGAAACCAGCCCATGCACTCGGGCGTCAGCGCCATGCAGGTCATCTCGTCCGGGCCGGGGCCGAACAGGAAACGCATCGGATCCTCGATCGAACCTTCTGGGAACATCAACCTCACTCCTCACAGTGAATGTGTTGTCCTGCAAGGAATATCGGCGCGGCGGCGCCATTCGTTAACGTCTCACCCCGCCAACGCCACCCGCGGCCCCTCGACCGTCACCGGATTGACGCACGAGTCAGGAATGGTCGAAAGTGAGCACCAGCCACCCGGGAGCACCGGACGGTAGTCGGGCCCCACTCCCCCGTTCGCGATGATCTCCCGGTACGCCTCAACGCCCGTAGTGGGCCTCCGCTCGAGCGCCGGGTCGGTGAGCACATCCACCTGGTAGAGCCCGAATCGCGGCGCGTAACTGCCCCACTCGTAGTTGTCGACGAGCGACCACTGGTTGTAGCCGATCACCGGGTAGCCATCTGCCACAGCCCGCTGCAGCCAGAACGCGGTGTCGCGCAGGAAGTCGCCGCGGTCCACGCCGTCGGCTCGGGCGCCGTGGTTGGTGGGCATCCCGTTCTCCACGATGTAGATCGGCTTGCCCGGGTACGAGCGCGCGTAGTGGGCGATCGCCTCGTAGATCACTTCGGGCTGCGGCCGCACCGCCGCGAAATCGTCCCACGCCGCATTGATCGCGGTGAGGTTGTTCAGCGCGACGCCGTAGTAGTAGTCGATGCCCACAAAGTCCACGACGTCGGCCACGCGGTCGCCGATGAGGGTGTCGGTGAAGTCGGTGGCGAGCGGCAGGTAGGCCTCGTTGATGGTCACCATCGCGTCGGGGTCGGCGCGGTGCGCGGCGGCGTAGCCCAGCCGGTGCGCGGCCACGATCTGGTCGAGGAACCGCCCGAAGTCCTGCGGTGCGACCTGCCCGATCGTCATCTCATGCTTGAAGAACACCAGCGGTTCATTGAGCGTGACCCACATCGTGCCGTCCCCCGCCCACCGCTCGGTGATGAGGTCCGCGAATCGCCCGAATGCCGGCACGGCCTCGTCCGAGAGCATGCCTCCCCGGTCTGCCAGCCAGCCGGGATAGGTGAAGTGGACCATGGTGATCATCGGGACCATGCCGTGTCCGTGGATGGAGTCGATGATCCGGTCGTAGTGGGCGAGGGCCTCGTCGTCGTACTCCCCCGGCGCCGGTTCGATCCGCGCCCACTCCACGCTCAGCCGGAAGGTGTTGACGCCCATCTCGGCGGCGCGCGCGATGTCCTCGGGATACCGGTTCCAGAAGTCCACCGCGTCACCCACCGGATCCACCTCGCCACCGGGCGAGGTGGCGTCGGTGTAGCGCTTCCAGTTGGAGTCGGGGTTCGAGCCCTCGACCTGGAAGCCGGAGGTGGCCACGCCCCAGTGGAAGCCCTCCGCCACGGGCGCGCCCGGCCCGGCGCCTGTCGCCTGCGCACCCGCCCGCGGCGCCTGCGGCAGCACGGCGACGAGCATCACCGCGGCCAGCGCCGCCGTGAACCTGATGATGATCGATCGGTCCCCGCTTGCTCTACTCCCCCGACTCATGCGGGCACTGTAAGCAGATATGCAGGCGTTTCATGCGCAAAGTGGGTATTTAGCGGCGGAAGCGAAAAAGTCCGGGAACGCGTGTGACGAACCGGGGACTCGCGACGTCTTAGTGGTGTACCTGTTCATCTCAGGCCGGCCCGTCGCCGGCATGGCCGCCCGTGAGGTACCCGGCGTCTACGACGTTGATCCGCGACGCCGTGGACGCTGTACCGGGCGCCATGAGTCTGCGCATATCCGTCGACCACGCCGAGCATCCCGAGTGGGGCACCCGCGGACTGCCGGAGCGGGTGCGGTGCCGGGTGTCGCTGTCCGCCGCGAGCCGCGACCTGCGGGCACTGGCCGACGAGGTCCGCGCGTCCGTCGTCTCCGAGTGCGTCCGCGAGCTCGACCTGGGCGGCCTCACCGTTGATGTGCACATCGAGGATCTCCATGACTGAGCCACAGAAGACCACCGAGGCTGCCGCTGCCGAGTTTTCTCGCCCAGGGCCTGCCGCTGCCGACCTGCTCGCCGTGGTGACGTCCGTCCCGGGCGTCCACGCGATCGAGCCGGGGCTCGGCACGGCACTGCGCACGATCGACGCCCGCGTCCGCCGCAGTAGTGCCCGGACCGCTCACTTCGGGCTGCACATCGACACCGCCGAGGGCACCGCCCTGGTGGAGGTGTGTCTCGACCGGTCGCGGCCGGTGCGCGAGGGGGTGCGGGACATCCAGCTCGAGTTGCGCCGGGCGCTTTCCGCTCAGGCAGGCCAGACCGACGCCGAGGTGACGGTGCGGGTGCAGTCGCTGCAGCGGTGACACGCCGCCCGGACGTCGAGGAGCCCGGCACCGTGTCGTGAGTGCGAAGCTTCCAGGATCCATGAACCGCCCGCCGAGAGAATCTCGAGCAAGGTCCTCCTACACGGTGACGACCGCCAACATGTCGGACTGATTTTGTACGGTTCACGTGCTTGCGCAGTCGTAGCGCGACCGCAAGGCCCGGAACGCCTCTCGAAGGACAACTTATGACCAATCCTGTGAACAACCCGGACTATTCGGGGCAGTACGCCCCGGGGCAGTCGTCTCAACACCCCTACCCTGCCGCCCAGTCGCCGGCGTCGGTCCCCGCCCACTACGGGACCGCACAGCCCCCGGCAGCGATGGGGCTGCTCTTCAAGGAACGCAATCCCATCATCACCTGGCTCGTGTTCCCGATCATCACGCTCGGGATCTACGTTTACGTCTGGTACTACAAGATCCACAAGGAGATGGCAGAGTTCGACCGTCGTCGCCAGGCTCCCGTGGCCGGACCCGTGTTGGTGCTGTTCTTCTTGGGCTGGACGGTAATCGCGCCTCTGGTCAGCTTCTATAACACCGGGCAGCGAATCCAGAACGCACAACGTGCGAGCGGCCTCCAGCCCACCTGCTCGCCCATCCTGTCGTGTCTCCTGACCTTCGTGTTCGGTCTGAACATCCTGTACATGCAATCCGAGCTGAACAAGATCGTCGACCGCTACCCCGGCGCCCCCGAGGGGGCCCAGGTGCCGCTCTACGTCTGATCCGAGCCGCTCGCCAGTGACTATGCTCCGGCCCCTCACGATCGAAGGGCCGGGGCATCGGGCGTCACGCATGCGAACGCGACGATCGATGTGTCGACAGTGACAAGTAGTCTGTCGCGCCCGACCGCGGCCACGCCGCCCACGAGACCATCGGAGATCTCACGGCGCTTCAGCACGTACAGCTGACAGGTTCTCAGCAGGCATGGACCTAGTGGTCACCCGCAGTTCCGCTCCACCCGCTGGCGCTCACGACCGTCGCGCGGCCAGCCGCCACAGCATGGTCCGCTCGCGCGCCCGGGCGGCGTGGAGCGGATCGGCCTCGTCGGTCGCGCGCGGATGTCGCGGGGTCGTCTCATGAATGCCGGCGACAGTCAGCCCTGCGTCGGCGATGCGCTGGAGGAACTCCTCGCGGGTGCGCAGCCCCAGAAGCTCGGCGAGGTCAGACAGGATCAGCCATCCCTCGCCGTTCGGCGTTAGATGCCGGGCAAGCTCACCGAGATAGCGGTGCAGCACGTCGGACTTCGGGTCGTAGATGCCCTGCTCCAGCGCCGACGTCGGGCGGCCCGGGATCCAGGGCGGATTGCACACCACGACGTCGGCACGCTCCGGGGCGGCGGGCCAGAGATCCGCCTCCTCCACCCGCACGCGATCCGCGACTCCGAGACGGTCCGCGTTATCGATCGCGCACCGCACCGCGCGCGGGTTGATATCTGTCGCCACGACTTCCCTGGCTCCGCGCCGGGCCATCAGGACCGCGAGAACTCCCGTCCCCGTGCCGAGGTCAAAGGCCAGCGGCCGGTCGACGCCCTCTGGCCACGCCGCGTCGGCGACCAGGTCGATGTACTCGTCACGAGTGGGGGCAAAGACGCCATAGGCGGGATGAATGCGCTCGCCCAGGGCGGCCACCTCGATGCCCGTGCGGTGCCACTCGAATGCGCTGATCACCCCGAGGAGCTCCGGTAGCGAGACGAGCGTCGACTCCCCCGGGCCTTCGCTGGCCGGCGTCCCGTATGCGTGCGCGCAGGCCTCTCGCACGTCGGGCGCTCGACGCAACCCGACCGCGTAGTCGGGCTCGAGTTCGATGAGGATCTTCCCCAGGACGGCCGCCCGCTGGGATCGCGCCAGCCGATTCGCGTGGAAGAGGTCGCCGGTCTCGACGCCACGAGACGACTTCGGTGTTTTCGACGACTTCGACGCCTTACGGGAGGCCTGCTTCTCCAGCCGCCGATCGAGGGCACGCATCAGTTGCCGGGCATTGTGGAAGTCGCCTCTCCAGAGCAGCCCGGTGCCTGCCCGCGCCATCCGGAGGGCGCTGTCCGCGGCGATGTCGTCGTCGATCACCACAATGTCCCGCGGCGGCTTGGCGCCGTTCTCCGGACGCCAGCCCGCGCGGCGCCGCGTTCCGCCCTCGCTCCAGGTGATGGCCGTCATGAGGCGCTCAGGCACGCGTGTACACAGCAGATGTCGGCATCCTCGTAGATCGCGGCCAAAAACTTGCTTCCACCTTCAAGTTATAGCTGGTAGGGGGGGCTTGCGGCAAGGCCGGGGTGGGGGCGCACACTAGCGCGATGCCCTGCCAGAACGCCTCCGCCTTCGCCCTTCCGGACCACCTTGCCCACCAGGCCGATTCGACGCTGATCGGCGCCGACGACCGTCGCTTCGTCGCGATATCTCACGTCCTCGACGAGAAGGTCTCCGTACTCTCCCCCCGCTTGGACTGGCGCGGTGAGATAACCCGCCAAGAGGAAACAAGCCCGGATGTCCCGCCAGCCAATGAATCCGCCCGCTCAGATCGTCAGCCCACCGTCGCGACCTTCCACGCTGAGTGAATGGCGCCGTGGATGTAGCCCACGTCGCCGGCGTCGCCGATGACCTCGCAGTCAACGCCCGCAGCACGAAGCGCATCGGCCAGCGGCGCCGCGGCGGTGGTGCCGTCAGCGTAGATGACCATGTCGGCGGGCGCGGACTTAGCGTTGCCCTTGGCGTCGGTCCACTCCACGCTCGACTCGGTGATGCGGGTGACCTTCACGTTGCGCTTGATGTCCACGCCGTAGTGCTTGGCGTGACGCACTGCGGTCCACCGGCGGGGCATGGCCAGAGGCAGACCCAGCTGCTGTGAGTCGTGCAGCAGCGTGACGTTCCGGTCGCGCTCGCCCAGGAATTCCGCGAGCTCCAGGCCGACCAGCGAGCCGCCGATCACCACGACGTTCTTGCCCATCGGCAGCGCGATCTTGGTCAGGCGCCGGATCCACGAGGGACGCTTGGTGATCCCCGACAGCCGGCCGAGCTTCCCGGCAAGCCGCAGGAAAGTTCCGGCTTCGTCAGCGGTAGCGGTACCCAGCATCGTGGCGCGCAGCGAATCGCCAGTGTGCACGTGTGGCAGCTTGCCGCCCGGGATCTGCGGGGCAGGCCGCACCGCGCCGGTCGCCACGATCACGCGATCGGCACCGAGCGCACGCACGGTCTCGACCGTGGCCTCGGTGTTGAGCCGCACATCGATGCCCAGCTGTTCGATCTTGGCCTGGTAGTAGCTGATCAGCGGCTCGTTGGCCGGGGTGGTGAGCGTGGAGAACCACATGGTTCCGCCCAGGCGGTCGGCCTTGTCCAGCACGGTCACGCGGTGCCCGCGCTCGGTCAGCACCACGGCCGACTCGAGTCCGGCGGGTCCGGCGCCCACCACCACGACGTGCTCGCGCTTGGGCGCGGGTGTCAGCGGCAGCAGCCCCTCATTGCCCAGCGGCGGATTGACCGCGCAGAACGGGGTATCGTCGAAGAAGTTCTCGGCCACACAGAGGTAGCAGTTGATGCACGGGCGCACCAGCTCGGGCGTCCCAGCATTGAGCTTGTTGGGCAACTCCGGATCGGCGAGCAACTGCCGACCCATGGCGGCGAAGTCGATGTTGTCGTCGTCGATCCCCTTCTCCGCCACCTCCGGCAACATCCGTCCCACGCCGATCACCGGCACCGACACGGCCTTCTTGATGGCCGCGGCGTTGTCCAGGTAGGCACCGACGGTGTCGGGTAGGGGGCCGTCGGTGAAGTTGTCGAACGGGTTGCGGCCCCAGCCGGTCACGTGGATCGCGTCGGCGCCGGCCTGCTCGAACAGCTGTGAGGCCAGGATCGCCTCGTCCAGCTCGAGCCCGCCCTCCTGGCCGTACTCCTGCCCGGCCACGCGCACGATCACCGCGAGCGTGTCCCCCACGCGCTTCTTGACGGCCTCGATGACCTCGCACGCCAGTCGCGCCCGGTTGACCAGCGCTCCCCCGTATTCGTCGGTGCGCTGGTTGTCTCGCCGGTTGAGGAACACGCCCAGGATGTAGCCGTGCGCGACGTGGATCTCGATCGCGTCGGCGCCGGCGCGGGCGATGCGGTCGGCGGCCTCGGCCCAGGTGTCGATGAGCCAGGCGATGTCCTCGTGGGTCATCTCCTTGTAGACCGTCTTCTTGCCACCGGTCGCCGCGCCCATCTTGCCCAGCTCCTCGGGCGTGCTGTCGGCGAGCGCGGAGTAGTCATAGTCGTAGTCCGGCATGCTCGGCGCGATCACGGGACGGTCGTTGGCCACGTCCACCCGCGCGACCTTGCCGTGGTGGGTCGACTGCACGCACAGCTTCGACCCGGCCGCGTGCACGGCGTCGGCGAGTGCCTTGAGACCCGGGATGTACTTGTCATCCGATAGCCCCGGCTCTTTCATGGACGCCGCACCCACCGGGAACGCGATCGCGCACGCGCCGGTGATGATCAGACCGGCACCGCCGGCTGCGCGGGCGACGTAGTGGTCGATCTCCCGCTGCTCGATCTCGCCGTCCTCCGAGACGTTCATGTCCATGGCGGGCAGAACAATCCGGTTGGCGGTCTCCATCGGGCCGATCCGGCCGGGAGAGAGCAGGCGAGGGTACGACGAGGGCGAGCGGGACGTGAGGGAGGACAGGGACGACAGGGTAGCCACAGTAGGAAGGTTACGCCGTGGTTGACGGGTGTCAAGAATGGGCGGGGGAAGGCGTGCTGAAGTGCGCTGGCGGGGGCGGAAACGCGCGGGAAGGGACGGTAACGGACGGGAAGGGGCGGGGAGAGGCGGGAAGGCGCGGCCCGCTCCCGAGGGGCGGGTGCCCGCTACTCGCCGGCGTAGCCCTCCGAGCACGGAACGGAGCCCGAGTAGGCCGCCCCGCTTCCGCCGGTCGAGTGGACCGACACGTTAGCTCCGTCCTCGGCATAGAACGCCAAGGTCAAGTTGCCCTCGACCGGCTGCTCATCGCGCGCCGGGGCGTATCCACGGTCGACCAGCAGTTGTTCGATTCGCGGCCACAACTCGTCGGGAATGGACCCGCCAAGGGCCATGAACTGCGGGGCCGAGTATCGACCCTCGCCCTCGTCACACATCACGATCTCCGCCTCCGCCACCTGCCGCCACGACGAAGATGGAATGGCCTCGTCCAAGATCCCCCGCAGCGATTCCAGGGTCGAGTCCATGTTGTTGACGGCCGATTCAAGCGGCGAGCCGGGCAGCAAGGGCGCCTCTCCCGCGGTCCCTGACGGCGCTGCATTGTCGCCGGCGCCGGCGTCAGCACCAGCGCCAGCATCAAGGGCGGCCGCCCCGGGCGTGGATTCAGACTCGCCGGCAGCACTGGTGGCACCGGGCTCACCGGGCGCGTCTGCCGCTCCAGCCGAATCGGACCCACCCCCGGAGCACGCCGCCGTCAGCGCGAGTAGCGGCACCACCATCGCGGCGGCGACCATGCGCCTCATGGTCACACGCGACCGGAAGGTCTCGCGGCTGCGCCGGATGGTGGAGGTCGGATCCTCGCCGCGGACGCTCTCGGATAGGTTCGCTGAAGTAGCCACCTGGGATGAGTTGGTCACGTCCAGAGCGTAAGTCAGCGTCGAGGAACTGCGTGACCTTCACTCAGCCTTGGCATCGGTGCGATCCACCCCACTTGGGTCGGAAGTCGATCAGACGCCAGGGCTGCTTTCGCGATCAGCGCAGCCATCCAGGGCCGATTATCACTAGCTTTGACAGGTCCCGATGCAGACGAGCCTTACCGTTCAGCCGGGCGGTGCCGCCTCGCCCCACGCAGCGCCGTACTGATCTTTGACCAGCGGCCACACGACAGCCAGACCATCCTCAACGGAATCGACACGATCCGCGAGGCCGCCCCACAGCACAAACTCGTGAGAAATGAGCCGCCCCGCACTATCAGTGCGGTTTTCCGGATCCGAGAATCGGAGGCCAACACACTCCCCGACACGGACGCACGTCGGATTCTCCGGTCCTGCTACATCCATGACGGACTCGAACTTGATCAGCGGGTCAGTCTCACCGCCGTTCTTGAGGAACCGAAATCCCCAGTCACGGCCGCGGGTAGACCATATGAATGTCACTGAATACTCCGAAGCAGGCGTCCAGCTTTCTCCGCATCCTCGAGATCGATCTTGAAGCTAGTGAGGAGCGCACCCAGCACATCGCCCTTCTCGCGCGCAACCTTGTTTGCTTCTCGAAGACTAGTCCCAGCCATCTCCGCAGCGTCATTGATCAAGGAGGGGCCAAGCAATGTAACAACCGCCGCAATAGGGCCTGGGAGCTTTTTCTTGTTGACGAGGAGCGCGGTAGTCAGGACCCCAGCACTCTTGAGAAGCACTTCAGCAAGCTTCCCAGGTAACTCCAAGGCCTTAACCCACTTCACGTGACGCTCGAACGGCAGAATTGCCGCGATCGGAAGCAAGAGATCCGTTCCGATACTAAGGCTCAGGTCAATCTTCTTTGGCTCGAAGGTGCCAGCGGAAAGGAGAACATAGTCGTCACCTACGGAAAGTGCGTCCGGCGTCGTGACGAAGGACCCGATGACGTCGCGAAGTAGCTCCAGTTCCTCGCCTGCGTTCTCGACCACGATGTCTCGAAGGCCAACAACGTCAACATCTGGAAGCAAGTCCGATTTAGATAAGGCAAGCATCCAGATTCGAGGGAACCGATCCAACTTCTTGCCACTGTCAAGGATCTCGTCACGCAAACCATGCAGCGTGTTTCGGAAGGTTGTAAAGAGCTGTTTGAGGTATCTCGACTCTTCGCCCTTGTTGTCCAACAGCTTCTGCCCGTCAATCAAAATCATCGCGACGTCAGATCCGAGCAATGCCTTAAAACTCGATATCTGGCGAGCTCGCAACGAAGCACTGTCGTCTCGTCGGCCTTCCCACCACTCACCGGGATAGTCGTGCCACACGAGATTTAGGGCATCCAAGTAGCCACCGGCAGCCTCTTTAGTCTTCTGCGCCTTGACTGCGAACCGGAAGGAGTCCCACTTGTGCTTGTCCTGCTCTGGCAACTCAGCCTTGTTGCGCATACCAAGGTAGTTACCGTGAAGCTTGGTGCCCTGCCTAGAAGTCAACGCGATGATGTTGAACCCATTCTTCTTTACATTCGATGGTTCCTGCGCCGCACCGTAGAAAGACGATAGAAGTACGGTTTTGCCGCTCCCGCTTTCACCAAACACCGCGATATGCTGTTCCAACTTGGGACGGCCCATCTTGACACTCCTGTCGAGTCAACTTTTCTGCCGTGCGCGGATCAGGCACGGCAAATTGCTACCGCCTCAACAGCGCCGAGCCGGCATCCTGCGAATCGTAACCCCATGGGCCGACGCCATTCTGACTCTTGCCTCGAGGTCGGACTCATTTTCACAAGGAAGTCCTGGCCGGCTCGATTGAAATGTCGCCGTCATCGCGCCTATGCTCGCCCTCCACGCCCTGGCCTGGGCGACCCGCTCGCATCGTCCCGGGTGGGAGTAGGACGGTACGACGACGACAACGCCACCCCTCACCCCACTTCCACACCACTCCCGAACCGCCCCACGCGTCTTCCCCCAAGTAGGCAATCGGGCCGGAAACCCCTCCCTCTGTTCGCCCTCCCCGTACATAAATTCTCGACACTGTTTCGTCCATCAACGCGTTCGACCACAGCAGTTCGCCCTCTGAACCTGTTCGATCCCAAGGACGTGACATGGCACCGACCGAGGACCCCTCAACCGCCGGCGGAGCGACTCCGCTCTCCCGCACGACCGGCCCGCAGCCGACCGGTCCGCAATCGAGCGGCCGGAACCTGGAGCAGCTCGCCGACACCACCGATCGCCCGCAGCCGTTCGCCGATCGCATCTCCGCGGAGAGTTTCGCGGGCGGCATCCCGCAGAACCGGGCCACGCTCCCGCAGATCCGCATCGGCAAGCGGTGGATCAGACCCACTTGGCCGCTGATCGGCCTGACGATCGTCGGACTGCTGGTGATGGTGGCGATCGCGCAGCAGTTGCGGATGTATCCGTGGATGCAGGACTTCCTCGCCGCCTATCCGGGCGCGTCGACGAGTTTCGCGCCGGCGGTGGATTCCGGTTTCCCGGCGTGGCTGCGTATTCAGCACCTGCTCAACGCGGTGTTCATGCTCTTCATCATCCGCGCCGGCTGGCAGATCCTCGCCGACCATCCGCGGTTGTACCTCAACGCGGGCAGCCGCCCGGGAACCGATTGGCTGCGGCTGCGTGGGCCGATCCCGGCGGACCGCCTGGACCAGAGTCAGGCGGACAGGGTGTGGACGGCCAAGGAAGATGCGGTCGCGCTTCCCAAGGGCATCGGAATCCCCGGCATCCGCCACTCGATCGGCCTCGCCCGGTGGTGGCACTTCACATTCGTGTTCCTGTGGTTGATCAACGGCATCGTCTTCATCGTGCTGTTGTTCGCGGCGGACCAGTGGCAGCGCCTGATCCCCACGTCGTGGGATGTGTTCCCTAACGCCCTGTCCACGGGAATCCAGTACGCCTCGCTCGACTTCCCCGCGCATGAGGGCTTCACCTCGTTCAACGGCCTGCAGATCCTGGCGTACTTCATCACGATCTTCATCGCGGCGCCGCTGGCCCCCATCACGGGTTTGCTGCAGGCGCCGTCTCGCGGCCAAGCTCGGCACCGCCATCGGTCCGCTGAACCGCCAGGTCGCGCGCACGGTGCATTTCCTGGTGATGTGCTGGTTCGTGTTCTTCATCCTCGTCCACACGGTGACGGTCTTCATCACTGGCCTGGTCGGCAATCTCAACCACATCGTGCTCGGCACCAACACGCAGTCGTATGTGCCGCTGGTGGTGTACATCATCGTGATGGCGGTGATCGTGATCCTGTCGGTCGGCGCGAGCCCGTTCACGCTGCGGTATCCGCGGGTGGTAGCCCGGGTCGGCAAGTTCATGATCGGCTGGCTCAAGGCGCTCATGGAGTGGTCGACGCCGCGCAAGCAGTACAGGGAGAAGGACATCTCGCCGTACTTCTGGCCCAACGGCGCGCTTCCCACGTCGCAGGAGTACCAGGACCTGCTGGCGGGCGATTTCAAGGACTTCTCGCTCCAGATCGGTGGCCTGGTGGACAATCCCACCACCCTCACCTGGGCCGAGCTGATGGCCTTGCCCAAGAACGAGCAGATCACGCAGCACTACTGCATCCAGGGCTGGTCGGCGATCGGCAAGTGGGGCGGCGTGCGGATGTTGGACATCATGGAGATCGTCAATCCCAAGCCGGAGGCCAAGTGGGTGGTGTTCTACTCGCTGGCCGACGGCGCGGAGGGCCCGGCGCACGGCCGCTACTACGACTGCCACCGGCTCGAGCACATGCACCGCGACACCACCATGCTCGCGTACGAGATGAACGGCGAGCGCCTGACCGAGACGCACGGGGCCCCGCTCCGCCTGCGCAACGAGGACGAGCTCGGTTTCAAGCAGGTCAAGTGGGTCGAGGCGATCGAGTTCGTCGAATCGTTCGAGCACGTCGGCTGGGGCCAGGGCGGCTACAACGAGGACCACGAGTTCTTCGGCTACCGAATGCCGATCTGACCCGGTGCCCGCCCCGAACTCAGCCCCCACCTCCGCGCCCTCCGCCCTGCGGGTGCTCCTGCGCCCGGGGTGGATCGCGGCGGCGCTGCGGGTGGTCGCGTTCACTGTCGCGTGTGTCGCCGTCCTGGCGCCGTGGCAGTTCGGCAAGAGTGAGCAGGTGGATCAGCGCCGCGAGGTCCTGCACGGTGCCGGCTCGGCGCAGACCCTCCCCCTCGCCGAGGTGCACCCCTCGGATGCCGTCGTCGCGCCGGAGGACGAGTGGCGGAAGGTCACCGCGCGGGGGCGTTTCCTGCCGGATCACCGGGTAATCGTGCAAGGCCGAATGGACGCAGGTGGCGGCTCTACGCACGTAGTGTCACCGTTTGTGGTGGAAGAAATATTTGACGACGACGACAACCCCACCCCGCCGATCATCCTCATCAACCGTGGCCCCCTCGATGAGGACTCGGCCAGCGACGCCGACGACCTCTCGACGGCATCCATCCCCGCCCCGCCACCTGGGACCGTCGAGATCACGGCACATCTGCGGCAGGCCGAGCAGGCGAGCCGGTACGCGCCCGCCCGGAGCGAGAGCGGCTCGGTGGTGGTCTCGGCGATCGACCCGGTCCAGCTTTCAGACGCCACCGGCCTCGCACTGGCCCCGTTCTACCTCCAGCTCACCGCCGACCAGCCGGGGGCGCTCGGGGAGCTGCCGTTGCCGAGCGGTGAGTCGTCGAGTCCGCATTTCTCGTACGGGGTGCAATGGCTCGCGCTGGCCGCGGCGGCGCCACTGGCCCTCGGCGCCCTCGCCAGATCCGACGTCCGCCGGGAGCGGGATCCCCTCACCCAGCGCATCTGATCCACATCCGCAAACGCCATCTGAGCACCCCACTCCACTAGCCACAGCACCCTTCTCACCATCCCGGACATGGCACTATCAAGTTTTGTTAACGTCCCAGATGTCGGCGTCGCTGACACTCTCCCCCTCTAGGAAAGGTGCACCACCGTGGAAAACCTGACCGTCCTCGGAACCGGCGTTCTCGGTTCGCAGATCATCTTCCAGGCCGCCTACTCGGGAAAGAATGTCGTCGCGTACGACATCAGCCAGGAGATCCTCGACAAGCTGCCCGCCCGCTGGGAGCAGCTCAAGCCCTCCTACCTCAATGACCTCAAGGACGCGACGCCGGAGAAGCTCGACGCCGCCGTGTCCCGTATCCGTGCAAGCGCGGACCTCGCCGACGCCGTCAAGGACGCCGACCTAGTGATCGAGGCTGTCCCCGAGCGCCTGGACATCAAGCAGAGCACCTGGGAGAAGGTCAGCGCGGTCGCGCCGGAGAAGACCATCTTCGCCACCAACTCCTCGACCCTCCTGCCGAGCGCGATCGCCCCGTTCACGGATCGGCCGGAGAAGTTCCTGGCCATGCATTTCGCCAACCAGGTGTGGATCTTCAACACCTGCGAGGTCATGGGCCACCCCGGCACCGACCCGAAGGTTTTCGACGCCGCCGCGGAGTTCGCGGAGCAGATCGGCATGGTCCCGATCCACATCCACAAGGAGCAGCCGGGCTACGTCCTCAACTCGCTCCTCGTCCCGTTCCTGGAGGCCGCCGCGAAGCTCTGGATGCGTGAGATCGCCAGTATCGAGGACGTCGACAAGACGTGGCGCATCTCCACCGGTTCGCCCATGGGCCCGTTCCAGATCTACGACATCGTGGGGATGATGACGCCCTACATGCTCAACAAGGACAGTGATGACCCGGAGATGAAGGCCTTTGCGGACAAGATCAAGTCCGACTTCATCGACAAGGGTTACCTCGGAACATCCACCGGTCGCGGCTTCTACACCTACGGCTGACGTTGGCCAGAAAAGACTGAGGTAACGAAGCCATGACCAACGCGACCAGTAACTACCAGGTCATCATTGTCGGCGCCGGCTTTGCCGGCGTGGCAGCAGCCAGGCGGCTCGGCAAGGCGAAGATCCCAACACTGCTGATCGACCGCAACAACTATTCGCAGTTCCAACCCCTGCTCTATCAGGTGGCCAGTTCGCAGCTCCCGCCGAGTGACGTAGCCGAGCCGCTGCGCGCGATCTTCCGCAAGCGTCCGAGCGTGCGCGTGTTGACCGCCGAGGTCACCGCTATCGACGCCGCTGCACACACGGTCACAGTGGACGACGGAACGGTGTACTCCGCTCCGACACTCGTGATCGCCGCCGGCGCCGTCGTGAACTTCTTCGGTACCCCCGGCGCCGCCGAGCACGCGTACCCGCTGTACTCGGTCAGCGATTCCACTCGCCTCGGAGCGGCGATTATCGAGCAGTTCGACAAGGCCGACGCCAGGGTGGCCGCCGGCGAGGCGCTCGACCCCACGAACATCGTCGTGGTGGGCGCCGGGCCGACCGGAGTCGAGATGGCGGGTGCGATCGCAGAAACCATCAACTCGGTGGTGCCGCGAACGTACTCCGACGCGGTTCGCGAGGCCTTCACGGTCCACCTCGCTGATCTGGCCAAGACGGTTCTCGGCCCCTTCACCGAGGAACTTCAGCAGTATGCGCAGGAGCACCTCGAGGAGCTCGGTGTTCAGCTGCACCTGGGCACCAGCGTCAAGGAGGTGCGCGCCGACGGCGTGACGCTCTCCGACGGCGAGGTCCTGGCCGCGCCGATCGTGATCTGGGCGGGGGGCCTGCACGCACAGCCCGTGGTCGGGCAAGCGGGCATCACGCCCGGCAGGGGCGGCCGACTGAATGTCAATGACGACCTCACAGTTCCCGGTTTCCCGGGCGTCTACGCGCTCGGGGACGCGGCCAACATCCCTGACGGTGCCGGTAAGACGCTCCCCGGCCTGGGTGCGGTGGCCAAGCAGGCGGGGGCGTGGGCCGGCGAGAACATCCTCGCCGACCTCAAGGGCACACAGCGTACGGCGTTCGAGTACCACGATCGCGGCTTCATGGCGATGATCGGTCGGATGGCCGCGGTGGCGGAGGTCGGCAGATCGCACAAGCAGCTCCACGGGTCGCTGGCATTCGCCGGATGGCTCGCAGTGCATGATGTCCTGCTGCCGTCGGCACGTCCCCGCTACAACGCCCTGGTCAACTGGGTACGCGACTACTTCACCGAGGACCGCACCGAGTTCATCGTTGGCGACGCCACCCGCACCTGAGATGTCGCCGGCGCATCCGTCACCAGCTTCTGACGGATGCGCTGGCGTCAGGAGGGGCGCTCGCCACGGCACGGAACCGCCTTCGGGGTCCGCGCGCAGTCGTCGAGCGCCGAGAGAGGGTGCCCGCTGGTCGGGGGGAGGTGGCGGGGACGACGACGAGGTGGGCAGTCACTGAACATACGCGGCCCATCCGGTGTACCTGCGGTGCCGAATAGCGGACATGGACCAGGTTCCTCACTCCCCCGCCTACTTCCGCGTTGGGATCGCCGGCCCGGACATAGCGGACGTGTTCACCGGTGCGCCTTCCACAGCGCCCGCCGAGGAGACGCGGCCGAACTCGCGCTTGCCGAGCTACTTCGATGACGCCAGCGTGTGGTGGAGCAACTGGGTGGCGGTCGCGGCGACGGGCTGGGGCGCGCTGGTCGTCATTGCACCACTGATCGCCACGCACTTCCTCGTGTGGGCGGTCGGCACCCGACGGGGGTGAATGATCCGACTTCCCGAACCGAACCGCGACCGGGCGGAGCGCAGGGACAGGACGCCTCGAACGCCGACCGCATGACTACGCCCGGTAGACGAGCTCTATGGCGTTGGCCCGGTCGTCGTCGCATGGGCACGAGTAGGGAGAGGCGTCGGTGGGTCACATCAGGTACGGCCTCTTTGCCGCGAAGTCGGCGACGGGCCTGCGCGTGGCCGATGCGGGCGCGGTGGTCACCGCGCGGCAATCCAGGCGGCCCCTGCTGGCCGTCACCGGCAAGGCACGCTGACGCCGACGCGTAGGCTGAGGGGCGACACGGGGTGCCCTGGACGGGGCTGAGATCACACCCGAGCGAACCTGATCGAGTTAGCACTCGCGGAGGGATGTCATCGGCGTAGCCACGGCTGCTCCTGCTCGAGCGGTGGTCACCCCTCACACGACCACCGCAAGGAGAACCATGGCTTCGCGACCCGACGCTGCGCACGATCAGCACACCCGGAGGATCAGGTTCAACGCCTTCGCCATCAACGGCGTGGGGCATCAACTCCCCGGGATCTGGCGGCACCCGGCTGACCGGTCGCGGGACTATCGCGACCTCGAGCACTGGACTCGTCTCGCCCGGCTGTTGGAGGGCGGGTTGTTCGACGGACTCTTCCTCGCGGACGCGTTAGGTCCGTATGACGTCTACGGCGGGAGCAGCGACGCTGCGCTGCAGACGGCGGCAAAGATCCCGATGAACGATCCGATGATGCTCGTCAGTGCCATGGCTGCGGTGACGGAGAACCTCGGCTTCGGCATCACCGCGAGCACCTCCGCTGAACACCCGTACACCTTCGCCCGGCGGATGTCGACGCTGGACCACCTCACCCGGGGCCGGGTGGGATGGAACGTCGTGACCGGCTACCTCAAGAGTGCCGCGCAGAACCTCGGCGAGAGCGACCAACTCTCCCATGACGAGCGCTACGACCGGGCGGACGAGTACCTGGAGGTGCTCTACAAGCTGTGGGAGGGCTCCTGGGAGGACGACGCGGTGGTGCTCGATGCGGAGCGGGACATGTACGCCGATCCGGCGAAGGTCCACCCGATCCGCCACGAGGGAACGTACTTCGCGGTCCCCGGCGTCCACCTCTCCGAGCCTTCTCCGCAGCGGACCCCGGTCATCTATCAGGCCGGCGCGTCCGCGCGGGGAATCCGCTTCGCGGCCGATCACGCGGAGGCGATCTTCGTGGCGTCCCCGACCATCGGCCAGACCAGGGACCAGGTCAGCCGGATCCGGGACGGGTTGGAGGCCGCCGGCCGCGGGCGGGATGCCGCACGCGTGTACGCGCTGCTCACGATCGTTGTGGATCAGACCGATGGGGCGGCCGCTGAGAAGTACCGAGACATCTTCTCCTACGCCTCCGAGACGGGAAATCTGGTGCTCAACTCGGGATGGTCCGGGATTGATCTATCCCGACGGGACCTCGACGCAGCCATGGACCCGGTCGCAACAGAAGCGATCCAGACCACTGTGTCGAGCCTGTCGGGGGCCTCGGACGCCGACGGACGATGGACGTTGCGTGACAGCGCCCGGTTCAACGCGACGGGCGGACCCGTGGTGGTGGGCTCGGCGGTCACCGTGGCCGACGCCCTGGAAAGCTACATGGCGGAAACGGACGTCGACGGTTTCAACCTGGCCTACGCGCTCAACCCGGGCACCTGGGAGGACGTCATTGAGCATCTCGTGCCCGAGCTGCAGCGCCGGGGACGGTATCCGCTGGACGCGAAGCCCGGCACTCTCCGAGCCCGGATGTTCAGGCACGGCGACCGCCTTCCGGACTCCCACCGCGGGGCCACGTACCGCCGGGGGTGAGACCTGGCCGGTGGCTCAGGTGGAGTGCCGGGTGACAGCCCGGGCGTCGGGACGCGAAGGGGGACGACGACGACACCCTCCATCGCTCCCACCGCACAGAATGCGGACCATCGGATTCGGCTCTTGGACGTGCGATCGATGCGACGATGTCCGGTATGCATCAGAGGCGATCCGTGGTAGTCGTCGTCGTTCTCCTCACCGTTGTTGCCGCGGCGGTCCTCGTGTACTCGGGCGTCCGGCAGACCAGAATCGTCGTGGGCGCGGAACCCACCGGCGAGGTGGTCGCCAAGGGACTCTTCGGCGCCAACCACCGGTACCCGTTCGACGCGTTCGGCTCGTTCACCCCCGGCGGCGAGCCGCAGCAGCGGCTGGTGGCCAACGCACGGTCGACCGGGGTGAGCATGCTGCGCTATCCCGGCGGTACGGTGGCCAACACCTTCCGGTGGACACGGGCGATCGGGCCACGTGAGGACAGAGGCTGCCAACCCGGCGGCGGCGACGGC
>NZ_JAALDM010000319.1:0-14220 GCF_014144865.1 Dietzia aerolata | reverse complement strand
GCGCTGGTCGAGCAGATGGGCGCCGAGACCACGTCGGGGTTGAGTGCTTCCGGAGCGACGTAGACCCACCAGGGCTCCGGAGTCCCCGTGTACACGCACACAAGAGTGCGGTTGTACACCTCGAACACCTGCTCCGGCAGACAGCGGTCCCCATACTTGGGCGCAGGTGCCGGTGGAAGGTGAAACTCCCACTCGAACGGTGTCGCATCGAACCTCAGAACCAGAGCGCTAACTGGGACGAAGAAGCCGGAGGCCGATCTAATGGAAATCTGAGTTGGGCAGCGCCTCTACTGTGTTTACGCTGTGGCAGCCGCAGGTCATGCCACAGCCGGTCCCGTACCGACACCACACCGATGGCGACCGTTCTATCCTCACTGGCACTATGATTCCCACACCCGACACCCTCGCGGCCGCGATCAAGACCGCCACATCGTTCGTCGTGAACGCGGTCGAGGTGGTGCGGTTCGGCGGTCTCCAGACCGACGAGGAACCGGCCCCGTTCGAGATCGTCGTCCGGCGTCCGATGTTTCGACTGCGCCGCTACTACCCCACGGCCGGGGACGCAGACATGGCCGCGGTCGCCGTCGATGGCGACCCCGGCGGGGCGGACCAGCGCCCGCGCCCGCCGATCGTGTTGGTGCCGCCGATGATGATCTCCGCCGAGGTCTGGGACGTGTCCCCGTCGACGAGCGCGGTCACAGCCCTGTACGAGGCCGGGTTGGACCCGTGGGTGATCGACTTCGGTGCTCCGGATCTCGAGGCCGGCGGCCTCGAACGCACACTCACCGATCACGTGGTGGCGGTGAGTGACGCCGTGGACCTGGTCGTGGAGGCCACGGGCCGTTCGGTGCATCTGGGTGGCTACAGCCAGGGCGGCATGTTCTGCTACCAGGCGGCGGCGTACCGGCGCTCCAGGGACCTCGAGTCCCTCGTGACGTTCGGCTCCCCCATCGACTGGCGTGGCAACGCCCCGCTCGGTATCCCCGAGGATGTGATCGTGACCGTCGCGCGCTTCGCCGCACAGTACGTCTTCAACGGTCATTCCCTGCCCGGGTGGATGGCATCGACGGGGTTCCGTCTGCTCGACCCCATCAAGTCCGCCCGGGCGCAGGTGGATTTCCTTCGGCAGCTCCATAATCGCGAGGCACTACTCGGGCACGAGCGCCAGCGCAGGTTCCTCGCCGGCGACGGCTTTGTGGCGTGGTCCGGCCCGGCGATCGTCGACATGGTGCAGCAGGTGGTGATCCAGAATCGGATGATGGTCGGCGGGTTTGTCGTGGGCGACCGTGTGTTCTCCCTGGCGGATATCACCTGCCCCGTCCTCGCCGCCCTCGGCGAGGTCGACGAGATAGGCGTCCCGGCGGGCGTCCGCAAGATCGCCTCCGTCGCCCCCCGCGCCACGGTCTATGAACTCGCGCTCCGCGCCGGGCACTTCGGACTGGTGGTGGGCTCGACTGCCGCCTCCATCACGTGGCCGACCGTCGCCGAGTGGGCCGATTGGATCGAGGGCACCGGGGACCGACCGGAGGACATCGAGCATGTCGACCCGGGTGCCGAGGTCGAATCCTCTCCCACCAAAACGGTGATGCTCGCGGCGGACGGCGCGTTCCAGGCCGCCGGGCTCGGGGTCGGTGTGGTGCGCGGAGCCGGCAAGCTCGCTCTCAACACCGTGCACACCACCCGGGCACTCGGCTTCGAGGCATTGAACGCGGCGCCGCGCCTGGTGCGGCTCGGACAGATCCAGCCGCGGACGCGCGTCTCGTTCTCCAAGCTCCTCACCGAGCGGGCACGCAACCAGCCGGATGACGCGTGCTTCCTGTTCGCCGACCGTGTCCACACCTACGCGGCCGTCGACACCCGCATCACGAACGTGGTCAAGGGACTCATCACGGTGGGCGTGCGTCAGGGTGATCACGTCGGTGTAGTGATGGAGACGCGTCCCTCGGCGTTGGTCACCATCGCCGCGTTGTCGCGTCTCGGCGCGGTGGCTGTGCTGCTGCCCCCGACGCGGTCGCTGTCCGAGCTCATCCACCTCGGCGGAGTGACCGACGTAATGACCGATCCCGAACACGCGTCCAGGGTCACCGATGCCGGGGCCCGGGCACTCGTCCTGGGCGGCGGCGCCGAGCGCGAACTCCCCGCCGGTCTCGACAAGGGCGTCGTGGACCTCGAACGGATCGATCCCGACGAGGTGGTGCTGCCCCGCTGGTACCGGCCGGACCCCGGGCGGGCCGGCGAGCCCGCGTTCCTGTTCTTCTCCCGCTCCACGGGCTCATGGCAGTCCAAGCTCGTGACCAATCACCGTTGGGCACTGTCGGCATTCGGCACGGCCAGCGCGGCTCGCCTGACCCCCGAGTCGACCGTGTACTGCCTCAGTCCACTCCACCACCCGTCGGGCCTACTCACCGCTGTCGGTGGCGCGGTGGCCGGCGGGGCGAGGATCGCATTGTCCCGTGGGTTTGATCCGGCGACGTTCGACGAGGAGATCCGCCGGTACGGCGTGACCGTCGTGTCGTACACCTGGGCGATGATGCGCGAGCTGGTTCGTCGCCCGGTCACATCGTGCGAATCACTGCCGTCGATCAGGCTGTTCATGGGGTCGGGCATGCCGCGTGGGGTGTGGCGGCGGGTGCTGGAGCGGTACCCGGGCACGCGGGTGCTCGAGTTCTACGCCGGGACCGAGGCCGATGTGGTGCTGGCCAACCTGTCCACCACCAAGCCCGGTGCGCGCGGCCGCCCGCTGCCCGGCACGGCGGAAGTACAGCTGGTCGAGTTCCATCCGGATTCCGGCGCCGTGCTTGCCGGGCCCGACGGCTACGCCGTCCCCACCGAGGTCGACGCCCCCGGAATGTTGGTGAGCAGGCCCCGCATCGGCGTGGACGCCTCGGTGCGTCAGCTCCGTGGGGTGTTCCGCCCGGGGGACACGTGGGTGTCAACCAACGACGTGTTCGAACGCGACCGGGACGGCGACTTCTGGTTGCTCGGCTCGGCGAGCTCGGTGGTCCACACCGACCACGGCCCGGTGTATCCCATCCAGGTGGCCGACGCCCTCGGGGACCTACCCGAGGTGGACCTGGCCGTGGTGTACGGCGTCCCGGGCGCCGGCGGCACCCTCGCCGTGGCGGCGGTGACCAAGTGGGGCAAAGATGCCATCACCGCGGCCGACGTGGGCGGCGCGCTGGCCTCGGTGCCGGCCGCCGCGCGCCCGGACATCGTCCACGTGGTGCGCGACATCCCGGTGACCACCTGGTACCGACCCGACCCCTCCGGCCTCGCTGCGCGGGGCCTGCCCAAGGCCGGCCCCCGGGTCTGGATCCGCGATACCGACACCGGCGACTACGTCCGGCTCACCAAGGACGTGCGGGACGGGCTGGCGCCGCCGAGCTGAGCAAGGTGGGAAGGTCGACGACGACAACAACGGTCCGCCCGTCTCTCGAACCTCCACATCACCATCCGACCTATCCGATGTCGTATCCCAGCTGGTCCGCACCGCCCCCGGGGGTCGAAGCCGCCGAAGGCGCGGCCGTCCACTGGGGCGCCGTCAAAGTAGTAGTCGGCGGCAACCGAGAAGTCCTCGGCGGCCAGGGCGGCCCGGATCCCGGTGGTGTCCTCGAGGCAGTTGGAGCGCCGGTCCAGTGCCCAGAACGCCACGGATCGGCCGGCGGCGGCGCGGACGGTGTTGCGGGCGAGGCTCTCCATGGCGCCGGCGCCCTCTTACAGGCCGGGTTGGGTGATCACCACGCGGTCGCGTCGGCGGAGTCGGTGGGCCCGGCCGGGTAGCGGAAGCGCAGGTAGGACAGCCAGTCGCACTGTTCGGGACGGGGGCGGCGGCCTGAGGCACGGTCATCCCCACCACCGCGAGCGCGCGCACTGCCGCCGATCCGAACCCCGCCACGTCCCACTCCCCCTGTTGTCGAAACCGCCCTCGGTCGCGTGGGTGGGAGCGTATCCGCGTTCGGCACGCCGTGGCGGTGGTACCCGAGGGAGAGAGAAGAGCGATGACGACACCGTCGCCGGGTCATTCAGGCTCCCGAACCATCGGCGTCTCCGACGTCCACCCGGAAGGCGCCACACCGGGGAATCCCAGCCCCTCGGGAAAGTCGGTGTTTCACAGCGAAAATCCCGGTCACACCTGTCAACCCGACGTATCGTTTGCTGTCACAAAGTTGTTCAGGTTCGCGTCACCCACCGCACGCCTCGTGGTGTCCTCTCGTCGCCCGTGCCCCCTCAGGAGCCCTCGTGAAGAAGCTTTCCGTCGCCGTCCTCACCGCCAGCACCCTGGCCCTGTCCGCGTGTGGCGGCGGTGGGGAGACGAGCTCGACGGCGGACGGCGGTAACGAACTCGGCGAGCACCGAACCCCGGATGAGTCGAGCCGGTGCACCGGGGATCAGGCTGGCGGCACCATCACGATGGGCGAGTACGTCATGCTCCCCTCGTTCTCTCCCGGCCAGGGGCACTACGGTCTCCGGGGTGGCGCGCAGTCCGCCGCGGTCTACGACCGCCTCATGCGCTGGAATCCCGAGGCGGCCGAGTTCGAGCCGCAGTTGGCCGAGTCCCTCGAGTCGAACGACGACAACACGGTGTGGACTCTGAAGCTCCGGGAGGGCGTCACCTTCTCCAACGGTGACCCGCTCACCGCGGACGACGTGGCGTTCACGATGGACCTGCACAAGGATCCGGCGGTCGGGTCAACGGCAAAGACCGATGTCGACGAGATCGAGACCGTCCGAGTGATCGATCCGCTAACGGTCGAGTTCGAGCTGTCCGAACCGTGGGTCGGCTTCCCCTTCGCGCTGACCCGCTCGGCTGGCGAGGTGATCCCGGAAGACGCCTACACGGAGGTGGGTGCCGAGGAGTGGGCTTCTAACCCGATCGGCGCCGGCGCGTTTGTGGTGGCCAGCAACACGCCGGGCCAGGAGGTGGTGATGGAACCTAACCCGACCTATCACGGAGGGCCGGTGTGCCCCACTCTGAAGTTCATCTCCATCCCGGGTTCTCAGGCGACGCTCGAGTCGTTGCAGAACGGCGAGATCGAGGTGGGGTACCTGCGTGGTGCACAGTTCGTACACGACGCCGTGGACGCCGACATGCAGGGCTTCCTCAGTGTGATCAGCTCGGGGCGCGCCATCGTCATGAACAACGGCGCCGCAGGCTACGACGGCATCTTCACCGATGAGCGTACCCGCAAGGCCGTGGCACACGCGCTCGACAGGGACCTGATCAACGACCGGCTCACCGGAGGCCTCGGCCAGCCGACCTCGGCGCTACTGGCCGAATCCTCCCGCTTCTATGACGGACAGCGGGGCCTCGATTACGACCAAGAGCTCGCTTCGGAGCTGGTCGAGGAGCTCAAGGCGGAGGGAGACTGGAACGGCGACGTGACCTTGCTGACCAACACCAGCCCCGAGAACATCGAGACCGGCGTGATCATCAAGGCGATGCTCGATGCCGTGGGATTCAACGTCACCCTCGAGAATGTTCCCCAGTCGCAACAGGCCGCACGCCTGTTCGGGCACGACTACGAGATGACCATCGGCGGCCTCAACCCCTCAGACGCCGACCCCTCGGCGAGCTTCACCGCCTACGTCACGCCCGGCGGACCGACGAACAACAGCGGAGTGGACAACGCCGAGCTCGCCGAGGCCGGTCGCGCCCTCAAGACCGCCTCCGGCCTCGACGAGCAGATCGCTGCACTCAACCGGTTCCAGGAGGTCCAGAACACGATCATGCCGTTCACGATCTTCGCCAACGCCGAGGAGTACGTGGCCGTGGACGAGAAGGTCAAGGGCGTGGCCCCCACGTCCTCGGGGGTCATGCTCTTCGACGGTGCGTATATCGAGAGCCCGTGAGCCGACTGACCACGGGTCATTCGTCTGTCGGTGGCTGGAGCGCAGGAAACCAGATGTCGGCGAGAACCTCGGCGACTGAACGCTCAGGACCGTCGCCCGCGTAGTCGATGGTTCCCTGGACCTCTGCTCGCGTGAAGTAGCGCTCCAGCTGGGTCACCAGCAACTCGACCCGAAACCTGGCCTCGCCGTGCCGGGCACGTGGCCAACGGTTGAGGTACTGCGGCATCGCGTCGGTGAGTTCCTGGATGGAGTGGCGACCGATCGCCTGGAATTCGGGCTCCGCGGCCAGCGCCTGGTCCCACGTGGGAAGAATCTCGCGGTTCCGTGCGAACCAGTCCAGTGCCCGGTCCACCCATGCCACGAACTCGACATGCTCACCGGTGAGCAGAACTGCATCCAGGTCCCGGTACACCTCCTTGGCGCGGTACTCGGTGGTCTCCGCACTGATGCTCGCGAGCAGGTCCATCTTGTTCTTGAAGTGGAGGTAGAAGGTGGCCCGGCTGCAGCCGACGGCCCGCGTGATGTCGTCGATCGTCACGTTCGGGTAG
Organism: Dietzia aerolata; assembly: GCF_014144865.1. Classification (GTDB taxonomy): domain Bacteria; phylum Actinomycetota; class Actinomycetes; order Mycobacteriales; family Mycobacteriaceae; genus Dietzia; species Dietzia aerolata. Next base: position 7,822 of record NZ_JAALDM010000319.1, on the reverse strand, counting down.
CTACGGGCGACGAACAGTTGTCGTCCGTGATCTAGCAATGCCCTGCGCGTGTGGCGCTTCTGTTCGTCGCGCAGATTCGGCGCAGCGGGCCGCCCGGCCCCGTCTTTCGTCTCCACTGGTGTGCACCCTTCGCGAGCTGTGTCCGGCAGTTACAGCCTACGGCCGGTCTCACACGACGCTTCAACAACTCACTAGACAAAGCGTCAGTAAGGCGTACAGTATGACCCAGATCACAGGGGCGGCTGGTATGGGGGCAGGTACCGACCGCACTTCGACCGCCGCCACTCAGCCCATCGACATGGCGAAAGGACACCATTGTGACCAGCGCATCGAAACCCTTCACCCCGGCGTTCCCCGGCAACGGCGCGTCGGACAAGATCGTGTGCATCATCGGCGCGGGCTGCTCCGGCATCACCACCGCCAAGCGCCTCAAGGACTACGGCATCGCCTTTGACTGCTTCGAGACCTCCGACGATGTGGGCGGCAACTGGTACTACAACAACCCCAACGGAATGTCCTCGGCATACCAGTCCCTTCACATCGACACCTCCACCACCCGGCTGGAGTTCGAGGACTTCCCCGCCCCGGATCACTGGCCCCACTTTCCCCACCACACCCTGATGCACCAGTACTTCCGTGATTACGTGGACCACTTCGGCCTCCGGGAGTCCATCACGTTCAACACCCGCGTCGAGAACGCCGAACGGCTTCCCGGCGGGGGGTGGGACATCACCCTGCCCACCGGGGAAACCCGCACGTACGACGCTCTCGTCGTGGCAAACGGGCACCACTGGAACCCGCACACCCCGGATTACCCCGGCACCTTCGACGGGGCGATCATTCACAGTCACGAGTACCGGTCCCCGACGGACCCGGTCGACATGCACGGTAGTCGCGTGATGGTGGTGGGCATGGGCAACTCCGGCCTGGACATCGCCTCCGAGCTGTCCAGCCGTACCGTCGCCGAGCACGTGTGGGTATCCGCACGGCGTGGCGTGTGGGTGCTGTCCAAGTATCGGGGAGGCAAGCCGGCGGACAAGATGATGATGCCGCCGTGGATGCCCAAGAAGCTGGGACTGAAGATCTCCCGTCGAGCGATCCGCAAGGGCATCGGCAACATGGAGGACTATGGTCTCCCCGCGCCTGATCACGAACCGCTCGCCGCACACCCGTCGGTGAGCATCGACTTCCTGGAGAAGTCCGGTTCCGGAGACCTGACCTGTGTACCCGCCATCGAACGCTTCGACGGTGACGCGGTGATCCTCACCGACGGCCAACGCATCACGGTGGACGCGATCGTCTTTGCCACCGGCTACACGATGTCCTTCCCCTTCTTCGACGACCGGGAGCTCCACCCCGACTCCGAGCACCGGTACCCGTTGTTCAAGCGCATCATCAAGCCCGGCGTGGACGACCTGTACTACGCGGGCCTAGCGCAGTCGTCCCCCACGATCGTCAACCTGGCCGAACAACAGAGCAAACTCATTGCCCGGCACTTGGTCGGCGAGTACCAGCTCCCCTCCGTGGCGGAGATGACCGAGAAGATCGTCCACGACGAGGACAAGCATCTGGGCCAGTACTACAACGCCCGCAGGCACACCATCCAGATCGACTTCGCCCGATATACCAGGGATCTCCTCGCCGAGATCGACGCTGGCGAGCACCGCGCCCGAGGGCAGGTGCCTCCGCGACCGACCCTCGCGCGGCGACTTCTGGACAAGGCGGGTGTGCAATGACGGGTGCTGCCGTGGAGGGCACATGCACCCCACGGTTCCGGGCGGTGCGAGAGTTGTTCACTCGCAGAATCGAGGGCGGCGAGGAGCTGGGCGCGTCGCTGTGCGTGATGCAGGGCGAGGACGTGGTCGTGGACCTGTGGGGAGGGACGGCGAACGCCGCGTCGTCGCGTCCGTGGGAAAAGGACACGGTGGCCAACACCTACTCGTTGACCAAGACCATGACGGCACTGGCGGCGCTGGTTCTCATAGATCGAGATCTGCTCGACCCTGACGCCGCCGTGGCCGACTATTGGCCGGAGTTCGCCGCCGCCGGAAAGGGTCGAGGCAACGGCGGACAGGTCGACGAGGGCACCGTTCTGGTGCGCCACGTTCTCGGCCACACCAGTGGTCTCGCCGGCTGGACCCACCCGGTCCGCATCGAGGACGTCTACGACACCTCCGCCGCAGCAGCATTGCTCGCCGCACAGGAGCCGTGGTGGACGCCGGGCGACGGTTCCGGGTACCACGCGATCTCTTTCGGCACCCTCGTGGGCGAACTGGTGGAGCGCATCACCGGAATGTCGCTGGGTGACTTCTTTGCAAAGGAGATCGCCGGACCGCTGGAGGCCGACTACTGGATCGGTGCGCCGCCGACGCTGCTTGACGCTCCCGAGCGGATTGCGACCATGGTCGCGCCACCGCCGACCGGATTCGACCTGACCGCCCTTCCAGCCGAGAACGTCACCCGCCGCACGTTGACCAATCCGGCGTTCAGTCCTGACCTGACGACCGACCCTGACTTCCTGACGGCTGAACTCGGTGCTGTGAACGGCCAGGGACATGCCCGGTCCGTGGCCAGGATCCAGTCGATCCTCACCTGCGCGGGCACAGTGGACGGTCACCGGTTCGTCTCACCAACGACGATCGACCGCATCGGCGACACACAATCCGACGGCACAGACCGGGTTCTCGGCGCCCCGATCCGCTTCGGGCTCGGGTGGGCTTTACCGAGCGCGTCCATGCCCGGGGTGCCTTCGGGCAGGGTGTGCTGGTGGACCGGATACGGCGGCTCGGTCGTCACGGCGGACCTGGACCGCGGGATCACCGTCGCCTATGTGATGAACAAGATGTCGCCCGAGCTCGTCGGGGCCGCACGACCGAACGACTACCTCGAGGCGATCTACTCAGCGATGTGACGATCTCACGTCTGATCATGCCGTTCCGGTCCGTGGTCCCCGGTGCGGGAACGTGACCGCTTGGTGTGGTCCCCGGGGTCGACCCCGACAACGCGGCGGTGAGCCCGGAGCAGCACTCGGTTTCGTTCACGCACGCTCCGCTGACGCGTGAACGATGTCAGGATGACCGGTATGGCTCAGCGACGGTCACGCCTGGTCGCCGTTGTCGTCGTCCTCACCGGACTCGTCGCGGCGGTCCTGGTCTACTCGGGCGCCCGGCAGACCAGGATCGTCGTGGGCGCGGAACCCACCGGTCCGGTGGCCCCCAGGGGCTCTTCGGCGCTAACCACCGGTACCCCTACGACGCGTTCGGCTCGTTCACCCCCCGACGGCGAGCCGCAGCAGCGGCTGGTGGCCAACGCACGGTCGACCGGGGTGAGCATGCTGCGCTATCCCGGCGGCACGGTGGCCAACACCTTCCGGTGGAAACGGGCGATCGGGCCGCGTGAGGACAGACGCTGCCAGACCGGCGGCGGCGACGGTGCCCCACTGGACAGCACCATCGGGCCCGACGAGCACATGGCGCTGGTCGAGCAGATGGGCGCCGAGACCACCATGGTGGTGAACTTCGCCACCGCCACCCCGCAGGAGGCGGCGGACTGGGTGAGCTACATGAACGCCCCCGTCGGCACCAGCCCCTGGGCGGACCTGCGGGCAGAGCACGGCCACCCCGAACCGTACGGGGTGACGTGGTGGGAGGTCGGCAACGAGCCCGATGTGGGCGACCAGGCGTACTGGATGGAACAGGACGCCTCGATCCTCCCCGGCGAACACCCCGAGCGCGCCCACAAGTACGCCCACGGCGGGACGACCGAGTTCACCGACCAGCCGCTGACCACCGACTGCGACCGCCGCGCCGACGCCCAGATCAGCGACGGCTCCCCCGACCAGGTCCGCCAGGTGGCCTACGCCCCGGTCGCACCGGATCCGCGGGTGATGGTGGACGGCGAGGTGTGGACTCAGATCCCCACCCTGGACGGTGCGGGACCGGACGACACGGTCTTCACCCCGGACCACGAGTCCGGCGAGGTCCGCTTCGGCGACGGCGTCCACGGCTCCGTCCCACCGGAGGGGACCCGGCTGACGGTGAGCTACACCAGTGGCCCGCGCGCCGGATACATGGACTTCGTCCGCGCCATGAAGGAGGCGGACCCCGACATCCGCGTCTGCTCCAGCTACCAGGGGGACGCGTTCCTCGAGGCGATCGGGGACGACCCCGCGTTCGACTGTCAGGTCTCGCACCCCTCTACACCTGGATCGTCTCCCCCATGAACGCCGACCAGACCCACGACCACGTCATGATGGGCAGCAACTGGCAGGCCGCCCACGTCGCCCGGGAGCAGGCCGAGATCCGGCACACCGCTGGACGCGACATCCCACTGCTGGTCACCGAATACGGCGCGTCGCCGGTCCCCGGCTTCCAGACGTGGCGGGAGCCGGGCAGGGACTACCTGGCCTCGGTGAGTCCGGCGCTGTACGTGGCCACCCAGCTCGCCGCGTTCGCCGAGGGTGGCATCCCGGCGGCGCTGAAGCACTCCCTGGTCGATGTGCCTGACAATCACAACGGGGACTCGACGTCCACCAATCTCGGTTCGCGCAACGTGGCGATCTTCAGCCCCGCGCCGGATTTCTCCCCGTCCCCCACCGCACTGGTCCTGCAGATGCTCTCGCCGCTGGCCGGCCAGGAGGTGCTGGAGTCGACGGTCGAGAACGGTCCCCGCCGCGTCTCCGCGGCCGGGCAGTATGGGGCGCTGGTCACCCTGGCCACCCGGACCGGCGACGACCTGACCCTGACCGTGGTCAACCGCGACCCCGAGCGGGATGTGGAGGCCGAACTCACCCTCCCGGACGGGTACCGAAAGGGCGAGGTCGCCACCCTCGACGCCCCACACTTCGACTCGGTGACCGGTGTGGGCATCGTGACCGACACCGTGACCTTTGATGCGGACACCCCCCGACGGGTGTTCCCCGCGCACTCGGTCACCACGATGACGCGGCCGAAGGAGAGTCCGTGAATCCCGCCTCCGCGATAACCCAGGTGTGGCTGCTGGTCTCGGCGCTTGTGGGCACGGTGACCGTGGTGGTCCTGGTGACGGCGGGCCTGCGCCGCGGCTGGTGGTCACTGTGCAGTGACCACCAGCCGCTGTGGCGCGCGGCAGGCGTCGCCTGGAGCGTGGCGCTCCTCGCGCTGGCCGCGCTGGCGGCCGGATTCCTGCTCTCTACCGTGCTGGTGCCAGAAGCGAAATGGGCCGCGATCCTCGCCGCACTCACCACGGTTCTGCTGTGGGCGGCGAGCCTCTGGTCCGACCGGGCCCCGGACGGCCTGGCGTGGCCGGGTAGGCCTACCGCGCGGCCACACCGCCCGATCTGGACTGTGGGTGTGTGGATCCTCGCCGCCAGTTGGGTGCTGCTCTACTGGTCCGCCTCGCAGATGGGCGCACCGGATCCGCCCACGGTCACACACCTGGTCGCGGTCGGCGCGGGCGTGCTGGTGGTCGGCGGGCTGCTGATCGGGGTGGCGCAGGCGGTGCGGCGGCGGTCAGGTGATGTCCGCCCCGATCGGATGGCGAGCTGACTCTTCCGGAGTCGTGAGGTCAGAGCACCACCAGCACCGTGTCCGCCGCACCACGAGTGCACCGCTCTGGCAGACCAGCCACCTGCTGGACGGGCACCACGGCCGTGTCGAAGGTGAGCTCGCGGCCCACGGGGTGCTCGGCCCCGTCGACCGTCACCGACGGCTTGCCGTTCTGCAGCACGAACGTGGCGTCGGGCGGGAAGATCGCCAGTTGAGGTGCTCCGGCACCGATAACCGCGAAGCACCCGCCCGGCCCGGTGATGAGTTTGTTGCTCGCGGGTCCCGGCGTACCGGCCGGAACGGAACCGGAGTACTGGAGCCCGAGGACGCCCTGATCCCCGCGGACAGTCACTTCGAGCATGCCCACATTGTCCTGGGGTTCCGCGTCTGTCCCGGGCGCCTGATCTGCCTCAGGGGCCCTGGCATCGGTGTCCTGCGGAGCCGTCGCTGCGGTCGTCGTCTCCTTCACCGTGGTCGCCGTTGACTCCGATCCGCTCGAGCCGCAGGCTGCCAGGCCCAACGGGGTGAGGGCCACGACGGTGGGAACGATCAGACGGCGAGTCAATGACACGAACTTCCTCCACGGTTCAGAGCCGGGCGTTGCCATCCGATGCGGTCGCGGCGTCGAATCCCGTACATGTACTCGGTTCCACACTCCCCTCCCCCCGCGCAGTTCCGCGTAGCCACTACCGCCTCCGAGGCGTCCGAGTTCTTCACAGACGTGGATCTCGCGCGGCACCACGACGACGCGCCCCGCGCCGGGGCTGGGTCGACGATGAGAGAGAAACTGTCACGTCTTCCGGACTACTTTTGTGACCTCTGGTCGTGGTGGGGGCACTGGGTCGCGGTAGCAGCCACGGGCTGGGGCGCGCTGGTCCTCATCGCACCGCTACTCCTGACCCATTTACTCCTGTGGATGGCCGATGCGTTGCGTACGTTCGCTGGGTTCAGGAACCGAAGCTGAACCGGGAAGCGAGGAAGGGCAGCAAACCCATGCACTCCGGGGTCAGTGCCAAGCACATCGGCTCGCCCGGCCCGGGGCCGAAAAGGTAGCGCAGCGGGTTCTCAAGGGAGCCTTCAGGGAACATCGTTACTCCTCACTATCGGGATCTGTTGTCCTGTACGGTATATCGCACCCCGCGCCCGTGCCTGTTACGGCCGTGCGATCGACGGGGACCGCTCCACCACCCCGCAGGCGGGCAGCGCCGCGCGAATCGGCGAAAGCCGCGATTACACGTGTCAACACGAAGTAACATCCGCTGTTAAGGACGAGCTCCTCCGAGCATCGTCGGCCGTGTGTCAGCGCTTCGCCCTGTTTCTGGAGGCATTGTGAACAAACTCGCCCTCGCGGTTCTGTCCGCCACCACCCTGACCCTCACCGCGTGTGGCAGCGGCGGGAATGACGCGGTATCGGCCGCGGGCGGTGACGTACGGACCCCGGACGAGACGAGCCGCTGCACCGAGGACATGGCAGGCGGCACCATCACCATGGGCGAGTACGTCATGCTTCCCTCGTTCTCTCCCGGCCAGGGCCACTACGGGCTGCGGGGCGGCGCGCAGTCCGCCGCGATCTACGACCGACTCATGCGCTGGAACCCCGAGACTGCGGAGTTCGAACCCAAGCTCGCCGAGTCGCTCGAGCCGAATGAGGACAACACGGTGTGGACCCTCAAGCTCCGGGACGGCGTCACGTTCTCCAACGGCGACCCGCTCACCGCGGACGATGTGAAGTTCACCGTTGGCCTCCACAAGGACCCCTCGACCGCGTCAACGGCCAAGACCGATGTCGACGAGATCGAGACCGTTCGCGTCGTCGACCCTCTCACCGTCGAGTTCGTCCTCGGCGAGCCGTGGGCGGGTTTCCCGTTCGCACTAACGCGCTCTGCCGGCGAGGTGATCCCCGAGGACGCGTACACCGAGGTCGGCTCTGAGGAGTGGGCCGAAAACCCGATCGGCGCCGGCGCGTACGTCATGGCCAGCAACACCCCTGGCCAGGAGGTGGTTCTGGAACCCAATCCCACCTACTACGACGGCCCGGTCTGCCCCACTCTGCGCTTCATCTCGATCCCCGGGTCCCAGGCGACCCTCGAATCGTTCCAGAACGACGAGATCCAGGTTGGGTATCTTCGCGGCGCCCAGTTCATCAACGACGCCACGCAGGATGACGCGCAGGGTTTCCTGTCGGTGATCAGTTCCGGTCGCGCGATCGTCATGAACAACGGGGTGGCGGGCTACAACGGCGTCTTCACCGACGAGCGGGCGCGCAAGGCCGTGGCACACGCGCTCGACAGGGACCT
>NZ_JAALDM010000318.1:8808-9398 GCF_014144865.1 Dietzia aerolata | reverse complement strand
AGGGCGGCTTGGCCGGCGTGCAGGACGGCGTACAGGCTGGCCATGCCGTCGTGGCCCTTGGTGATGCGCACGCATTGGTCGCGCACGGCGTCTTTTTTGCGGGCGGCTACGGCGTTGCGGTCGTGGCCGGTGATGATGCGGTCGCTGCGGGAGCGCACGGTGCGCCTGCTGGGGCGTTCGCCGGAGTCGATGGCCTCGAGGTAGGCATCGACCACTTCTTGTTGGACTTTGTGGACGAGGGCGTCGTCGACGAAGCGCATCTGGTCGGCCAGGACTTTGGCGATGGTCTGATCCATCCGCCCGTCTGCCATCGCTTCGAGGATCGCGGGGTAGCGGAAGTGCAGGTCCGCGGCGAAGTAGATCATCGCCTCGGCCTCGCTGGTGGTGATGGGGTACATCGCGATCAGATGCGCCACCGCCATCTCACCAGGATCGACCACGGTGAAGCCCGGGCGCGGGTTGGCCAGGTCCGGGGCACAGTCGGGATGGTCCAGACACTGCAGCATCAACTCATGCGCAGTGATAAACCGCTGCGCCGCCGCACGGTTCTCGGCCTCCCAGCCAGAGCGGGCGGCCTGCGCGAACGCGGC
>NZ_JAALDM010000318.1:0-8596 GCF_014144865.1 Dietzia aerolata | reverse complement strand
GTCAAAAATCTTGCCGTCACCTGACATGAACCCGCACCTCCCACCACCGGTCGTAACACTGTTTCGAACTTGAGTTCCATCGTACCGACACCCCGGGGCGGTGGCAAGGGTGTTCGATAGACTATTTCGATCAGGTTCGAAAAGTGTCGGCGCCGACGCAGGCCGGGGCGTGGACCCTGAGGCTGGTGAGACTGGATGGGCCCGTGGTGTCAGCGCCAGATCCTCGGCGCGTGAACGGGTACGGGAAGAATGGGGTCGTCGGGGTCGAAAAGGGCAGACAATGGAGACATGGCTGCCTCAACTCATCTGCTCAAGAGCAAGGACACCTACTCGCGCGACGCGCTTGCCGACATCCTGACCACCCTCGCCGACCGGATCCGCACCGGGACCGTCAAGTTCGACCAGGGCGCCACCAGCGTTGACCTCGGGTTTCCCGCGTCGGTGCGGCTGGACGTGGAGATCAAGGAGACGCCCAAACCGACCGGCACCAAACACGAACTCGAACTCTCGATGTGGTGGGTGACCAGCCCCGACGGAGAGCCGACACCGTCCGGGGGCATCGCGATCTCGTGACCGGGGAGAGGCTGGCGCGGAGAGGCTGAAGCAGGGCGTGGCCGGCGCGGCAGGACTGAAGCCGGTCGGGGCCGGCGCGGCGGGCCTGACGCGGCGACGCTAGAACGCCCCGCCCAGCCGGCCGGACAGTCGGTCGAGCCGCTCCTGACTCGCCCCGTCCAGCCCGATCACAGACAGGGTCTTGCCCTTTTCGGCGTACTTCTGCTGCACCGCGTCGAGGGTCGCGACGGTCGAGGCGTCCCAGATGTCGGCGTCGGTGAGGTCCAGGACCACGTGCTCGGGGTCGTCGGAGTAGTCGAACTGGTACACCAGGTCATTACTGGAGGCCCAGAACAGTTCTCCGGTAACGCGGTAGGTGCGGGTGTCGACGGTGCCGTCGTGGTCGGTGTCGAGCTCGGCGACCTTCTCTACAGATGTCATGTGCGCGACGCGGCGGGCGAACATGATCATCGCGGTGACCACGCCCAGCACCACGCCGATCGCCAGGTTGCCGGTCCACACGGTCGCCACCACGGTGACCACCATGACCAGCGTTTCCGACAGCGGCATGACCCGAAGCGTGCGCGGGTGCACGGAGTGCCAGTCGAACGTGCCGACCGACACCATGACCATCACCGCGACCAGCGCCGCCATGGGGATCATGCCCACGATGTCGCCGAGCGCCACCACCAGGATCAGCAGGAACACGCCCGCCAGCAGCGTCGACAGCCGCGTCCGCGCGCGCGATTCCTTGACGTTGATCATGGTCTGGCCGATCATCGCGCAGCCGCCCATACCGCCGAAGAAGCCGGTCACGAGGTTGGCGATGCCCTGGCCCCAGCCCTCGCGGGTCTTGTCGGAGTGGGTCTCGGTGATGTCGTCGACCAGCTTGGCGGTCATGAGCGATTCCATGAGCCCGACCAGCGCCATCGCCAGCGCGTAGGGGGCGATGATCTGGAGGGTGTCCAGTGTCAGTGGGACGTCGGGGAAGAGCAACGACGGCAACGTGGTCGGCAGCTCGCCCTGCTGCGACACATCGGGCACGTTCCACCCCACCGCGACCACGACGGCAGTAATTGCGACGATGGCCACCAGCGGCGCCGGCACGACCGTGGTCAGTTTCGGGAAGCCCACCATGATCACGATTCCCGCCACCACCAGCGGATACACGAGCCACGGCACGCCCAGCAGGTGGGGGATCTGCGCGGAGAAGATGAGAATCGCGAGCGCGTTGACGAAGCCGATCATCACCGACCGCGGGATGAATCGCATCAGTTTGGCCACGCCGAGCAGCGACAGCAGGATCTGGAGGACGCCGGCCAGCAGGACGGTCGCGATGAGATAGTCGAGGCCGTGGTCGGCCGCGACGGGGGCGATGACCAGTGCAACCGCGCCCGTAGCCGCCGAGATCATGGCCGGCCGGCCGCCGGTGAACGCGATCGCCACGGCCATGGTCACCGACGCGAACAGTCCCACCCGCGGGTCGACTCCGGCGAGGATCGAGAACGAGATCGCCTCGGGGATCAGCGCCAGCGCCACCACCAGGCCGGCGAGCACCTCGGTCCGCAGCCGGGCCGGGGACGAGAACGCCGCGCGGAACGACGCCCACACGCCGGTCGGGAACTCTGTGGCCGGCAGTTCACTCGTCCGGCGCGTCTCGCTCGCCGTGGGCCCGCTGTTCACTGATCACCTACAGTCTAGAGTCGAACTCTCTCGCCACGAGAGAGTAGAAACCTACCGTAGCGGGAGAGTTGTGGCCGGGGAAATTCAGGGCGAGCAGACCATGAAGATCGGGGAGGTCGCCGAGCGCACCGCCCTGTCGATCCGCAGCCTGCGCCATTACGACGAGCTCGGCCTGGTCAGCCCGTCCGCCCACTCCCCCGGTGGGTTCCGCCTCTACACCGAGGCCGACGTCGAGCGCCTCCTCCTCATCCGCCGCATGAAACCACTGGGGTTCAGCCTCGACCGGATGAAGGACTTCTGCCGCGCGCTCGACACCCTCGGCGCCGGAGGTGGCAGCGCGGGTGGTGATGTCGCCGGAGGCGAGGGTCAAGGCGCCAGATTTGACGACGACGCCGCGACCACCATCTCCGAGATCGGAGCCGAGGCCACGGAACGTCTCGAGCGTCTGCGCAAGCACCTGGCTTACGCGGAAGAGTTCGTCGAGATCATCGACCGGCTCAGCTGATCACGCCCGGCCCGCGCTCCGGCCCGTCAACGCCAGGTCAGAGCGCCCGGCCGATGACCTCCTTCATGATCTCGTTGGTGCCGCCGTAGATCCGCATGACGCGGGCCCCGGCGAACTTCTGCGCGATGGGGTACTCCATCATGTAGCCGTAGCCGCCGAAGAGCTGGAGGCAGCGGTCCACCACGTCGTCGAGCATGTCGGTGGCCTGCATCTTGACCATGGAGGCGGTCACGGCGTCGAGCTTGCCGGCGAGTTCCTGCTCGATGCAGTAGTCGACGTAGGTGCGGGTGGCCATGACCTGCGTCTTGCAGTGCGCGAGCTCGAAGCGGCTGTTCTGGAAGTCGAGGATCGGCTTGCCGAACGCCTGCCGCTCCTTGGTGTATTCGATGGTCTCCACGACGGCGGCCTCGGCCATGGCGAGCGCGTCCACGGCGATGGCCAGGCGCTCGCGCGGCAGCTGGTTCATGAGCTGGTAGAAGCCCTGGCCCTCCTCGCCGCCGAGGATGTTCGCGGCGGGGACGCGCATGTCGTTGAAGAACAGTTCGGCGGTGTCGGCGCCGTGGCGGCCCATCTTCTCCAGGACGCGGCCGCGCTCGAAGCCGGGGGTGGAGGCCTCGACGGCGAACAGGGCCATGCCCTTGTGGCCGGCGTCGAGGTCGGTCTTGGCCACCACGACCACGAAGTCGGCGGAGCCGCCGTTGGAGATGAAGGTCTTGGAGCCGTTGATGATGTAGTCGTCGCCGTCACGCTTGGCGGTGGTGCGCACACCCTGCAGGTCGGAGCCGGCGCCGGGCTCGGTCATGGCGATGGCGGAGATCCACTCGCCGGAGCAGATCTTGGGCAGCCAGGCCTTCTTCTGCTCTTCGGTGGCGTAGTTGGCCACATAGTGCGGGGTGATCGTGGAGCCGACGCCCATGCCGAACGCGGTGTCGCCGGAGTAGACGAGTTCCTCGGTGACGAGGTATTCCATGCCGGCGTCGCCGCCCTGGCCGCCGTATTCCTCGGGCACGTCGAGGCAGATGAGTCCGGCCTCGCCGGTGCGGAGCCAAGTCTCGCGGTCGACGTGCTTCTGCTCGGCCCACTTCTCCTGGTTGGGGGACATCTCCTTGGCGAAGAACGCCCGGGCGTGCTCGCGCAGGAGGGCGTGGTCCTCGGTCTCCCAGGAGGGGCGGTAGTCGGGAAAGAGTGCGGACATCTGAGGGACCTCCAGGAAAAAATTTGACGACGACGACAACACCATCGAGTTCAGTGTCGAGTCTACGACCGCGTCCTTCCGTGAGTTCGGGCGTGACGGACCCGATCGGGGCCATACTCGTGCCATGAGCGATTCCAGCGATCAGTCGAACACGGACGACCAGCCCGGGGCCCGGCCCGAGAACGCCGCCCTGCCCGAGCCTTTCCCCACCGACTGGACCCGCTGCCTGATTCTGGTGGCGCACCCGGATGACCCCGAGTACGGCATGTCCGCGGCGGTGGCCCGCTGGACGGCCGAGGGTCGCAGTGTCGTGTATGTGCTCGCGTCCAGTGGTGAGGCGGGCATCGAGGGTATGGCTCCCGAGGTGGCGGGGCCGATCCGCGAGGAGGAGCAGCGGCGCTCGGCGGCGCATGTCGGGGTGGAGGTCGTGGAGTTTCTGGGGTTCCCGGACAGTCGGATCGTCAACAACACCGAGCTACGCGATGCGATCGCCGACTCGATCCGCAAGCACCGACCGGATATCGTCGTGTCGTTGTACTCGGGCCCGGAGTTCGCGCCGGGCTTTCCCAATCAGTCCGATCACATGGAGTTCGGTGACGCGGTGGGCGCCGCCTACGACGACCTGGTGGCCGCGGTCGGCGTGGACGCCCGCGAGGGCCGGCCGCAGATGTGGTTCGAGTCCGATCCCCAGCCGAGCCACTATGTGGAGGTCACGGGTTTCGTCGAGCCGGCGATCGATGCGCTGGCCGAGCACAAGGAGTACATGTCGGTGCTCGATCCGGACACCCCGGTCCGCGAGCAGGCCCGCAAGCAGGTCGAGAACATGGTGGCGCCCGTCGAGGGTCTGGCCGGCGGCAACCCGGTGGTGGGCTTCACCCGCAAGCGCCCCTGACCCCGGGCGGGCCAGCGCCGCTCCCCCTCGCGGGCTGGCGCCGCTCTCCCCTCGCGGGCTGGCGCCGCCCTCCCCTCGCACAATCTCTCCCGAATTGGTGATGTGCCAGGGATCACGGCGGCCCGGGGAATGACCTCGGGCCGCCGGGCCGTTCTAATAGACATGACAACTTCTTTGGATGCCCGCAACGAACTGCAGCTCGACGAGGCCGCCCAGGATCTCCTGTTCCGCGAGGCCCGCACCGCCAACGCCTTCACCGACGAGCCGGTGACGGATGAGCAGCTCGAGGCTATCTACGACCTGGTCAAGTGGGCTCCCACCTCGATGAACTCCCAGCCGCTGCGCGTGCTGGTCCTGCGCTCGGAGGAGGCCAAGGCCCGCCTTCTCCCGCTCATGGCGGAGGGCAACCGCGCCAAGACCGACGCCGCCCCGGCCGTCGCGCTGCTCGCCGCCGACGTGGACTTCCACGACGAGCTGCCCACGCAGTTCCCACACTTCCCCGGCGCCCGTGACATGTTCGCAAGCTCCGAGGACGCCCGGACCGGCACCGCCGAGCTCAACGCCGGCCTGCAGATCGGCTACGCCATCCTCGGCATCCGCGCCGCCGGCCTGGCCGCTGGCCCGATGACCGGCTTCGACGCCGAGGCGATCTCCAAGGAGTTCTTCCCCGACGGCCGTCACCGCGTGCTCGTCGCGATCAACATCGGCAAGCCCGCAACCGACGGCGCCTGGTTCGATCGTCTGCCGCGCCTGGACTACGACGAGGTCGTCACCGCGCTCTGACCAGAAAGCGCACGCTGCGCGCCTTACCCATAGCCCTACGCGCACCCCGCACTACATCCGCAAGAGCACCACATCCGCAAGAGGGTTCCGCACACGAAACGCGAGAGCGAACGTGCGGAACCCTCTTGGCGTTGTGAGGGCGAGTCAGAATCGCCTGCGAGGCGCCAAAGCCCAGCTGAGCGTGAGGCTGCGCGAGCCGGGCCGGCTCAGGCGGTACCTGCTGGCGCGAAGTCCTCGGCGAGTTCGAACTTCTTGACGATCGCTTCGGCCCAGTCGGCGGCCGGGGAAACCATGCTGCCGTCGGCCGGGGAGCCGATGTAGGTGAGCCAGAAGCGAGAGTCGCCTTCCCCGACGACCGCCGAATAGATCAGCGCGCCATCCGGCCCGAGCATCTGCTGCTGACCAGCCCCGACGACACGGACCCACACTGACGTTCCGTCGCCGACCCGGGTCGAGATCTCGTCGGCACGCTCGCCGACGGGGCGGACCGGAATCGGAAGAACCGACTGACCGATGGAGTTGGCCAGTGCGACAGCCGCCTGCTCATTGTTGACGTCCTGCCCGCCCAGCATCTCCGGGGTCAGCGCGCCGATGAACACGAGCCCGCCCTTTGCGGACATCTCCTCCGGCATCATCGCGGTAGTGCCGAAGGGCATCGGCCCGGACTCCGCCATCCAGCCCTCCGGAACACGGAAGGTCAGCCCGGCAGCCTCGTCGGTGTACTCGGATCCGGCCGCGACCTGGGTCTTGGCGCTCATCGTGCGCTCGCTCGGCCCGTACGTCCGCTCTGAGACCACCCACGTCACTGCCGCGGCGATCATGGCCAGGAGCACCACGAGGACGACCCACGCGATGGTGAGGCCACGACCGGAAGATGACGAAGAGTTCATAGCGCCAGGGTAGGTGCGCAGGCCGACCCCGTGCACCGCGGGGCTATGTCGTACGTCGCAGGGTGATGTTGACCCGTCCCGGCTCTGCACCCAGCACCTCGCGGCACCAGCTAGGCGCGGAGCCGTCGTGGACCTTGGGCACACCATGGAACGCCATCCGCGAGGGCCCGCCGAATACCACCAGGTCGCCCGACTCGAGCCGCACGTCCGTGTATGGGCGGCCGCGATGCTCGGGCGTGCCGAAGCGGAACGTGCACGCGTCGCCGAGGCTGAACGAGACGACCGGGTCACCGCTGGCCTCGTCGCGGTCCTGATGCAGACCCATCGTGGCTCCACGGCCGTAGAGGTTCACCAGTGCTGCGTCGGGCGTGTACTCGGCTGGGCCGGGCGCGTGGCCGGTCGGGCCCGGGCCAGCGGTGCCGGAGTCGCGAGTAGCCGCGGCAGGATCGATCTCCGCGGCCGAGGTCAGCGCAGAACGGGCAGCTCGCACGAGCCAGTCGGGGATGGGTGGGGTGGCGTTGTCGTCGTCGTATCTATAGGGCGACCAGTGGCGCCCCAGGCTGAAGGTTCGGACCGACATGCGGCCCCCTCCCGGCAGCACGATCGTGCGTGGCGCGTTCGCCGCAGACCAGTCCACGCAGGCCTGCAGGAGGTATTCCTGCTGCTCACGGCTGAGCCAGTCGGGCACGTGCACCGCGCCGGGGGCGAGGATCGACGGCTCGCGGCGGACGCCGAACAGGGGCTCGGTCACGGGCGCAACTCGGTCATGCCAGGGACCCGGTCACGGCTGCCGTCTCATGCGCGGCCCAGCACCGCCCACGCCTGCTCCGCCAACTCCGGCGTGGCGGCAGCGACCACGGTGCCGCCCTCGATCGGCTGCGCGCCGTCCGGCCCGGTGATGACGCCGCCCGCGGCCTCGATGATCGGGATGAGCGCCACGATGTCGTAGGAATTCAGGTCGGACTCGACCACCAGATCCACCCGACCGGCGGCGAGCATGCAGTAGGCGTAGCAGTCGCCGCCGAAGCGCTGGAGGCGGACGCGGCGGCCGAGCTCGTCGTAGCGGTCGCGCACTTCGCCGGCATCACCGAACATTGACGGATGCGTGGTGTAGAGGATCGCCTCGGACAGCTCCGTGCAGTCCGACGTGCGCAGCTCGGTGGTCAGGGGCCGGCCCGTGTCGGCATCCGTGCGCCGCAGCGTCGCGCGGCCGCCCACCGCGGCAAAGGTCTCGCCGAGCACCGGCTGGTCCATCCACCCCGCCACCGCGCGACCGTCCTCGACCACGCCGACGAGCGTGCCCCAACCCGCCATGCCGGTGAGGAACGCCTTGGTGCCGTCGATCGGATCCAGGTACCAGGTGCGCGCAGCGTCGGCCGGGCCGGTCCGCCCGTTCTCCTCGCCCACCACCGCATCGCCCGGCGAGACGGCCTGGATGCCGGCGCGCAGGAGTTCCTCGATCGCGCGGTCAGCCTCGGTGACCGGGTCAAAGCCGCCGGTGCTCCCGCCAGCCTCGCCGCTGCGGCCGCCTGCGGAGCCACCGGCGGGCCCGGCGTTCTTGTCCGCCGCCGCGAGATCCGCGAGGTCACCGTAGAAATGCCGACGCGCGATCCGACCGCTCGCCGCGAACATCTCGTCGAGGCGCTCGATCTGGTCCGGTCCGAGGGTGCGGGTGGGCCGTGGAGTCATGCCCCCATCGTGCCCCAGGGGTCCGACAATCGCCGACCGGATCCCCCGACTCGCCCCTCAATACGTGTGCAACTCGCTACCGTGAGCACACCGCAGACCGAGCCACCCACGTACAAAGTCAGCGCATACAGAGTCAGCACGTACAGAATCACTACAGACATAGTCACCACATACAGAGCCGGGACACGATGACCGCCCTGATCGACTTCCTGACCACCCGCCGGGTCCAGCTGGCCACGGACTCCTGGCAGCACGTCAGCGCCACGGTGCAGGCGGTGCTGCTGGCAACAGTGCTGTCGGTCGCGATCGGGGTGGCCGTGTACCGCAGCCGCACCGGGTCCGCGGTGGCGACCGGGCTCGCCGCCACGGCGCTGACCGTGCCATCCTTCGCGCTGCTCGGCCTGCTC
>NZ_JAALDM010000317.1 GCF_014144865.1 Dietzia aerolata | reverse complement strand
GTGGATGCGCAGTATCGCCGCGGCCGGATTCCGGCCTGCCGTGCACAACGAGCGGCGCCTGCGTGAGCATCTCGGCGCCACGCCGCAGGAGACCCTGGATCGCTTTCGCGCGGTGATCGACTCGACCGTCGCGCCGACCGGGGATCTGCCCGCGTACCTGGGCGAGGCGATCGTGCACTCGGAGGATATCCGCCGGCCCCTGGATCTACCGAGCCGCGCCGACGCGGACGCCGTCACCGAGGTCGCCAAGTTTTATGCCTCCCGCGACTTCACGGTGAACAGCAAGACCGCGGTCAAGGGGCTGTCGTTGCGGGCGACCGACAGTGACTTCTCTGCCGGTGACGGCCCCGAGGTCGCGGGCCCGGTGCTCGCGTTGGTCATGGCGATGGCCGGTCGGCCCGACTATCTCGACCAGCTCTCCGGGGACGGGGTGGCTACGCTCGCGGAGCGGATTAGCTAGGCCGAGGAGAGGCCATAGGGGGCAGGGTTCCCCGAGGCTCGATGCTCGCGCATGGCGCGGACGTACTCGGCGGCACTCAGTTCTGAACGATTTCCCTGCGTCGCAGCGAGGTTGCCTCCGGCGGCGGCGAGTCCGTGCCATTCGTTCGGCCCGACGGAGTACCGAATTGGAAGGTGGGGCAAGCACGGCCGCGACACGCAATGACCAGCTCGCATACGCACGGGGGACCATTAGCGTGACTGAGCTCGGCGAGCGCGTCCGTCGTCGCTACAGCGTCCGCGATACAGATAGCTGAGCTCCATCCAGAAGTACGTGTAGAACGCTACGGCTGCGCAGCCCCCGCATCCACCCCGAACCACTCCGGAACCTGCCGCGCGAACTCCTCCGGTGAGAGCTTCCCGGCGCCCACGGGGATCCGCCCGATCACCGGCACCCCGGTCAATCGCGGCAGGTCCCCGAGGTTGCAGCGCTCTGCCAGCGACGGCTCCGCCGGCCACGAACCGACCACGATCCCCGCACACGCCAGCCCCGCGGACCTGATCGCGCGCACGGTGAGTTCGGTGTCCGAGAGCGTCCCGAGTCCGGCTCGCGCCACCACCACGAGCGGAGCCTCGAGCGCGGCGGCCAGGTCGAGAATCGTCAGGTCGGTGCCCAGTCGCACCAGCACACCGCCGGCACCCTCGATGAGATCCAGCCGGCCCGGCGCCGACGGATCGCCGGGGGAGTCGAGCCACTCCTGAATCGGCGTCACCAGTTCGTCGAGCGTGGACTGCGGCAACCCGGCCACGCGGGCGGCGGTCTCGGGTGCCAGCGGATCGGCCAGCCGCCGCACCTCCAGCACGCGGCTCACGCCGGACAGCCGCGCGGCCTCATCGGCATCGCCGGGTTCGCCGGGCGCGAGACCGGTTTGGATCGGCTTGCAG
>NZ_JAALDM010000316.1 GCF_014144865.1 Dietzia aerolata | reverse complement strand
GACGAGCATCGACCGCGCCCCGAATGACGCGGTTCCGGGACGGGTTCGGCGACGATGGGGGCCCGCGGCCGACCGGGATCGCCTGACCAGTATCGCCGCGCACCACACGTGTGCGAGGAGGCACACCACCAGCACCACCCGAAGTGTCCACAGGACCCCTTGATAGGGGAACAGCGGCTCGAGCAGTGTGCGCAGCCAGTGGGCGTACCCGTCAAAGTGCTCGGCACCGGAGAAGACCTTGAGGTTGCCGATCATGTGCACCACGACGAAGGCGGTGAACACCAGCCCGGTGACCGCCATGACGGTTTTGGCAGCCCAGGTGGGAAACCCGGGTGGGCGGTGGGTCGGCGTCCTGTGCCGGCGCGGCGCGGACGATGGGCTGGCGGGTGACGACGGGGCGACTACCTCGGCCACGGGCGGGCACCTCCTCAGGCGACGAGCGTGAGTCTAGGTCGCGCCGCCACGCCCGGGGCCGAGATCGCGACCGGCATGGCACCGGTGAGCGATTCGGGGGTATTCGGCCATACTGGGCACCGTGAACACCACCACCACTTGGATCATCGTTGCCGTAGTCGTCGTTCTGCTGCTGGTCGTCCTCGCGCTCGTCGTGGGGCTCCAGCTCCGCAAGAAGCGACAGATCAGCCTGACCAAGCCCGAGGAGCACAAGGAGCTCACGCAGCAGGAGCGCTCGGGCAACTACCAGGCAGGTGCGGGTTTCTCGTTCACCCAGGCCGGGGGAGCCGCCACCGCGACCCCGCCGAAGGAGCCGCTGCCGCGGGAGACCACCGCGCCGAAGGACCCAGCATCCGCGGCGCCCACAGCGCCCGCTTCACCTGAAGCGCCGAGCGCCCCCGCAGCGCCGGCGGCGTCCACGGCCCCCGCGTCCCCTGATGCGCCGAGCGCACCGACGGAGAAGCCGCAGACGCCGGCCCCGTCCGAGGGCGAGCAGTTCCCCGAGCCCGAGCCCGACATCGAACCCGGGCCCAGCCCCGAGACCGTCGTCGTGGAGCCCGCAACTGTCGAGCCGGTGGTGGCTCCGGAGGACGTTCCCGACGAGGACCTGCCCGTCCATTCACCGGACGTCATCACCGGCGCACCGGAGCCGGTCGCGCCGATCGAGCGCATCGATCCGTCCGCCGGTCGACTCGACCGTCTCCGTGGTCGACTCTCGAGGTCACAGAACTCCGTCGGGCAGGGACTGCTGGGACTGCTCGGCGCGGGCGACCTGGACGAGGACGCCTGGGAGGAGATCGAGGACACCCTGATCATGGCCGACCTCGGCGCCGCGATGACTCAGCGTGTCGTGGACACCCTCCGCGAGGAGATCGCCACCCGCCAGGTGCGCACCGAAGCCGAGGTCCGCGACCTTCTGCGCCAGACCCTCATCGACAATCTCCACCCCGAGTACGACCGCTCGCTCAAGGCACTGCCCAACGACGGCACGCCAGCGGTGCTCCTCGTCGTGGGCGTCAACGGCACCGGCAAGACCACCACGACCGGCAAGCTCGCGCGCGTGCTCGTCGCGGACGGTCGCGCCATCCTCCTGGGCGCCGCCGACACCTTCCGCGCCGCGGCCGCGGACCAACTCCAGACCTGGGCCGAGCGTGTCGGCGCCGAGGTCGTCCGCGGCAAGGAGGGGGCGGACCCGGCCTCCGTCGCGTTTGACGCGGTCGCTCGCGGCGTGGAGACCGGGGTCGACGCCGTGCTCGTCGACACCGCCGGCCGACTCCACACCAAGACCGGACTGATGGACGAGCTCGGCAAGGTCAAGCGTGTGGTGGAGAAGAAGACCGAGGTGGACGAGGTCCTGCTCGTGATCGACGCGACCACCGGCCAGAACGGTCTGATGCAGGCACGCGTGTTCAAGGACGTCGTGGACATCACCGGCGTCGTCCTCACCAAGCTCGACGGCACCGCCAAGGGCGGCATCGTGTTCCAGGTGCAGCATGAGCTCGGCGTGCCGGTGAAACTCGTGGGACTGGGCGAGGGCGCCGACGACCTCGCACCGTTCACCCCCGAGGCGTTCGTCAACGCACTTCTCGGCACCTGACCCGCACCGGCGTGCTGACGCTGACAGCCGCGCCTCTCAGGTGCAGCCGCTCCCGATATATCCGGAGCGGCTGCACCTGAGAGGCGCGGCTGTGGCATTTCCGGCGGTCCGGCGTGCGGTGAGGAGCACGACACACAATCGGAACGATCGGGTCCCGCACGTAACGGATCGGAAACACTGGCGCGCACCCGCCGCAACACCTCGACGGAAATCTCTTGTCTCAGACGGGGGAGCGACAAGCCGCTCCTCGACGAATGAGCAGGAGGCGAACCGTGACAGGTGAGTTCGATACGGGAGACACGGCCTGGATGCTCATGGCGGCATCACTGGTGCTGCTCATGACACCCGCACTGGCGCTCTTCTACGGTGGGATGTCGCGACAGAAGTCCGTGCTCAACATGATGATGATGTCGTTCGGCTCGATGGGACTGGTCGGGATCATCTACCTGCTGTGGGGCTGGTCGATGTCCTACGGCGGTCAGTCCGTCGGCGGAGTGTTTGCCAACCCGTTCGAGATGTTCGGTCTCTCCGGAGTGATCGGCGATGCCTCGGGGTGGGTGGCCTCCGGATCGGGTGCCTACCCGCAGGTCGTCGATGTCGCTTTCCAGGTGACCTTCGCGATCATCACGGTGGCACTCATTTCGGGCTCACTGGCCGAGCGCGTGAAGTTCGGAACATGGATGGCGTTCGCCGGCATCTGGGTGACGCTGGCCTACTTCCCACTCGCGCACATGGTGTGGGGTGGCGGCCTGCTGTCCCACTCGGAGAACGGGATCGCGGCGAAGATCTTCGGCACCGTCGACGACGGTGAGGGCGGCCTGACCGCAGCGGTGGCCCCGATCGACTTCGCCGGCGGCACCGTCGTCCACATCAACGCGGGAATCGCGGCTCTGGTCCTGGTCCTGCTCATCGGCAAGCGCCTGGAGTTCGGGCGCACCGCGTATCGGCCGCACAACCTGCCGCTGGTCATGCTCGGCGCCGCACTGTTGTGGTTCGGCTGGTTCGGTTTCAACGCGGGATCGGCCTTCGGCGCCAACGGCGCGGCCGGCCTGGCGTGGGTCAACACCACCGCGGCCACGGCAGCAGCGATGCTCGGCTGGCTCGTCGCCGAACGCATCCGGGACGGCCACGCCACCAGCCTCGGTGCCGCCTCCGGCGTGGTAGCCGGACTCGTGGCCATCACGCCAGCCGCCGGTTCGGTCAGTCCGCTCGGTGCCGTTGCCCTGGGCGCGGTCGCCGGAATCCTCTCCGCACTCGCGGTGGGGCTGAAGTACCGCTTCGGATACGACGACTCCCTCGACGTGGTGGGCGTCCACCTGGTCGCCGGACTGTGGGGCACCGTGGCGATCGGATTGTTCGCCACCGGAACGTTCGACACCGCGGCCGGACTGTTCTATTCCGCCGACGGTTGGAAACTCCTGGTCATCCAGGCGGTGATCGCGGTGGTCGCCCTGGGGTTCACCGCGGTGATGACCACGATCGCCTGGGCCCTGTGCAAGCCGCTCGGTTGGCGGATCGACGCGGCCGACGAACAGTCGGGAATCGATGGCACCCAGCACGCCGAGACCGCATACGAGCCCTCCACCACCGCACTGATCCGCTGAGCCGGATATACGCACAGACGGACAGAGAAGAAGGAATCACGACATGAAGCTCGTCACCGCAATCATCAAGCCGTTCACGCTTGACGACGTCAAAGCCGCACTCGAGCAGGCCGGCATCCACGGCCTGACCATCAGCGAGGTCCAGGGCTTCGGCCGCCAGAAGGGACACACCGAGGTCTACCGCGGCGCGGAATACGCCGTGGACTTCGTCCCCAAGATCAAGGTCGAGGTGGTGGTGGACGACGACGCCGTTGACACCGTCATCACGCTGGTCGTCGACGCCGCCCGCACCGGGACGATCGGCGACGGGAAGGTCTGGGTCACCCCGGTCGAGAGCATCGTCCGCGTCCGCACCGGCGAACAGGGCCCGGCCGCCATCTAGCGCGGCCGCGGGGGAACGCGGGGGAGGAGTCGACGATGAGCGGGACATTCGGCAGTCATCGGGCGCAGGCACTCAGGGATGGACGCGCGGATCTACTGAGCCGGGGCCACGCGGACCTTTCCGCGGCGGAGCTGCGGCGGACGTTGTGCGCGTTGTATGAGCGCGAGCTCGGTTTGCTGGCGCAAGAGGCGGGCATCGGGCAGGCCAGCGGGTTCGCTCTCATCGCGCTCGGCGGGCTGGGGCGCCGCGAGGTCCTCCCGTTCTCGGACCTGGACCTGCTGCTCGTCCACGAGCGGCGCCCGGACCGCGAGCTGGCCGCGATCGCCGACCGCCTGTGGTACCCGCTCTGGGATTCGGGGATCGGGCTGGACCACAGCGTCCGGACGGTGGACCAGAGCCTGGCCGTCGCCGCGTCCGATGTCTGCGCGGGGCTCAGCCTGCTGGATGCCCGCGTGCTGGCGGGGGACCCGGATCTGGGTGCGCTGGTTGTTGATGGCGCCCGCCGCCAGTGGCGCGGCCAGATCGCCTCGCGGTACGACGACCTGGTGGCCTCGGCCGCGGCCAGGCGCCAGCGCGCGGGAGTGATAGCCCACCTCACCGAGCCCGACCTCAAGCACGGGGCCGGGGGCCTGCGGGACGTGCAGCTGGTGTCGGCGCTGACGCTCGCCCACCTCTGCGACGGCAGGTCGGCCCGGCCGGGCGACTTCGCTGCCGCACATGCGCGGGTCCTCGACGCCCGGACCGAGCTGCACCGGGCCAGTGGCCACGCCCGCGAGGTCCTGCACGCCCAGTACGGGGACGAGGTGGGGGCCGCCCT
>NZ_JAALDM010000315.1 GCF_014144865.1 Dietzia aerolata | reverse complement strand
AGCACCGTTGACGGCCAGGCCGGCGGCGGGCTCGTCACCGTGTCCATGCGCGGCACCGGCGAGGTCACCGGCGTGACCGTCGACCCGAAGGTCGTCGACCCGGAGGACGTTGAGACCCTGCAGGACCTGCTCGTCGGCGCCTTCGGCGACGCGCACACGAAGGTCCAGGAGCTCGCCGAGACCCGCCTCGGCCCGCTGGCCTCCGGCGGCGGCCTCGGCGACATGATGGGCGGCCTCGGAATGTGAGCCCGCGGGGCCCGGCGCGATTCGGGCCCCGCACCGTGGGTCGGACGGCTGGTCACCACGGCCGCTCCGGCCCACCACCCGACGGGGTTCTCGCCGCCGGGACAGTGAGACCTACGGGAAAGTGCGATGTACGAAGGACCGGTTCAAAACCTCATCGACGAGTTCGGCAAGCTGCCGGGCATCGGTCCCAAGTCCGCACAGCGCTTGGCGTTCCACCTGCTGCAGGCCGAGCCGGAGTCTGTCGAGCGTCTCCGCACGGCGCTCCAGGCCGTCGTCGAGGGCGTCACCTACTGCGAGATCTGCGGCACCGTCGCCGCAGCCGAACGCTGCCGCATCTGCTCCGACCCCCGCCGCGACCCCAGCCTGGTGTGCGTCGTCGAGGAGCCCAAGGACATCGAGGCCATCGAGCGCACCCGCGAATTCAACGGGCTGTACCACGTGCTCGGGGGAGCACTGGATCCCATCAACGGCGTCGGGCCCAACGAACTACGCATCGCCGGCCTGATGCGACGCGTCGGCCAGGAATTCGAGGGCGCCGAGATCGCCGAGATCATCATCGCCACCGACCCCAACACCACGGGCGAGGCCACCAGCACCTACCTCGCGCGGCTGCTGCGCCCGTTTCCCGACCTCGTGGTGTCCCGCCTGGCGTCGGGTCTGCCGATGGGCGCCGACCTCGAGTTCGCAGACGAACTCACCCTGGGCAGTGCACTGTCCGGGCGGCGCATCCTCTCCGGCGAGCGCGCCCAGGGGCAGGTCCAGAGTCAGGGCCACCCGCAGCCGCAGCCGCAGCCGCAGCCGCACCCGCCGCGCTCGGGTCACGTTCTCCAGCCCGAGCAGTACGACACACCGCCGCCCCCGCCTGAGCCCGCGTCCGGCGACGTGCCACCGCCTCCGCCCGAGCCCGCTGACCCCGATCTGACCTGGCCGACGCCCCAGCAGTCCTCCGACAGGGATCGATCCGATCGATCAGAGGCCGAACAGTCGGGCGGCGTTTCCATGCCAGACCGCCCGTAGCCAGTCCTCGCCCAACTCGAGCCGGATCATCGCCTCGAGCTGCTCGGCGTACGGATACGGGATGTTCGGGAAATCCGTTCCGAGCAGGATCTTGTCGCCCAGATCCGTCAGCCGTCCGCGCTCCGATGGCGGGAATGGCATCGTCTCCTCGACGAAATCGGTGAACGCCATCGTCGTATCCAGGTAGACGTTCGGGAACTGCTGCGCCAGATCCAGAAACTCCGAGTACTCGCCCATCCCCATGTGCGCGATGATCAGCGGAAGCGTAGGGAACTTCTCGAGAACGTCGGCCACAGGCTCCGGCCCGGTGAACGTTCCGGGGACCGGCCCGCCGCCGCAGTGGATGACCGTCGGCACCTGGGCCTCGGCCAGCTGGCCCCACACCGGGTCGAGCAGCGGGTCGCGGGGGTCGTACTCACCCACCTGGATGTGGGACTTGAACACCTTCGTGCCCGCCTCGAGCGCCTGCCGGACGTAGTCGTCGGCGCTCGGCTCGGGGAAAAACGTTGACGTGTGCAGGCAGTCGGGGTGCCGCTCGGCGAACTCCGCGGACCACGAGTTGAGCCACGCCCCCATGTCGGGCTTGTGCGGATACAGCATCGACGAGAACGCCAGCACCCCGTAGGACCGCAGCCGCTCGACACGGGTGTCCTCGGCTTCGCGGTAGGTGATCGGCCACGGGCGACCGATCTTGGGTCCGGCCGCACTGAAGTACTCCCAGACCTTGTCCATCACGTTCTTCGGCATGAAATGTGTGTGGACGTCGATGATGCCCGGCAGTCCCAGCGGCTCCCACAACCCGCGCACGTGCGCCGCCTCCACCGCGGGATCAGGAGCTGAAGCTCCGGCGGCGAGGGATCCGGAACCGTGGTGTTCACACATGTCCCAGAGGGTAAGTCACAACGCGGCGCCAACTCCGGCGATCGGGCCTTCAGTGGGGTATGCCCACCCCCGGCAGACGTCAGACCGTTGCCTGAAGCAGGAGAGCCCGCAGTTGCAAGACATCGATGTCCAGCTGCCAGACATTCTGAGCGAAATCTCGCATCAGATTCGCACAAATTGTCAGGCAGCCGCGATGCGATGTCAGGCAACTGCTGAAGAGGAGGGCTCAGCGACGGGCGGTGGCGATGCGCTCCCGCCGCAGCTGCTCCACCGCCGGCACGTCGACCGGCGGAAGCGAGTCCACGCCCAGCGCACGGCAAAGCAGCAGGTCCGCGAACTCGGGATTCCGAGCCAGGACAGGGCCGTGCATGTAGGTCGCGATGATTGAGCCCTGCACCACGCCCTCGATGCGCGAACCGGTGGAGGAAGCGCCGGTGGAAGCGCTGTCGCCCGGAGCGGTGGTGGAGGCGGCACTCGGCGCGGCCGAGGGGTCAGCCGGGACGCCGTTGCCGACTCCGTGGAGGACGCGGCCCAGGGCCGCGGCGTCGGAG
>NZ_JAALDM010000314.1 GCF_014144865.1 Dietzia aerolata | reverse complement strand
GGGCGCAGCGGGTGCCGGAGGTGGCGCCGCTGCCGGCGACTCCGGTTCCGGGTCGGCCATGACCCCCGGCGCGGCGGGTTCGGGGGATGCCGGTTCGGGCTTCGTCGGCAGCGGCGTCGAGGTGGTCCTGCCGGACGGTTCCACGGCCACTGCCCCCAACGAGCAGGCCGCCGGGGCCGTGCGCAATGCCCTCAGCCAGCAGGGCGTGCCCTATGTGTGGGGCGGGACGACGCCCGGCCAGGGGCTGGACTGCAGCGGGCTCACGCAGTGGGCGTATCGCGATGCCGGGGTGGAGATCCCCCGGCTGGCGCAGGAGCAGGGCGTGGGTGTGCAGGTCTCGCAGCAGGATCTCGCGCCGGGCGATCTGCTGGTGTGGGACGGCCATGTGGCGATGTACATCGGTAATGACCAGATCGTAGAGGCCGGGGACCCCGTAGCGGTTTCGGGCCTGCGCACCGACAATATCGGCATGTCCTTCTACGGTTTCTACCGTCCCACCGGCGGATGACCCCCGAGAGTTGCCGCCACACGGACCCGATGTCCGGGGTCGTCGCCGAGGTCGGTATCGACGGCGTCCCGGTCGGTGTGGCCGTTCCCGATCAGCTCCTGGACCGCGCGTCGTCGGAGGTGGCGCGGGCGGTCCTGCGCGCCCTCACCGCCGCGGCGGGCGAGGCCCGCGAGTTGTTGGAACGTCGCGCGGAGGAGGAGTGGGACGGTGCGGAATGGGACCGTTCGGAATTTGACGACGACGACGAGGCTCTGGAGCTCGTCCCGTGAGCGGTGGCGGACTGGACGTCGAGGCCTTCCTCGATCGGCTCCGCGGTATTGCCGCGGAGTGGGAATCCGCTCACAGCCAGTTGGAGACCCTTCGGGTGGTGGCCTCCAGCCGGGACGAGCTCGCCACGGCCACTGCCGACTCGGGCGGCACGGTCGTCGACCTACAGTTGGCCGCAGGGCTTCGCAGGCACGGGTCGGACACGGTAGCGGCGTCGATCCTGGAGGCCACGTCCCAGGCCGTGGAGCAGGCCAACTCGCAACGGGCGGAGCTGGTGTCGGGCTCGGTGGCGCTGGCTGTGGGCGGCCGGAAGCAGGCCGCGGAGGAGGCGTTGCGGGAGGGATGACGCACTGACGGCGCGACAGGCCCGGGAGGCCGTGGCACCAGCTGACCGGGCGTGGATATGCTGGCCGACATGGCCAAGGACATAGTCCCGATCGAGCTCGGTCTCCCGGAGGGAGACGTCACGACCCTCTGGGCGCCCAGTTGGCGTGAGGACAATGACGACTGGGAGGCGTTCCTCGGCCTCGGCGAGGATCTCTACGCCTTCGATTCGACCGCCGAACTCCTTGCGCTGGTCCGCAGTGGCGCCGAGCAGGACCTGCAGGACCATCCGTCGTGGGAGCAGTTCGCGTCGTCGGACGTGCTGGAGTTCCGCGCCGCGGAGGAGAACTGCTACGACCTGGTCGGGGTTCTCGAGCTGCTCGGTGAGAGCCCCACCGAGTCCTCGGTCGACGAGATCGACCAGTCCTTCGCGATCGCCCGGTCGATCGGCGAGGTGTGCGAGCTGGACACGGTCACCAAGTTCTTCAACGGCAATCCCGTCCTGGCCTCGGTCACGCATGGCATGGACGAGTTCTACGGCCGCGAGGGCCTCAAGCTGTGGAAGTCCATCCGCAAGACGGCGGCCAAGGGCTGGGACGACGTGCTGGATGCGATCCAGGGCGTCATCACCTCGCCGAAGCTCGACACCGCCGAGGTGGAGAAGGCCCGCCGCGACCTCGAGACTGCCGAGGCCGCGCTTCCCGAGGTCGAGGAGGAGCCGGAGGTCGAGGACTCCTCCCCCGCCGGCTACCCGGAGGGTTCGATCTGGGCCAAGGTCGGCATCGACCCCATCCGCATCGTTTTCGCGGATCAGGAGTTCCTGAGCCTGCGCTGCTACCTGGGCGATCGGCCGGTCTTCCTGGGCGACGGCGATCAGGTCTACGTGTTCACCAGCGGCCGCGGGCTCGGTCGCTACCTCGCCGACAATGACGACTCCACGCTGAGCCGGGTCGCCACCTACGAGCAGATCAAGATCGCCGCCACCGACGGCAGCCTCGACGTTCACGTCACTGACGACAATGTGTACGTGTTCGCCGGTCTCGATCGCGATATCGAGGTCGGCCCGGACATGGTCGACTCCGACCAGCTCGGGCTGGCGGTGGAGTTCATCACGGACCTGGCGAATTACATCGGCGACGCCGAGCTGGAGTCGTCGGTGACCGGCCGCGGCTCCTCGCTGCGCAGGTTCATCCGCTACGTGCTGAACCCGGACGACGCCACGCTGCTCGAGCCCTCCGCGCCGTACGACGACGAGTCCTCCGAGTGGCGCGACCTCGTCGATGACGTGGAGCAGCTCGTCACCACGCCGGACATGACCTGACCCCACTCGCCCCACCTGGCCAGCTTGCCTCACCTGGCCTGCTTACCTCACCTGGCCCGCCCACCTCACCCGGCACACCCGCCTCACCCGGCACACCCGCCTCGCCTGGCGCTGCCTGGCTCCGCCTGCTGCGTCGCCGCGCCATCGAGAAGTGGGTTCGGCACACCCCTCTCTCGGCAAACGTGTGCAGAAGTCTCTTCGCGATGCCCTAAGAGTTGGTCACCAGCCGCGGATGCGGTGGACGACGGCGCCCGCGGGTCCACCAGCAGCGCCAGCCCCAGCGCCGGTAGCGGACCTGCCAGCTGCATCGGCCGCTGCACCGCCATTCGCGGGGCCGCCGGGCTCGAGCGTCAGGGCCGCATCGAGTTCGGTGAGCGCGGCCGGGATCCGATCGGCGTCGGCAGCGTGCACAGCGGCGATCACCTCGCCGGCTCGGACCTCCTCGCCCTCGACC
>NZ_JAALDM010000313.1 GCF_014144865.1 Dietzia aerolata | reverse complement strand
GGCCGGCCGTGTGGGGCTCGGGCGTGTGGGACTCGGCCGTGTCGGGCTCGGACGGCGGCCGGGGGCCTCACCGCCCGGCCCGCCGGTACGCCCGCACGGTCTCGAACTGGTCCCAGATCACGATCGCCCAGATCGCCACCACCACGCTCCAGCGGATCGCGGTGGTCACGGTGCCGCCGTCCGCGGGCACGAGCTCCGGGTGGATGAGCGAGTCCTGGCTCAGGGCGAGCGCGGTGAGGAAGACGCCGAACACCACGTCGACGGACACCTCCACGGCGAGCCGGCCCGGCTGCGGGGCGGGCCTGAGCAGCAGCCACACCTGGATCAGGGCCAGCACGCCGATCAGCAGCAGGTATCCGACGATCCACGGCGTCGGGATGGCCGGATTCACCAGACGCTCGCCACCGTTCAGGTGGCCTATATAGAGGAACGTCGACGGGATGAACGGCAGCGCGGCGAAGATCGCGAGCAGGACCAGGGAGACCACGGCGTTAGCCCGGGTCTCGGGGCGGTCTGGCGCGGCCTCGAGGCGATCGGGATCCCAGGACGAGGTCACATCGAACGGTGACCGCGCACCCTCCGGGGTGGTCCGCTCCACGATCACCACGACCAGCGTCCAGGCGGCGAAGACCCACAGCAGGGCCCCCGCCACGGAGCTGATGACCTCCCCGATCAGGCCACCCAACTGGGGATCCGGCGTGGTGGAGGCGTACAGGATGCCGCCGACGCTCGCGGAGAACGCCCCGGCGATCGGCAGCAGCCAGCGCAGGACGTGCGCCCACACCGGGTAGACGTCGGGCCCGATCAGATACTGGCGGGCGCCGGAATAGCGACGAGCAAGCGCGGCAGGATCGCCGAGGCGCTTCAGAACGAGCCGCTCCGCGTCCACCTCCGCGTCTGCGGCCCCGCCGGTGGCTGCGGCGTTGTCGTCGTCGTGGTTCTGGTTGTCGTCGTGCTCGTGGTCTTCGCGCTCGGCGGCCACCATGTCCTCGATGGTGCCGGCGATCTCGGTCGCGATGTCTTCGCGCTGGTCCTCCGGGAGGCGGCGGACCACCTCGGCGATGTAGCGATCGGTGAGTGTGCGCATCAGGAATCCGCCTCCTCGAGGTCGGTGTAGGCGGCTGACAGGGCCCGCCATTCGGTGTTCAGGCGCGCGGCGATGTCGGTGCCGAGCGGGGTGGTCTCGTAGTACTTGCGGGGGCGCGACTCGCCGGTGTCCCAGCTGGACGTGAGCAGGCCCTGCTTCTCGAGGCGGCGCAGGAGCGGGTAGAGGGTGTTGGCCTCGGTGTCGATGCCGACGTCGGCCAGCGTCGTGAGCAGTCCGTATCCGTACCGCGGCGTCCGGCAGGCCAGCAGGCTCGCCAGCACTACGGAGCCGCGTCGTAGTTCTTGGAGGTGGGTGAGAAGGGTGGGGTCGTCGGTGTCCTCGGCGTTGGTGCCCATGGCTAGCACGATAGTGCGTGACACACAGTATGTAAATGACGCACAGTAATGTGCTGGGTTGAGGCCGGCCTGTTGGGGAGAGGTCGGTGGGGGTCGGTGGGGTCGGGGAGTTAGTGACGACGACGAGGCCGACACACTCCCGAACCCGATCTACTTCCGTAGTGGACGGTCAGGCCGTCTCGGGCACGGCGGGAAGGCAATCCGGCGCGCAGGTCAGTTCTCCCAGTCGACCTCGGCCGCCATGGCGAGCAGACGCTCGCGGCGGACCTCGTCGCCCGCCCCGACCCATGCGATGCGCCCCAGAACGTGGGCCCGGAAGTCCTCGTTCCCGGCGTGATTCTGCGACGCGGCGCCGTGGTGGCGGGCGTTGTGCAGGAGAGCGCGCAGGTTGTCGTACTCGGCGCGGCTGACGCGGGGACGGGCGTTCACCACGAGCCCTGCCAGGCGCTGCCGCTGATGCTCACGCATGATCCGCACCTTGCCGATACCCTGCACCCATGCGTGTCTCGCCGGACGGAACCTTCCACGGCCTGCGCCCGTCGCACCTGTGCCGTGCGGCGTGCCGGATGCAGGCGGATCCGGCGCCGCCGCGACCATTCCTCGCGCTCCACCCGGTCATCGACTACCGCCCGTACATCATGGCCTCGCCCGACGTCTTCCCGCCCGGCCATCCCGGCTACGACCAGGGCGTGGCCGCCGACCTGCAGATCCCCGCCGACCTGCGGGCGCAGATCGAGACCTGGATCGACGAGTTCAAGGAGAACTTCCTCCACCTCGGCGACCGCCCCGTCGACCAGCCGGTGTGGCGCGAGGGCTTCGACGAGATGGCCTGGCTCGACCGCGGCCA
>NZ_JAALDM010000001.1 GCF_014144865.1 Dietzia aerolata | reverse complement strand
GTTGGCGTCGTGGTCGATCTCCACGCCCCACTGGCCCAGAGTCGCAAGCGAGTCGGCCCGGAGACGGGCGACGTTCTCGCCGACGCCGGCGGTGAAGGTGATCGCGTCGACGTTGCCGAGCACCGCCCAGTAACCGCCGATATACCGTCGCAGGCGGTGGATGACCACGTCGTAGGTGAGGACGGCGTCGGTGTCGTCGTCGTCGACCCCTTCAAGCAACGCCCGGAAGTCACGCGCACCGGACAGTCCCTCCAGGCCCGACTTCCGGTTCAACAGGGTCGAGACATCCTCCGGTGACATTCCGCGGTCGCGGATCAGGTGGATGATCAGGCCCGGGTCGACGTCACCTGGGCGGGTGCCCATGACCAGGCCCTCGAGCGGGGTGAGACCCATCGACGTGTCCACCGCGCGGCCGGCGGCGATGGCGGATGCGGATGCGCCGTTGCCGAGGTGCAGGACGATCTGGTTTAGCTCGTCGTACGGCCTGCCGAGGACGTCCGCGGTGCGGCGGGAGACGTACTCGTGGCTCGTGCCGTGGAAGCCGTAGCGGCGCAGGTCCCAGCGGTGGGCGGTCTCGCGGTCGATCGCGTAGGTGTGGGCCGCGGCGGGCAGCGTGTGGAAGAAGCCGGTGTCGAACACGGCCACGTGGGGCAGGCCGGGGAGAAGGTCGCGGGCCACGCGGATACCGCGCAGGTTGGCGGGATTGTGCAGCGGGGCGAGGAGCTCGAGCTTCTCGATGTCCGCCTCGACCTCGGGCGTGACCTGAACGGGCTGGTGGAAATCCGGGCCGCCGTGGACCACGCGGTGGCCGATCGCCTCGACCCCCAGATCCGTGGGATGGACCTGCAGCTCGGCGGCGAGTTCGAGGACGCGGCTGAGGGCGGCGGTGTGATCGGGGAAAGCGGCCTCCTCGGTGTGCTCCTCCGCCGACTGCCCGGACAGCGCCGTGCGGCGGACCGTGAGGATGCCGGTGGGCTCGCCGATCCGCTCGACCAGCGCCCAGGCCAACTCCTCCTCGACGGCGGTGTCGAGGATCTGCAGCTTCAGCGACGAGGAACCGGAGTTTATGACGAGCACGCGGGTCATGAGGAGGTCCCGTTCTGGTCGGAGGAGGAGCTGGAGGCGGGGGCGCTGGAGGTGGTGCCGTCGGTGGCTGGAGCGCTGGAGGTGGGGGCCGGGGCGCCGGAGGAGACCTGGCCCTGCGCCTGGACCGCCGTGATGGCCACCGTGTTGACGATGTCCTCGACCAGCGCGCCGCGCGACAGGTCGTTGATCGGCTTGCGAAGCCCCTGCAGGACCGGGCCGATCGCCACCGCGCCCGCCGTACGCTGCACAGCCTTGTAGGTGTTGTTGCCGGTGTTGAGGTCCGGGAAAACCAGCACCGTGGCACGGCCCGCGACCGGGGAATCCGGCATCTTCTTCTGGGCGACCGTGGGATCGATGGCGGCGTCGAATTGCAGGGGGCCGTCCACGAGAAGGGTGTCGGTGCCGTCGGTGGTGGCGTTGTCGTCGTCGTCCCCATCTTTTTCCCCGGGTCCTTCGGCGAGGCGGGAACGGACGATGGCCGTCGCCTCGCGGACCTTGTCCACGTCCGCGCCGCTACCGGAATCGCCGGTGGAGTACGACAGCAGGGCGACGCGGGGGTCGATCCCGAAGCGCTCGGCGGTCTCGGCCGAGGACAGGGCGATGTCGGCGAGCTGGTCGGCGCTCGGATCGGGCACGACGGCGCAGTCGCCGAACGCCAGGACGTGATCGGACAGGCACATGAGGAACACACTCGACACCGTTTCGACGCCCGGGCGCGTGCGGATGATCTCCAGCGCGGGGCGGATGGTGTGGGCGGTGGTGTGCGCGGCGCCGGAGACCATGCCGTCAGCCAGCCCGGTGTGGACCATCATCGTGGCGAAATAGGAGATGTCGAGGATGCGGTCGCGCGCCACGTCCAGCGTCATGCCCTTGTGCTTGCGCAGTTCCACGTACTGCTGTGCGAAATCCTCGCGGTGCTCGCTCTTGCGCGGATCGAGCAGCTCGGCGCCGGAGAGGTTGATGCCGAGCTCGTCGGCGCGGCGGCGGATCGCGTCCACGTCGCCGAGGATGGTCAGGTCGGCCACGTCACGGCGCAGGAGACGGCCGGCGGCGTGGAGGATGCGGTCGTCGTCGCCCTCCGGGAGGACGATGTGGCGGCGGTCGCCGCGGGCCCGCTCGAGCAGCTGGTGCTCGAACATCTGGGGCGTCATCACGTCGGGGGTGTCGACGCGCAGGCGGCCGAGCAGCTCCTCGGTGTCGACGTGCTTTTCCATGAGGCTGAGCGCCGTCTCGACCTTGCGGCCCGACCCCGAATACACGCGTCCGCGGGTCTCCGCTGCGAGGCGGGCGGTGTCGTAGGTGCCGTGGTCCGTGCACACGATCGGCAGGGTGGAATGCATGCCGTGGACGAGGCGGTCCATGGCCTCATTCGGCCGGACCCCGCCGTTCCAGATCATGCCCGCCAGCGACGGGAAGCCCTCCGCCGCGTGCGCCGCCATGATCGCGAGCACGGCATCGGTGCGATCCGCGGGAACTATGACGACCATGCCGTCGACGAGGCGCTCGAGGATCCGGTCGCCCGTCATGCCGCCGACCATCAGCGCCATGACCTCACGGTCCAGCAGCGCCGGGTCGCCCGAATAGAGCGAACCGCCCACCGCATCCATCAACTCGCCCATCGTGGGTGCCGTGAGCAGGGCCTGATTGGGCAGGGTCCACGCGGGCACATCGAGCGAGGACAGCTCGGCCTGGATGGCCTCGAGGTCCTCCTCCGCGCAGCGGTTCGCGACCACGCCGACCGGGTGGGCGTGATCGGCCCGGAGCTCCTCGAGGGTGAGCCGGGCGTTGGTGCCGATCTCCTCGGGGGTGCGGTCCGCAGCCCGAAGGACGAGCAGGACCGGCGCTCCGAGGTTCACCGCGAGTGTGGCGTTGAAATCGAACTCCGTGGGGCTGGGCACGCCCGAGTAGTCGGTGCCGACGATCACCACGACGTCACACTGGCGGGCAACCTCGTGGTAGCGGTCCACGATCTCGGTCAACGCGCTGTCCCGGTCCTCGTGGACGCGGGCGTTGGTGACGCCGATGCAGTCCTCGTAGGCGAGATCGACGGTGGTGTGCTGCAGCAGCATCTCGACGATGCGGTCGCGCTCGGGCTCCTGGTGCTCGGCGTCCCGGCCCGAGGCAGTGGAGTTGACGTTGCCGTACGCGCGACCGTTGGTGCGGCGCTCGACGGTGACCGGCCGGAACACGCCGACACGCTGCACGGTGCCGGCCAGGATGCGGAGCAGCCCCAGCGCGATGGTCGACTTTCCGGTGTCGCCCTCCGGGGCGACCACGTACACCGCCGACGAGGACAGCGGCTCAGCGCTGGACTGGGCGGGGATCGTGGGCGTGTCGGCGTCTGGCGCGGCAGCAGCCCCGTCGGGCGCGCCGGCGTCAGTCGATGCGGTCGTGTGGGAATCGGGAATGCTGGATTCGGGCACGTTCGCATTGTGTCAGCGCCCGCGATCTTGCGGGCGATGGACGTCCGGACTGTCGCTCGACCACACCCGGAATCGCCCGTCGAGCGGGGATTCCGGGCGCGGCAGAGCGTGCGGCCGAACGAGAAGCGGCCGGACAGGAGGCCGCGGCAAGAGCAGCAGCCGGGAAGCGGCGGCCGAGCGGGTAAAGGTGAACCAGACGCAGGTGGGTCAGGCGTCGGTGAGGCGATCGGTGCCCGGCGGAACCCAGGTGCACCTGCCGGGACTGTCCGGATTGACGATGGTTTTCCAGCTCGCCGGACTGTCGCCCACGAATCCGTGGTGCACATGGCAGCCGAGTGCCCCGTTCGCGACCGTAGTGGGCCCGCCCTGAGACCATTCCTGCACGTGGTGGAACTGGGTTCGCCGGGCCGGGACGGTGCAGCCGGGGAATGTGCAGCCCCCGTGGGCGGAGTAGAGGACAAGCCGCTGGATCGCGGAGGCCAGGCGCCGCTCGGGGTGGCCGTCCACGTCGATCCGGTGCAGTTCCTCGCAGCCGTCGCGCAGCAGCGAGACGAACCACGGCATGCTTCCGGCCATCGACACCGCCTGACGCACGCTGAGCTGCGTGCCGGAATCGGTGCGGACGAGCGCGCCCGGATCCTCGAGCTGCTCGGGAGTCAGGCGCACCACGATGGACGCGATGCCCTTCTGGCGGGCCTTGTCGACGGTCGAACCGAGGGCCCACTGGTGGACCAGCGCGTCGTGGGCACGCTGCTCGGGCTCGCGCGTATCGGTGCCCGGCTCGCAGGCGATCGCCCCGCCCGGACCGCCGAAGTCGGCCAGGGCCCGCTCGACCAGTGCGCGGGCGCGCGGGGTGAGGGTCATGGTCAGCGTGCTCGTGCCGTCGGACCGGACGGCGCCGAGGCGGGCGGAGCGCTGCCGCTCCTGGTGCTCCTCGCGGTCCTTGCCCTTGTCGGGAGCCAGCTCCGCGAGCCGCCGGTTGGCCTCGGTCCGCAGATCGGCGGGGGCGTGGG
>NZ_JAALDM010000033.1 GCF_014144865.1 Dietzia aerolata | reverse complement strand
GGCGCGGCGGACGGCGGCGCGGCGGACGGCTCCGGCGGCGAGGCGGACGGCGCCTTCATCGACCTCACCCCCGCCCAGCGCGCCCTGCAGGCGGAGCTGCGCGAGTACTTCGCGACCCTCATCTCGCCGGAGGAGGCCGCGGACATCAGCACCACCCGCCACGGCTCTACATATGAGGAGATCATCAAGCGGATGGGCCGCGACGGCTGGCTCGGCGTGGGCTGGCCCACCGAGTATGGCGGCAAGGGCTTCGGCCACATCGAGCAGCAGATCTTCACCAACGAGGCCACGCGCGCCGACGTGCCGCTGCCCTCGGTGACGCTGCAGACCGTCGGCCCGACGCTGCAGAAGTTCGGTACGCAGGAGCAGAAGGAGAAGTTCCTGCCCGGCATCCTCGAGGGCACCGTGCATTTCGCGATCGGCTACTCCGAGCCGGATGCCGGCACCGACCTCGCGTCGCTGCGCACCACCGCAAAGAAGGACGAGGCCACCGGCGACTGGATCATCAACGGTCAGAAGATGTGGACCACCGGCGGTCACCACGCCGACTACATCTGGCTCGCCGCCCGCACCGGCGCGCCGGACTCCCGCCACCGCGGTCTGACGATCTTCATCGTCGACACCAAAGACCCCGGCTTCTCGTTCACGCCGATCATCACCTGCGACGGCGCGCACCACGTCAACGCCACCTACTACTCAGACGTGCGCGTGCCCGCCGACATGGTGGTCGGCGAGGTCGACGGCGGTTGGAAGATGCTCACCACCCAGCTCAACCACGAGCGCGTCATGCTCGCCCCCTCCGGGCGGCCCGGCGGCTACTACGATGAGCTGGCCGAGTGGGCCCGCGGCACCGGTCCCGACGGGGTGCGCCACCTGGACCGTCCCGAGGTTCGCGACGGCCTGGCCGAGATCTTCGCGATCGTCCGCCTCAACGAGCTGCTCAACTGGCAGGTCTCCGCAATGGGCGACAACCCGTCGATGGGCGACTCCGCCGCCTCCAAGGTGTTCTCCACCGAGAAGATCCAGCACGTCGGCCGCATCGCCGAGGAGCTGCTCGGTCGCTTCGGCGACCCCACCGATGCCGGCACGGCCAGGCTGCAGCGCTGGTTCGACATGATGAACAAGCGCAACGTCGTGATCACGTTCGGCGGCGGCGTCAACGAGGTCATGCGCGAGCTGACCTGCATGGGCGGCCTCGGCATGCCCCG
Source organism: Dietzia aerolata (assembly GCF_014144865.1). Lineage (GTDB taxonomy): Bacteria > Actinomycetota > Actinomycetes > Mycobacteriales > Mycobacteriaceae > Dietzia > Dietzia aerolata. The sequence goes on along the minus strand of NZ_JAALDM010000033.1, from coordinate 29,438 downwards.
CACCGCGCGATGATCCCCGTGCCCACCGACCCCAGCCACTCCCAGCACCCAACGAGAAGGCACCCATGAGTGACGACACTCCAGCAGACGCCCAGGCCACGCGCATCCTCGCCGCGGCCGAGGAGCTCCGCGCCGCGGGCGGCAGCGCCCCCCGCGCGGGCCGCGACCCCATCAACACGCCGATGATCCGCAACTGGACCGAGGCCATCGGCGACGCCAACCCGATCTACGAGTCCGAGGAGGCCGCCGTCGCGGCGGGCCACGGCGGGCTCGTCGCCCCGCCCGCGATGGCGCAGGTGTGGACCATGCGTGGCCTCGGCAAGACCCGCGAGGACGACGACCCGCTCGGCGTCATGACCGAGCTGCTGGACGCAGAGGGCTTCACCTCGGTCGTGGCCACCAACTGTGACTCGACCTACCACCGCTACACCCGGCCCGGCGAGGAGGTCACCATCTCGTCGGTCCTGACCGACGTGGTCGGCCCCAAGAAGACCGGCCTGGGAGAGGGCTGGTTCTTCACCACCCGCAACTTCTGGCGCGTCGGCGACGAGGTCGTGGCCGAGATGGACTTCCGGATCCTCAAGTTCCGGCCACCGGTCAACAACGCCGAGCCGGCCGAACCCGCCGCCGACCAGATCGTGGCCAGCTCCGGCTCCGCCACCGATGATCTGGTGGTGGGCAAGGTCATGCGCCCGTCCGTCTCCCAGGACACCCGCTTCTTCTGGGACGGTGTGGCCGCCCACGAGCTGCGCATCCAGAAGCGCGAGGACGGCTCCCTGCAGCACCCGCCCGTGCCGGCCCTGTGGAAGGACAAGACCGAGCAGACGGACTACGTCGTGTCCTCCGGGCGCGGCACCGTCTACAGCTTCGTCAACCACCACGCACCGCGCGTTCCAGGCCGCACCAGGTTCCCGTTCGTGATCGCCCTGGTCGAGCTGGCCGAGGGCGTACGCATGCTCGGGGAGCTGCGTGACGTCGACCCGGCCGAGGTCAAGATCGGCATGGAGGTCGAGGTCGAGTTCCTCGACATGCCCGGTGATACCAGCGAGGATGCGGCGTTCGGCACCGAGCCGTGGACGCTGTACGCGTGGCGGCCGGTCGGTGCACCGGTCGTCGACCGCCAGATGCCCGAGGTCAAGGAAGGTGGCACCAAGTGAGCGACAACAACGCAGGTACTGCCGTGGTCTGCCCGGCCACTCCGCCCGCCGCCCGAGTGGGGGACACCCTGCCCGAGCTGGCGATCGAGGGGACCCCCACGTTCATCGTGGCCTCGGCCCTGGCGACGCGGGACTTCCAGGATGTTCACCACGACCGGGATCTGGCCCAGCAGAAGGGCTCGAAGGACATCTTCGTCAACATCCTCACCGACACCGGTCTCGTGCAGCGGTACGTCACCGACTGGGCCGGTCAGAAGGCGCGGATCACCTCCATCAAGTTGCGACTCGGTGTGCCCTGGTACGCCTACGACACCCTCACCCTGACCGGCGAGGTCACGGAGATCGCCGATGACGGTCTGGTCACGCTGAAGATCGTCGGCAACGACTCGCTGGGTGCGCACGTCACCTCGACGGCAACCCTCTACATGAACGGAGACCCGCAGTGAGCTCTCTCGCGGACAAGGCTTCGATCGTCGGGATCGGCGCCACCGACTTCTCCAAGGACTCCGGTCGCTCCGAGTTGCGCCTGGCCGCCGAGGCCGTGCAGGCCGCCGTCGCCGACGCCGGACTCACGCCCGCGGACGTGGACGGCCTCGTGTCGTTCACCATGGACACCAACACCGAGATCGCCGTGGCGCGCGCCGCCGGTATCGGTCACCTGAACTTCTTCTCTCGCATCCACTACGGCGGAGGGGCGGCGGCCGCGACCGTGCAGCAGGCGGCGATGGCCGTCGCCACGGGCGTCGCGGAGGTCGTGGTCTGCTACCGCGCGTTCAACGAGCGCTCCGGCATGCGGTTCGGCCAGGTCAACGCCTCGCTGGTGCAGCAGGTCAACTCCTCCGGCACCGACAACGCCTTCTCCTACCCGCACGGGCTGTCCACGCCCGCCGGGTTCGTCGCGATGGTCGCCCAGCGCTACATGCACGAGTACGGCGCGACCAGCGAGGACCTCGGCCGCATCGCAGTGGTGGACCGCAAGCACGCCGCCGTCAACCCGGCCGCGTTCTTTCACGGCAAGCCGATCACGCTGGAGGATCACCAGAACTCCCGTTACATCGCCGAGCCGCTGCACCTGCTGGACTGCTGCCAGGAGTCGGATGGCGGACAGGCGATCGTGGTGACCACGCCCGAGCGCGCCAAGGACCTGCCGCACACGCCGGTCTCGATCGCCGCCGCGGCGTCGGGCTCCGGGCCGGATCAGTACATCATGACCTCGTACTACCGTCCCGAGCTCGCCGGCCTGCCGGAGATGGGGATCGTCGGCGACCAGCTGTGGAACCAGTCCGGGCTGCGCCCCGAGGACATGGACATGGCCGTCCTGTACGACCACTTCACCCCGTACGTCCTCATGCAGCTCGAGGAACTGGGCTTCTGCGGACGCGGCGAGGCCAAGGACTTCGTCCGCGAGCCGGGCGCCCTCGAGGTGGGCGGCCGGCTGCCGATCAACACCCACGGCGGCCAGCTGGGCGAGGCCTACATCCACGGCATGAACGGTATCGCCGAGGGCGTCCGCCAGCTGCGCGGCGATTCGGTGAACCAGGTCGAGGGAGCCGAGAAGCTCGTCGTCACCGCCGGCACCGGCGTCCCCACCTCGGGACTGGTGCTCACCGTCTGACCCCGGTCTGGCCCGCCTGGCCCGGCCCCGGCGGCCGCTGCCGCCATCGCCAAGAGTGTTCCGCACACGTTGTCCGAGAGGGAGGTGTGCGGAACACTCTTGTCGTTTCCGGCCCTGGCTCGGCCGGGTGAGGCCTGGCCTGGGCGGCGTCCGGGTGGCGCAGCGCTAGCCGTGGAGGCAGCCCCGCACGAACGAGCCGATGTCTCGCAACGCGAGCTTGGCCTCGGGGACCAGCGGGTGGAACACCTGGAACACGTGGAACTGGTCCGGCCAGAGCTGGAACTCGTGGGTCACCCCGTGCGCGGCGAACTTCTCGGCCATCGCGGCGATCCCACCGGCGAAGTTCTCGGCGCCACCGCACTGGATGAGAAACGGCGGCCAGTCGGCAGACGGCGTGTAGTTGATGGGCGAGATCCGCGGGTCGTCGGCGCTGATCTCGGGCGCGTACTGGACGCGGCACAACTCGGCCATTCCCAGGGCGAGGAACGGGTCCTTCTTGGCCTTATCGCGGGCGGACATGTCCGAAAAATCCAGGTCGACCCAGGGGGACATGAGGACGACGCCCGTGGGCATCGGCTCACCCGACTGCTCGAGGTGGGCGATCAGCTGCAGCGCGAGATTGCCGCCCGCGGAGTCGCCCGAGACCACGATGTTCTCGGCGGGGAAGCCACTGTCGATGAGCCATTTCCACCCGGCGATCGTGTCGTCGACCGCGGCGGGGAACGGGTACTCTGGCGCGAGTCGGTAGTCCGGTAGGAACACGGGCGTGCCGGTCTCGGCGGCCATTCGCGAGGCCAGAGCCTTGTGTGACCAGGGCGAACCGAAGGTGAACCCGCCGCCGTGGATGTGGTAGATGACCTTGTCTGAGTCAAAGAACCGCTTGCGCCCCACCCATAGGCCGGGCACCGGTCCGTCCGAGGACCAGTCGTTGGTGCTCTCGAGCGCGGCGGCCCGACCGGCGCCGGACGTCAGGGCCCGGAGCCGGTTGAGTGAGGACTCGGTGGGCGGCATCCGATCCAGGGCGGGTCGGACAAACAGTCGCAGGCCTCCGGCGAGTCCGCGGGCGCGCAGGGTTCCCTGGACGCCGGGGCCGGCGAGCGTCGGCGTGCGCTGGGAGGGCCGCTCGGCCTGGATGTCGGCGGAACGCTGACCGTCGGACGGGACGTCTCCGGTGCCCGTTGCCTGGGGAAGTCTGAGTCCGCCGTCGTACGGCGCGCTCTTGCGTCTCGGGCGTGATCCACTCATGCCCGCAATGTATGTCGTACGGCGACATGACGGGTGTCGAATCGCCGCTGCTACGATGAACTCACAGCTAGAACTCGTTCTTGTTCTCAAGGGATTCCGCAGGCCACAGGTGGGTCTGGACACGAGAACAAGTTCAGGTCACAATGTGACAGTAGACACATCTGCCCTCAGTGATAAGGATTTATTCCCGCGATGACCGACGCAGCAGCCGATCACACGTCCGATCCCCTCGCCGGGACCAATTCTGACATGAACCAGGCCCTGGTCTTCGAGGCAATTGCCGACAAGATCCCGGACAACCTGCTTCTGACCATGGACGGTGAGGACTTCACGTACCGGCAGATCGACGATCTGGCGAACCAGATGGGTCACCTGCTCAAGGCCAACGGTGTCGAGCCGGGCAACCACATCGCGCTGTACATGAAGAACAGCACGCCGCACCTGGCCGCGATCATCGCCAGCATGAAGATCCGGGTGGCCGGCATCAACGTGAACTACCGCTACACCCCGGCCGAGCTGGTCTACCTGTTCAACGATTCTCAGTCGACGGCTGTCCTGGTGGATTCCGAGTTCGCCGAGACGATGGCGGCCGCGCTGCCCAAGCTCGAGACCGTCAAGACCCTCTTCGCGGTGGGCGGTGTACAGGAGGTGCTGGCCACCGCCGCCGCGGAGGCCGGCGTCGCGGTCGTCGACCTGGACGCGGAGATGCCCAAGCAGTCCGCCGAGCGCGACTTCGAGCAGGCTCGGGGCGACGACAAGTGGATCGTCTACACCGGCGGCACCACGGGATTCCCCAAGGGCGTGCAGTGGAACCAGTCGGACTACTACTACGCGTGCCTGTCGGGTGGTAACCCGTACGGCGACAAGCGCCACAGCCCGGCCGAGGTGGCCGAGCACATCAACCCCGACGGCGGCTTCCGCGTGGTCGTGTCCGCGCCGCTGATGCACGGCGCCGGCCTGTTCACGCTGCTGACCTTCGTCAACCTCGGTGGTCACCTGCTGATGTTCCGCGACTTCGACCCGCAGACCATCGTGGAGACCGTCGCCGAGCGTCAGGGCCAGCTGCTGGTGTTCGTGGGCGACGGCATGGCCGTGCCGATCACCGACGCGATCGTGGCCAACAAGGACAAGCTGGACTTCAGCTCGCTGTTCATGGTCGCCTCCGGCGGCGGAATCTGGTCCAAGGCCACGCGTGACCGCCTCCTCGAGGTCCTGCCGAACATCATGACGCGCGACAACTTCGGTGCGTCCGAGTCGGGCAATGACGGCGAGCTGGCCATCACCGAGAAGGCCGAGCTGACGATCCCGTCCAGCGCCAAGATCGGCCTGATCGACGAGTCCAACAATCCCATCGCGCCGGGCTCCGAGGAGGTCGGCTACATCGTGCGGCGCGGCCACATCCCGGTGGGCTACTGGAATGATCCGGAGAAGACCGCCAAAACCTTCCCCGTGGTCGAGGGGCGTCGCGTCTCGATCCTGGGCGACATGGGTCAGATCCGCGCCGACGGCACGATCGTGTTCCTGGGCCGCGGTTCGGGCACCATCAACACCGGTGGCGAGAAGGTCTTCCCGGAGGAGGTCGAGCAGGCGCTCAAGGCCCACCCGGCCGTCCACGACGCGCTGGTCGCCGGCGCCCCGGACGAGCGTTTCGGACAGAAGGTCGCCGCCGTGGTGTCCTTCCGCGAGGGGCAGCATGCTTCGTTCGAGGATCTGACCGCGTTCCTGCGCGAGTCGCTGGCCAACTACAAGGTGCCCAAGACGATTGTCGACGTCCCCGAGATCCGCCGCTCGCCGGCGGGCAAGGCCGACTACAAGTGGGCCAAGGACACGGTGGCCGCCAACTGATCGGCGCACCCTGAACGACACCCGGAGGCCGGGTCCGCCACGAGGTGGACCCGGCCTTCGCGCGTGCAGGCCCGTACGATTCGGCACATGTCCAGTTTCGCCCCCGGCCCGGCACAACCGGGCCCCGCGCAACCAGGTCTCGTGCAGCCCGGCCCCGCGCAACCTGGAACCGTGCGCCGGGTCCTGGCACGGCTCGACCCCTCACCGCGGATCCGCGACCTGGCGGCGTCGTACCGGGACCGGCACGGCCGCCGCGCCCGGGCGCTCGCGGCACTCCTGGGGGACGACGACAACACGGCGTCCAGCGACGTGACCATTCACCCGTCCCAGGTGCGGCTGCCCCGGACCGTGATTACGGCCGCTGCCCAGGCCAGGGGACTAGAGCCCGTCGGCGGCATGTCGGCTTTGGTACAGCGCGGACCGTTCGTCGAGCCGATGCGCTTCACCCGGGCGGCCCCCGCTGCGCGCTCTCAGGCCGACGCCCACCCGCAGGAGGATGCCCGGTGAGCATCGGCTGGATCCTCGTCGCGGTGGCGCTGATGCCGCTGGTGCTGTGGCTCGTGGTGATCGCGGTGATGGCTGCCCGGCGGTGGTGGCGCCGCCGGGGAGACGAGAAGACGCGCCGCCTGCGACTGGCCCGCATTCTGGGTCGGGGAGGACGCGGTGATGTCGTCGTCGTCCCCACTACAGATGTGGACCTGCCCGAGCACACCGTCATCGAGGTCGCCGCCGGTGCAGGGTGCCGCCTGGTCGGATACGAGCGCGCCGACACGCTCCTGCGGCGACGGGTGGGGGTGTTCGTCCGCGTCGGCGGCCCGGTCGACGCGGTGATCCGTGGGCCACGCGCCGCCCGCACCCGGGTGGATTCGGTGGGCTCCGCAGGACGGGTGTCCGTATCCCGGTAGTGTCGCGACCATGCGCATCGGTATGGCTCTCAACTACAGCGGCGGGTTCGCCGAGACCGCGGCAGAGGCCGCTGACCTCGAACGGGCGGGCCTGGACGTCGCCTTCGTCCCCGAGGCCTATTCGTTCGACGCCGTGAGCCAGCTCGGCTACCTCGCGGCCAAGACGTCCACCATGGAACTCGCGTCCGGGATCCTGCAGATCTACACCCGCACGCCAACGCTGACCGCGATGACCGCCGCCGGCCTGGATTTCGTCTCCGAGGGCCGCTTCACGCTCGGACTGGGCGCGTCCGGCCCGCAGGTCATCGAGGGTTTCCACGGCGTGAAGTACGACGCGCCGCTGGCCCGCACCCGCGAGATCATCGAGATCTGCCGCAAGGTGTGGCGCCGCGAGAAGCTCGTCCACGACGGCAAGAAATTTCAGATCCCGCTGCCCGCCGACCAGGGCACCGGGCTGGGCAAGCCGCTCAAGCTCATCAACCATCCGGTGCGCGAGAACATCCCGATCATGCTGGCCGCGTTGGGCCCGAAGAACGTGGAGCTGGCCGCCGAGATCGCTGACGGCTGGCAGCCGATCTTCTTCCACCCGGAGAAGGCGCACCTCGCGTGGGGTGACCCGCTCGCCGCCGGCCGCGCCAAGCGTGATCCGTCGCTCGGCGACCTGGACGTTCTCGCGAGCCCCGCGCTCGCGATCTGCGACGAGTCCGAGGTTCCCGGCTACCTGGAGTTCGTCAAGCCTCACCTGGCCCTCTACATCGGTGGCATGGGCGCGCGCGGCAAGAACTTTTACAACGAGCTCGCCTGCCGCTACGGCTACGAGGACGCAGCCAAGGAGATCCAGGACCTGTACCTCGACGGCAAGAAGGAGGAGGCCACCGCTGCTGTGCCGGACGAGCTCGCGCGGTCGATCTCGCTCATTGGGCCCGCCTCCTACGTCGCCGAGCGGGTCGAGGCGTTCCGCGAGGCCGGCGCCACGACGCTCACCGTCATCCCGATGGCGATGGACGCGCCGGGCCGCATCAAGCTCGTGGAGCAGTTCCGCGAGCTGGTCTGAGCCCCGCCCGGCTCAGGACAGCTTGTAACCGGCGCCGCGCACGGTCACCAGCCGGTCGGCCCCGATCTTGCGCCGCAGCGTCCGGACGTAGACGTCCACGACGTTGGAGGCGGGGTCGAAGTCGTAGCCCCAGGCGTGCGCCAGGATCTGTTCGCGTGAGAGCACCTGGCCGGGGTGCTTGAGGAACACCTTGAGCATCGCGAACTCGCGGCTCGTCAGTTCCACCGGGCGGCCGTCGACCGAGGCGATGCGGGTGAGCAGGTCCAGCGAGAGATCCCCGTGATGTAGTGCGGGGGCGGACCCGCTGGCACCGCCCTCACCGCCGCCGGTCGGATCGCCGCCCTCACCGAGCCGCACGCGAACCCTAGCCAGAAGTTCCGCGAAATGGAACGGCTTGGCCAGGTAGTCGTTTGCGCCGGACTCCAGGCCCAGCACGGTGTCGTCCACGGAGTCGCGGGCGGTCAGCACTACGACGGGCGTGGTGATGCCGGAACCGCGGGCGGTGGAAAGCACCTCGAAACCGTCCATGAGCGGCAGCCCGATGTCGAGGACAACCAGGTCGTGGTCCCCGGCCCGCATGGACTCGAGCGCGGAGCGGCCGTCGCGGACGTGGGAGGTGGCGAACCCGGCGGCCTGCAGGCCCTTCTCGAGGAAGGACACGATGCGGGGGTCGTCCTCGGCGATGAGGATGCGGTTCATGACTGACTCTCCTGCGTGCGGTCAACGGCGTCAACGCCGTCAAAGCTGGGGGCGGGGCTGCCGGTGGGACTGCCGGCGGGGAGGTCCACGGCGAAGGTAGCGCCGTCGCCGGGAATGGAATCGAGCGTGACCGTGCCGCCGTGGGCGCCGGCGATGGCGGTGACGATCGACAGGCCGAGTCCGGCGCCTCCCGCGGCCCCGGTGCCGTCGCCGCCACGGTCGAAGCGACGGAAGATCCGTTCGGCGTCCTCGGACTTTACGCCGGGCCCGTCGTCGGTGACGGAGATGACGAGCCGATTCTCGATCCACCGTGACCCGAGTCGGACCCGCCCGCCGGGCTCGGTGTGGGAGACGGCATTGGTGGCCAGCTGCAGCACGGCCTGGGTGACGCGCTGGGGATCCAGCACGGCTTCGCCCTCGGCGATCTCCACCAGCTCCCACCGGCGGTCGCCGAGTTGCTGCGCCTGGGATTCGATGTCCAGGAGCAGTTCGGCGGCGTCGACGGTCCGGGATTTGACGAAGTCGGGCCGCTCGGCCTTGGCGATGGTGAGCAGGTCGGTGACGATCCGGCTCATCCGGTCCAGTTCGGAGTCGACGAGCCGCATGGTCTCGGCGCGGGTGGCCGGGTCCTCGGCGGGATCCATGGTCTCCAGGTGCCCGCGGATGACGGTGATGGGGGTGCGCAGTTCGTGCCCGGCGTCGTCGACGAACCGGCGCTGCGTGTCGTAGGCGGCCTCGATGCGGTCGAGCATCGCGTTGAAGGTCATGGCGAGCTGCGAGATGTCGTCGCGACCGTGCACGGGCACGCGCCGGGTGAGGTCGCTTTCCTGGATGCCCTCGGCGACCTGCCGCACCTCGCGGACGGGGGCGAGGATCTGCCCCGCCACGAGGTAGCCGAGCAGGGCGGTCAGGGCGAGCCCGGCGAGTGAGCCCCACGCGAACACGCGCATGGTGGCGTCGACCTCGGCGCGTTCGGGCGCGGTGAACACGGCGATCACGAACGTCGAGTCGCCGCCGTCGATCGTCACCTTGCCCCAGCGCACCGGCCCGGCGGGGGTGTCGGCGATCCCGGACGGCGCCGCCGATTCCCGGATCGCGTTGACCACGTCCGAGTCGGCCGCCAGGTCGTACGGGCCGGGGTCGCCGCCGGAGCGGTCGACGGCGAACACGCGCGCGTCGTCCATCCCCAGGTGCACCTCGTGCGAGGCGGGAATCTGCCGGCCGAGGTACAGCCGCAGCATCCGCTCGGGGCTGTCGAACGGCTCGGCGGTGGTGGGGTCGACGCCCTCGCGCGCGAACGTCCGGAACTCGTCGAGCTCCTGCACCACGTCGGCGTTCGCGGTGCGGTCGACGTCGGCCATGAGCAGCGTGCGCAGCGTCAGTCCCAGCCCGAACAGTACGAGGGCGGTGGTGAGGACGATCCAGCCGACGATGCGCCACCGGGCGGGGATCGACGTGGTGCCGCCCCGACCGGTGGTGTGAGGGCGGGCCTTAGTCGTCCCAGTCGTCGTCATCCCAGTCATCGTCCCCATCGTCGTCGTCCCAATCATCGTCCCAGTCGTCATCGTCGTCCCAGTCGTCGCCGTAGTAGGGCACGACCGGCTGGACCGGTTGGACCGGCTGGACGGGGTTGTTCTGCCGGGGCGCCGGGGCCGGCGCGGCGGGCGGCGCAGGCACGGGTTCCGGTCGGGTGTCCGGGCTGCGGGTGGTGGAGGTGGGATCGGGAGTACTTGACGACGACGAGGCCGTCGACCCCGACTTCCCGTCCCGGCCGTGCTGCCCGTCAGGGGAATTCATCTTCACGGTTGCGTCTTCGACGCGGACGGGCGGGGCGCCGGTGTCCGAGCTGATGGCCAGTGCCCCGAACGCGAGTCCGGTCGGCACCAGCACGGCGGCGGCGATGAGGGCGAGCTTGCGGCTGAACTCAGTCATGTCGGGCCAGCTCAGTCGTCGTTGTCGTCGTCGTGATCATCGAGGTCGACGTCGTGATCATCACGGTCGTCGTCCCGGTCATCATCTAGGTCGTCGCGGTCGTCGTCCCCATCATCACGGTCATCGCGATCATCCAGGTCGTCGTCCCCGTCGTCGCGATCGTCCCGGTCATCGTTCGAGTCTCCGGCGGGGCCGCTCAGGTCCGGCGCGGGCACGCTGGTGACGACGGTCGAGGCGGGGGAGTCGTCGGAGGAGTCGTCGCCGTTGCCGCAGGCAGACAGGACGAGAGCGGACGCGGCGGCGATGGCGAGGAGCCCTGCGCGGGCCTTGGGTGTGGTGATCATGACTCCAATAGTGCGTGGCCTGCGTGATCGCTCCATGAAATTCCCATGACAGAGTCTTCATCTTCGCGGCCGCCGGGGGCCACTCGCCGGGGACACCCGCTGGGACGATCCGCCGCGGAAATGACCACACCCCGCGGGCCGTGGGGGCCGCGGGGTGTGGGTGGGGCTGTGTGGCCGGACGTGGCGGCCTGGACGTGGCGGCCTGGCTCAGACCAGGTCCACGACCACGTTCTTGAGCACGGGGGCGTCGTCGCGCTCCACGACGGTCGCGGCGACGAGCAGCTGTGTGCCCTCCTCCCACACGCGGATGCGCATGGTCTCGCCGGGGAAGAAGATGCCGCCGAAGGTCACGCCGTATCCGTGGACGCGGGTGACGTCGCCGCCCAGCACCTCGTCGATCACGGCGCGCAGGACCAGGCCGTACGAGCACAGGCCGTGCAGGATCGGACGCGGGAAGCCGGCCGCCTTCGCGAACGCGGGGTCCGAGTGCAGCGGGTTGCGGTCGCCGCACAGGCGGTAGAACAGGGCCTGCTGCGGCAGGGACGCGAACTCGATCGTGTGGTCGGCCTCGCGCTCGGGGTAGGTGACCTTCTCGGAGGTGCCACGCTCGCCGCCGAAGCCGCCCTCGTCGCGGGCGAAGATGCCGGACCGGGAGGTCCACAGCTTCTCACCGTCCGCCGACACGGTCTCCGACTCCTGGATGATCACCGCGGCAGAACCCTTGTCCTGGATCTCGGCGATCTTCGTCGTCGTCGTCGCCGTTCCCTCCGCCGGGATCGGACGGTGCAGGCGCACCGACTGGCTGCCGTGCACGACCTTGGCCAGGTCGATCTCCACGCCGGGGAACGACACCTTCGGTGCCTCGGTCACGTTCATCGTGGCCGCGACAGTCGCGAACGACGGCAGCACCTTGGGCACCGAGTCGTGGATGTACTCCAGGCCCGTGGTCTCCATGGGGTCGCCCGCGGCGCCGACGCTCAGCGCGTACAGCGCCACGTCGGAGGCGGTCCAGGAGAACTCCTGTGAGGGCAGCTCGGCACCGAGGGCGGTGTTCAGATCAATGGGCACGTCAGGCTCCCGTCGTGGCGGTGGAGGAGGCGGAGGTGGGGGCGCTGCCGGCGGTGTTGGTGGTGGCCAGCATGTTCTCGACGGCGAGGTAGCCGAAGACCAGCGCGGGGCCGATCGTGGCGCCCGGGCCGGCGTAGGTGTGGCCCATGACCGGCGACGACGCATTGCCGGCGGCGTAGAGGCCGTCGATCACGGAGCCGTCCTCGCGCAGGACACGACCGTGGATGTCGGTGTTCGCGCCGCCCTTGGTGCCCAGGTCGCCCGGGACCATCTTGACCGCGTAGAACGGCGCCTTGGCGACGGGCCCGAGGCTCGGGTTGGGCTTGTTGGTGGGGTCGCCGTAGTAGTGGTCGTACCCGGAGACGCCGCGCTTGAAGTCCTCGTCGACGCCGCGCTCGGCGAAGCCGTTGAAGCGGTCGGCGGTCTTCTGCAGCGACTCGGCCGGCACGCCGATGAGGTCGGCCAGCTCGGCGAGGGTGTCCGCCTTGTGGAAGTTCTCCGTCTCCAGCCACTTGCGGGGAAGCGGCTGCTTGGCCTGCAGGCCCGCGAAGAGGTAGCGGTTCTTGTACTCCTGGTCGAAGACGATCCACGCCGGCACGTTGTCGCCCGGGGCGTCCTTCTGGCCCTCGGTCGCCTGGCCGTACTCGCCGCCGTACATGCGGTGGCCGGCCTCGACGTAGGGCAGCGACTCGTTCATGAACCGCTCGCCCTTGCCGTTGACCATGAACGAGCAGGGCAGCGACCGCTCGGCCAGCGCGAACCACGGGCCGCGCGGCATGAGGATCGTCGGACCCCACCAGGCGTCCTCCATGAAGGACAGGGCCGCGCCAGTCTTCTCCATGAACTCGATGCCCTCGCCGGTGTTGCCGGCCGCGCCGACCGTCCACGAGGTGGGGATGGGCTGACGCTGGTACTTGTCGCGCATCTCCTGGTTGTGCTCGAAACCGCCCGAGCCCATGACCACGCCGAGGCGGGCACGGAGGGTGGCCTCCTCACCGTTCCGGGTGACGGTGATACCGACGACGCGCTCGTCCTTGCCCGAACCCTCGGTGACGAAACCCGTCATGGGCGTCTCGAGCCACACCGGCACGCCGGCATCCAGCAGACCCTTGCGCATCGCGGCGATGAGCGCGCGGCCCATACCCACCGAGTTCTGCTTGCGGGCCTTGGCGAGGAACATCCGGGCCGCCACCTTCATCGAGCGACGGATGCCCTTGGTGTGCGGACGCTGCAGCAGGTTGAGCCAGCGGTAGTCGGACTGCATCACGACCATGTTCGCCGGCGCCTTGGCGTACGGCGGCTCGAGCTTGTCGGCCTCGGAGCCGAGCTGGTTGAGGTCGAACGGGCGGGGCTCGACCGAGCGGCCACCGAGGCGACCGCCCGGGGCCTCCGGGTAGTAGTCCGAGTAGTCCTTGACCCACTCGAGCTGGAGCGGGGTGTTGGCCAGGATGAAGTCCATGACCTCCGGGCCGCGGTCGATGAAGGTGTCGATGCGCTCCGGGGCGACGACGTCCCCGATGATGGAACGCAGGTAGGTGCGCGCCGCCTCGGGGGTGTCCAGCACCCCGTCACGCCTGAGCACCGAGTTACCCGGGATCCACACACCGCCGCCGGAGCGGGCAGTGGACCCACCGTAGTGCGGTGCCTTCTCAACGAGGACCACGCTGAGGCCCTTCTTTGCTGCCGCGAGGGCGGCCGTCATGCCTGCTCCACCGCTGCCGACGACGACGACGTCGAATTCCTGGTCTGCCATGTAGAACACGTTATAGAAAAGCGGGCCGACACGCCAGACGTCCCTGGTAGCACCAGGTAGCATCCCCGTCATGCTCAACGAGGAGACCCGTGCCACTCTCGCGCAGCGACTCTGGGACGCCGAAGCCGGCGTGACCCCCATCGCTCCGCTCACCGACGACCACCCGGACCTGACCCCGGACGACGCGTTCGAGATCCAGCTCGTCAACATCCGGCGCAAGCTGGACGCGGGCGCTGTGGTCACCGGCCACAAGGTGGGCCTGGCCTCCAAGGCCATGCAGGAGATGATGGGCGTCGACGAGCCCGACTACGGCCACCTCCTCGACACCATGGAGTACCCCGAGGGCACGCCGATCGAGGCGGCGAGGTTCTGCTTCCCCCGCGTCGAGGTCGAGGTGGGCTTCATCCTCGGCGCCGACATCCCACCGGAGGGCTGCTCCCAGGAGGAGGCCGCCGCCGCGATCGAGTGGGTCGTGCCGTCCATCGAGTTGATCGACTCGCGGATCAAAGACTGGAAGATCACCCTCGGCGACACGATCGCCGACAACGCCTCCTCCTGCGGCTACGTGGTGGGATCCGGGCGCGTGCGACTGGCCGACATCGACGTCGCCGCCATCGAGGCCACCCTCTACAAGAACGGCGAGTTCCTGGCCTCGGGCCGCTCGGACGCCGTTCTGGGTAACCCGCTCAACTCCGTCGGCTGGCTGGCCTCGACCGTCGCCAAGTTCGGCGTGCGTCTGCGCAAGGGCGACGTGATCCTGCCGGGCACCGCCATCCGCGCCATGGACGCCACCCCCGGCGACTCCTTCCGTGCCGAGTTCGCGGGCCTGGGCGATGTGACCATGGAATTCAGCTAAGGCGGGTGCTGCCCGGCCGCATGCGCACCGTGCACGCCTGCGGCGTGGTGAAGGGGATGAGCTCAACGTCTATTGAGGTCTCCTCGGCGAGCCCGTCCAGCATCCCTGCGTGGAGTGCGCACACCACGCCGTCGCGCGGATCGACCAGCTCGCGGAACGGGCAGTTGCGTAGCTCTACCGACTCAAGGGCTGCACTGGTCCCGCCGGCCGGGATGTCGGTGGCCTGAACAGCGCCAATTGCCGACTCCACGACCGCGGACGGTTCGAATCCGAGGTCGTCGAGGGTCGCCACTATTCGTGTCCTCGTGGTGGCGTCCGGGGCGGTGTGGGTGGTGTCGTCGTCGTTTCTTCCGGATCCCTCTGCCGCGATGCGTCGTCCCCACGCCCTGCCCATGCGTCTGGCGGTGGCGGCGGGGTCGTCGCCCTCGAGTTCGGAGAGCAGGAGCGAGGCGAGGAGTTGGTAGTCGCGGCGGCCCGTCCACGCGCCCCGGTCGCTCGTGCGATACGTGACCTGCGGGCGGCCGCGTCCTCCGCCGCTGGTGTCGCGGCTGTCCTGTGTGACCAGGCCCGATTCGCGCAGCGCGGCGGTGTGCAGGCGGACCGAGTTGGGGTGCAGCCCGAGCGTCGCGGCGAGCTCGTCGACCGTCGGGGGAGTGGCGGCCGTGCGGATCTCGGCGAGCACGCGGTCGCGGGTGTCGCCGGTGCGGGTGTCGTGTCCGGGCATGGTCGCCTCCTTCGTCCGCGGTGCCGAGGCCATTTGATAACAAGCCAATTGTGATCTAATAGTGGCACGCCTCGAGGCAAGGGAGAAGTCGTGAGCGAGCTATCCGTCACGGACGTCACCGGTGGGGCAGGCGCGGCAGGGGGCAAGGGCGATCCGGAGCTCGACGCCCGCAGCATTCCCCACGCGATCCGCCACGGCGCGGTGATCGGCGCGTTCTCGCAGGTCCGGCAGGGTTACGCGATGGTGCTTGTCGCCCCGCACAATCCGCTGCCACTGCTCGGCCAACTCACCGAGATCGAGGGCGACGCGCTGGAGGTCACCTACCTGCAGCAGGGGCCCGACGTGTGGCGCCTGCGGCTCGGCCGGAAGTAGCGGGCCTCGACATGGACGACGCAGGCGGAGCCTCGGCCGGCGAGCGGCTCGAGCACGATCACCACCGCATCGACGAGGGGTTCGCGCGGTTTGCCGCCTCCCTCGGCGGCTCCGACGTGGACCGCGACGCGTACGACGACGCCGCGACCGCCCTGCGTCACCACATCTACATCGAAGAGGTTCACCACTTCCCGGTGGTGCGCGCCGCCGGGCTGATGGGGCCGATCCTGGTGATGCTGCGCGAGCATGGCGAGATCTGGGACCTGCTCGACGGCATCGAGGCCGCCCTCGACGCCAGCCGCGTTGACGAGGCGCGAAGCCTGTGGCCGCAGCTGGCCGACGTGCTCGAGCAGCACAACATGAAGGAGGAGCGGATCGTCTACCCGGCGGGTGACGAGGCGCTCCCGCCCGAGGTAGCCGCGGCCATCACCGACGAACTCGCCTCCGGTCGGACTCCCGCGGGCTGGGCGTGCGAGATGGCCGAGCGCTAGCCGAGCCGGTCGTCGGCCAACGCGCGACTGGCCGCCACCGCGACCCGCGTGACCAGCGGTTCCAGCCTGGCCAGCGCGGCCTCGTCCGGCGCGCTGGCCGAGAGCGCGGCAACCGCCTCGTCGTCGTCAAAAACCGGGGCCGCCACGCAGTACAGCCCCGGCGTGAGCTCGGCGTGGTCCAGGGACCTACGCCGCCGCCGGATCTCGGCGAGTTCCACCGTCAGGGCGTCCGCCGAGGTCACGGTGGTGTCGGTCCACGCCACCATCGGCCCCTGGGCGACCCTCGCGGCGGCGGCCTCGTCGAAGGCCAACATGGCCTTGCCCACCCCCGTGCAGTACGCGGGCAGCCCACCGCCGATGCGCGACGGCGACGGGATCGGCCGCGGCCCGTGCAACTTGTTGAGGTACACCACCTCGTCGCGATGCAGCGTGGCCAGGTGCACCGTCGCGCGCGTGGCCTCGAAGAGATGCGCGAGAAACGGCGTGAGCACCCGCCGGATCCGCTCGTATGCCGGCGACGCGGGAATCGGATCCAACTCGTGCACCAGCGGCCCCAGCCGGTAGCGCTGCCCGATCCGCGTGACCGCCCCATTGCGCTCGAGCGCCGCGAGAAGACGCAGCGTCGTGGACTTGGCCAGACCGGTCTCGCGCGCCAGTTCGCTCAGCGTCAACCCATTGCCCGCGGCCGTGGCGCGCAGCACGTCAAAGGCGCGATCGACGGGCGAAACGGGTGGTTCGGGCATGCGGTGAGTATAGCGCGTAGGTACGACATCGGGTGGCTTTGCCTCGAACACTTGCACGATCTATGCGGGGTGGGTAGGCTAGCACGTACGTTCTAGATCAGTTCGTGGGGGAAGTTTCAGATCAGTGCGGCGGGGGTGTGGTGATCGTGGGGGAAAAGAAGAGAAATAGGACGACGACGACAACGTCGGCGACCGCATCGGAGAGTTCGTTGTCCGCCGTGCCGGATCCCGGTACTTCGGAAGAGATGACGGCCTTGAGCGAGGCTGCTCGGTCGGCGACGCTGTCGCAGAATCTCGACGGGGCGACTCGGCTGAACGCGGCATGCCTGCTGGTGAATCAGTTCGAGCGGCAGGAGCGGGAGCGGGACCTGGCAGACGAGGAGGCCGGGCGACCGCCGCGGGCGAAGTATGCGCGGTTGAATCCGGAATCCCGGGCCCGGGACCATCTGGCGGCGGCATGCCAGCTCACGACGTGGCATGCGGAGCGACTGGTCACGGCCGGGCTGCAGATAGGGTGTCGGCTCAGTCGGTTGAACTCCCAGGTCAGTAGGGGACTGATTCCCGAGCAGCTGGCCATCGATGTCGCATGCCGGCTGGCCACGGTGGCCGACGAGATCGTCGCGGGCGTGGAGGCCGAGGTGATGGCCCAGATCGCCGACGCGCTTCATGGCGGTGATCGGCCGAGCCGGACCGCGGTGGACGCGATGATCGACCGCGCGGTGGAGAAGCTCGACAAGTCCGAGGCCAAGGCGTCCGACGAGGAGGCGGCCGAGTCGCGCACCGTGCGGTTCAAGGTGGGGCGCAACGGCATGACCTCGGTGTGGGCCAAGCTCACGACCAAGGACGCCGAACTGCTGCGGCGGCGGATCGACACCGACGCGCGCGCCGCCGCCGGGGATGGGGCCGAGGGCACCATGAACCAGCTGCGCGCCGATGCCCTGGCCGCGCTGTCCGTCTACGCTCCTGCGGGGGAGCCCGAGGTCGTGGACGGCATTGAACTCGGGCAGGCCGAGGCGGGTTCGGAGCTGCCCAAGCCCTCACTCGGCAATGCGGCTGCGGCGACGGGCCAGCCGATCCGGATCAGCGTGATCTCGGCGGCCGCGCGGGGCGAGGCCAACCAGGTGGAGTTCGTGCGCGGCGCCTACGCCAGCTTCGAATGGCTCTGCCGCGAACTCCTCGAAGGGGAGGACTCGCGAGTGCGGTTCGAGATCATCGACCCGGCCCCCGGCGCGCTCGACGAACCCGAGTGGCAGTTCCGCTACTTCATCTCCAACAAATTGGCCGAGCGGATCCGGCTGCGTGATGGCACCTGCCGCCACCCCGGCTGTCAGGTCGACGCGGCAGACTGCGACATCGACCACGTGATCGCGTTCGACAAGGATCATCCGGAGTACGGCGGCCCGACCGCCGAATGGAACCTGGTCTGCCTGTGTAGGGAACACCACAGGGAGAAGACCTTCGGTACGAACTCCTATCGAACCGGGCCGCTGGGCGACCTGATCATCACCACCGAGACCGGGCACGTTCACCGCACCAGGCCCTCGGGTCCGCTGGCGCGTGCCCGGAACGGGATGGAGGAGAGGCTGTTGCAGATCAAGTTCGACCGACTGATCGGGCCGGACGGGTACTTCAGGAATCCGCCCGGCAACACCCCGCCGAACTCCCCACCGAGTTCCCCGCCGAGCAGGCCCGCGTAGGGGCCTGCCCGGACAGCTGTTCCATTCAGTGGCACAGTCGTTTGTCGGGTGTCAGTCGGGCGGGTGAGACTGCTGTCATGACGGAGAAGAAGAAGCTCACCGCCGCGATCGTGGGGTCCGGCAACATCGGCACCGACCTCATGTACAAGCTCGAGCGCAGCGAGTACATCGAACCCAAGTGGATGATCGGCATCGACGCCGAGTCCGAGGGCATGAAGCGTGCCGCCGACCACGGCCTCACCTGCATGGCGGGCGGCGCCGACGAGCTGCTCGCCTCCATCGAGGCCGGTGGCGAGAAGCCCGACCTGCTGTTCGAGGCCACCAGCGCGTACGTGCACAAGGCCTACGCGCCCAAGTACGAGGAGGCCGGCATCATCGCCATCGACCTCACCCCGGCCGCGGTCGGCCCGATGGTCATCCCGCCGGCGAACCTCCACGAGCACGCCGACGCGCCCAACCACAACATGGTCACCTGCGGCGGCCAGGCCACCATCCCGATGGTCCACGCCGTCTCCGAGGTCGTGCCCGTCGACTACGCCGAGATCGTCGCGTCCGTCTCCTCCGAGTCTGCCGGCCCCGGCACCCGCGCCAACATCGACGAGTTCACCGAGACCACCAAGCTGGCCATCGAGAAGGTCGGCGGCGCCAAGCGCGGCAAGGCCATCATCATCCTCAACCCGGCCGAGCCCCCGATGATCATGCGCGACACCATCTTCTGCGCCATCCCCGAGGACGCGGACCAGGACCTCATCACCACCGCCATCCGCAAGCGGGAAAAGGAGATCCAGGAGTACGTGCCCGGCTACCGGCTGCTCCAGGAACCGCAGTTCGACCCGCCCACCGAGATCACCGGTGGCATGGCCCGCGTCGCGATCTTCGTCGAGGTCGAGGGCGCCGGAGACTTCCTCCCGCCGTACGCCGGCAACCTCGACATCATGACCGCCGCAGCCACCAAGGTCGGCGAGGACATCGCCAAGACCAAGCTCGCCACCACCACATCCGGAGCGTGAGACAGACATGGATATGACCAACCCGCACAACGCCGGCGCCCGGGCGTACAGCTCCGAGCTCGACATCCGGATCACCGACTCCTCACTGCGCGACGGCTCGCACCACAAGCGCCACCAGTTCTCCGTCGAGGACGTGCGCAACGTCGTCGGCGCGCTCGACGGCGCCGGCGTCCCCGTCATCGAGGTCACGCACGGCGACGGCCTCGGCGGTGCCTCCTTCAACTACGGCTTCGCCAAGTCCTACGACCAGGACCTCATCAAGGTCGCGGCCGAGACCGCCAAGCAGGCTAAGATCGCGTTCCTCACCCTGCCCGGCCTGGGCATCAAGGACGACATCCTCGCCGCGCGCGACAACGGCGGCTCCATCTGCCGCGTGGCCACCCACTGCACCGAGGCCGACGTCTCGATCCAGCACTTCGGCTACGCCCGCGACCTCGGCCTCGAGACCGTCGGCTTCCTCATGATGAGCCACACCCAGACCCCCGAGGTGCTCGCAAAGCAGGCCCGCATCATGGCGGATGCCGGCTGCCAGTGCGTCTACATCGTCGACTCGGCCGGCGCGCTCGTCATGGACCAGGTCTCCGACCGGGTCTCCGCGCTCGTCGCCGAGCTCGGCGACGACGCGCAGGTCGGCTTCCACGGCCACGAGAACCTCGACGTGGGCGTGGGCAACTCCATCATGGCGATCCGCGCGGGGGCGCAGCAGATCGACGGCTCCACCCGCCGTTTCGGCGCCGGCGCCGGCAATACGCCCGTAGAGGCACTGGTCGGGGTGTGCGACAAGCTCGGCATCACCACCGGCGTCGACTTCTTCCGTATCGCCGACGCCGCCGAGGACGTCGTGCGACCGCTCATGCCGTCCGAGTGCGTCGTCGACCGCCAGGCCATGATGCTCGGCTACGCCGGCTGCTACTCGTCGTTCATGAAGCACGCCGAGGGCCACGCCGAGCGCTACGGCGTCCCCGCCGCCGAGATTCTCATCCGCGCCGGCGAGCGTCGCCTCGTGGGCGGCCAGGAGGACCAGCTCATCGACATCGCGCTCGAGATCCAGAAGGAGCGGGCGAACGCCTGATCCGCACTGGTCAGTACGTCACCGCCCCGGGGCCACACGGCCTCGGGGCGGCGTCGTTTTCGCTGCGATGTCTTTAGCCGGCCGCCCACGCGACGATCGGGTCGAGGTCGGCCACTTCCACCTGCTCGATGCGCGTGTTCGACAGCAACAGCTGCGCGGCGGAAGTGTCGGGGGTGCGGCGCAATGCCCTGCGCAGGGCGGCCATGATCACGCGGTCCTTGAGGGACAGGCGTGCCGGGTCGAGGTCGCCGCGCAGGTCGAACGTGGTGACGGCGCGGCCGCTGGAGGCGGCGAGCTTGGCGGCGAGGGTGCCGCGCCCCGGGTCGTCGGCGGGGGAGAGTCCGACGACGACGAGAGCAACCCTTCCCGGAGCCGACCGGATTGCCCGCAGGAGACGTTTCCGGCCACGAATCCGCGTGGCGTAGATCGGCGCGAGGACGATCAACGGGTCGGCCGTAGACGCGGCCTCGAATGAGGACAGCTCCACCGCCGGAGTGCCCAGACGCTCCGACAGAGCGAGGGCGTACCGGCGAGTGGAGCCGTACTTGGAGTTGTAGGCGATGGTGGGGCGAGACACATCTACGAGTCTGTCACCCGACGGCGTCAGTCGTTGTAGGAGATCTCGACGTGGTCGGACTTCGGCAGCAGCTGGCAGCCGAGAACGTAGCCCTCCTCGACCTCCTCCGGATCGAGGATGCCGTTGTGGATCATCTCCGCCTCGCCCGACTTGAGGATGCAGGCACACGCCGAGCACTCACCCTTGCGGCACGAGAACGGCGCCTTGATGCCCTTGGACAGGAGCACATCCAGCAGGGGAGTGTTGCGGGGCCAGTCGATCTCGTGGGTCTGGTCGTCGAGCTCGACTGTCGCCTTCGCCGGGCCCTCGCCGCCCTCCTCGGCCGGGGTGTCGTCGATGATGATCTCGGCGAACGGATCGCCCTCGATCGAGGAGAACACCTCGGTGTGGATCAGGTGCATGTCGGCGCCGGAGCGACGCAGACCGGCCTTGACGGTCTCCATGAACGGCGCGGGTCCACAGATGTAGGAGTGACGCTTCCGGGCGACCGGCTGGAGGATGTTGCCGATGATCTCAGCGGTGGGCAGACCGGAGACGGACTCCAGCCAGTGGATCACCGTGAGCCGGTCCGGGTGGGCCTGCTGCAGGTCGCGGAGCTGCTGCTTGAAGATGACCGCGTCCTCGTTGCGGTTGGCGTACAGCATGACGATGTGGCCGGTGCCCTGCGCGAGCGCCGAGCGCAGGATCGACATGACCGGCGTGATGCCCGAGCCCGCGGCGAGCAGGATGAAATCCTGGTCCAGGTTCTTGGGCGTGAAGATGCCGGACGGTGCCAGGACGTGCATGTTCATGCCGGGCTCGGCGTTGTCGCAGACCCAGTTGGAGCCGTAGCCGCCGACCGTGCGCTTGACCGTCACCTTGAGCTGGGTGTCGTCGGTGGGCGAGCTCGACAGCGAGTAGCAGCGGGCCACGGACCCGGTCTGTTCGCTGGGGATCCGCAGCGTGAGGAACTGGCCCGGCGTGTACCGGAAGTCCTCCTCGGAGCCGGCGGGGATGTCAAAGACGATGGACTTGGCGTCCGCGGTCTCGTCGATCACCTCCGCGATGGTGAGTTCGCGAACGAAGGAGCCCAACTGGGGGGTTTCGGTCATGGGAAAAGCCTATCGGGTGGATGAAGAGAACAGGCGCCGACAATTCCGCGGAGCGGTAGGTGCACCGCCCCGCGGAATGCTCGTGTCGGTCGACTCACTCAGCGACGTAGAACGGATTGACCATGTGCTCGGCGTCGACCGGGTCGACTCCCTCGGCGAGGGTGATCAGGCCCTCGGCGTAGGCGTAGCGAATGCTCGCGAGCATGCGTGGGCACGTGTCCTCGCCCTCGGGGATCTCTGCGCCGGAGCGCCACTCCGTGAGGACGGGGCATTTGTGGTCACTGCCGTCGCGCCACTGGATGGACGTGTGCTTCTCGCTGTTCTTGCGGACGAACGCGCGGGTGCCGCAGTTCTGGCAGTCCACCGGCTGGAAGCCGGCCCGCGTGTACGTCTCCCGGTCCAGGTCGGTGTGGGCGTGGAGCTGTGCGGCGCGCGCCGGGTCGGTCTCATCCCAGGTGGGTGCGCGCCGCGAGTCGCCCTGCTTGAAGGTCACTTGTCCGCGCGGGAGGACTCGGCCTCGCCGGCGACCTCGGCCATTCCGGTGTACTGGGTCTGCTCGTCGGAGACCTCGGCCTCACCGGCTTCCTGCTTGCGCATGTTCTCCTCGACCTCCTTCTCCCAGTACTGGTTGGCGGCGGTGGTGTCGACCTCGAACTCGAAGCGCTCCTGCATGTCGGGCTCGACCTTGTCGCGGTCCACGTAGAACTGCTCGTACCAGCGGCGCAGCTGGTAGACGGGGCCGTCCTCCTCGCACAGGAGCGGGTTGGCGATGGCCGACTTGCGCTGCCAGATGCGTACGTCCTGGAGGAAGCCGTCGCCGAAGAACTCGGCAATCTTGCTGGCCATCTTGGTGGACGTCTCGTCGTCGAAGCCCTGGGGCTTCTTGACCATCAGGCCGTACATGAGCACGAACGAGTTCTGATCGACCGGGTAGTGGCAGTTGATCAGCACGACCTCGGACTCGAAGTCGCCGTACTGCTGCTTGAGCGGGTTGATCATGAACGACGGGCCGTAGTAGGAGGCCACGGACTCGAGCAGGGTGTCGCCGTACTTGCCGCCCGAGGGGTCGTGGTCACGACGGCCCTTGGTGTTGAGGTACTGCGTGGCGGTCTGACCCTCGAAGACGTTCTTGAAGTAGGTCGGGAACGCGTAGTGGATGTAGAAGAAGTGCGCCATGTCGACGACGTTGTCGACGATCTCCATGCAGTTGGAGCCCTCGATCTCGAGGCGGTTCCACACCCAGTCGGTCCACTCGCCCGAGTCGTACTCCTCGAGGTAGGGGATCTGCTCCTCGTCGGTCGGCGGGTTGCCCTCGTGATCGTGCCACACGAAGACCAGGCCGTTCTGCGTCATGGTGGTCCAGGCGCGGGTCTTGGCCCGCAGCGGGACGCGCTTGGCGTACGGGATGCCCTTGCACTTGCCGTCGCCGCCCCAGCGCCAGTCGTGGAACGGGCACGCGATGTTGCCGTCCTTGACCTCGCCGTCGGAGAGGTCTCCGCCCAGGTGGCGGCAGTATCCGTCGAGGACGTTGATGCCGTCGTCGTTGGCCCAGACGACCAACTTGGTGCCGAAAGCGTGGATGGAATGCGGCTTGCCGTCGGAGTATTCCTTGACGGTTCCGATGCAGTGCCAGCCGCGCGCGTAGCGATCGCGCACCTCACCGGTGTCGATCTCGCGGATGGCGCCGGGAGCCTTAGTGGGTGTGGACATGGTAATGCCTCCTGATGGCGTGAGCCTGATGAGAACAGGTTATAGAATCGTGTGAGGGGCCACAACCAATCCCGTCAGTGCTGGCACACCGTGCCAGTCCAAGGGGTCGGCAGTTGATGTCTGGTGAAAAACTGGAACGTGTTCTAGTCTAGATCACGCGCCCCATACTAAGCCAGAGAGGGATCACATGAGCGAGTACGCCAATCACGAGGTCATCGACCGGATCAAGGCCCTGCTGCCCGGATTCGCCGAACGTGCCCAGGAGACCGAGGAACTGCGCAAGGTTCATCCGCAGAACATCGCGGAGCTGGACGAGGCCGGTTTCTTCAAGCTCTGCCAGCCCTCCCAGTGGGGTGGCTACGAGGCGGACATGGAGACCTTTTACACCGCGGCGATGCTCGTCGCGACGGCGTGCCCCTCCACCGGCTGGTGCGCCAGCATCCTCGGTATCCACAACTGGCACCTGGCACTGTTCCCGCAGAAGGCGCAGGAAGAGGTCTGGGGCGAGGACCCGACCGTGCGTATCTCGTCGTCGTACGCCCCGATGGGTGCGGCCAAGAAGACCGCCGACGGGCTGGTTCTCAACGGCAAGTGGTCCTGGTCCTCGGGCTGTGACCATGCCGACTGGGTGTTCCTCGGCGGCCCGGTGCTCGACGAGAACGACAAGATGGTGGACTTCTGCACCTTCCTCGTCGAGAAGTCGCAGTACGAGATCCTCGACGTGTGGCACGTCGCCGGGCTCAAGGGCACGGGCTCTAACGACATCCTGGTCAAGGACGCGCTCATCCCCGAGCACCGCGTGCTCTCCTTCGGCCTGATGGCCGCCACCAAGAGCCCGGGACTCGAGATCAACACCAACCCGATCTACAAGATGCCGTGGGGCACCATCCACCCCACCACCATCTCCACGCCGATCGTCGGCATGGCGTTCGGCTGCTACGAGGTGCACCGCGAGCACCAGCGTGACCGTGTCCGCGCCGCGTTCGGCACCGCCGTCAAGGACGATCCGTTCGCCAAGGTCCGCCTGGCCGAGGCCGCGGGCGACATCGACGCGGCGTGGCTGCAGCTCATGCGCAACGTGCGCGAGGAGCAGGACATCATCACCGCCGGCGGCTACCCGGACATGGACATCCGCACCCGCGCCCGCCGCGACCAGGTCCGCGCCACCCAGCGCTCGATCGACGCGATCGGCCTGCTGTTCCAGAACTCCGGAGCCCGCGCCCTGCAGGACACCTCGCCGATCCAGCGTTTCTGGCGTGACGCCAACGCCGGCCGCGTCCATGCGGCCAACGAGGCCACCAAGGCGTACATCATGTATGGACAGAATGAGTTCGGCGAGAAGGTCACGGACTCGATGGTCTGATCCGGGCGACTCGGATCGAAGGGACTAGAAGCGAACATGGCTATCAACAATTTCGGGTATGTCCGGATCTATGCCAAGGACATGGAGGCCTGGCGCGAGTACGGCACCAAGGTGCTGGGCTTTGTGGTGGGCACAGGTGACAACCCGGACGCGCTCTACTTCCGTATGGACGACCATCCGCACCGGTGGATCATCGTCCCCGGCGAGGAGGACAAGCTCGGCCAGGTGGGCTGGGAGTGCGCCAACGAGGGCGAGTTCGAGGACGTCAAGGCCCGCCTCGACGCCGCCGGCGTGCCGTGGGAGGAGGCTCCCGACGAGGTCAAGCGTGACCGCAAGGTCCGCGGCCTGATCACCTGCCAGGACCCGGCCGGGTTCACGCTGGAGATCTACCACACGATCGCGCTGCAGCACCGCCGCATCCCGACGCCGTACGGCCACGAGTTCGTGACCGGCGACCAGGGCGCGGGCCACATCGTCCTGTCCACCCCGGACGAGGTGGCGGCGCTGGAGTTCTACCGCGACGTGCTGGGCTTCTCGCTGCGTGACTCGATGAGCCTGCCGGCGGAAATCGTGGGCCGCCCGGCCGACGGCGAGCCCGCGTGGCTGCGCTTCCTCGGCTGCAACCCGCGCCACCACTCGCTGGCGTTCACGCCGTTCCCCAATCCGACCGGCATCATCCACCTCATGGTGGAGGTCGGTTCGGCGGACGACGTGGGGCTGGCCCTGGACCGCGCGCTGCGCAAAAAGGTCAAGATGTCGGCGTCGCTGGGCCGCCACGTCAACGACAAGATGATGAGTTTCTACATGAAGACGCCCGGCGGGTTCGACTGCGAGTACGGCTGCGAGGGCATGCAGGTCACCGACGACGAATCGTGGGTGGCCCGCGAGTCCACCGCCGTGAGCCTTTGGGGACACGACTTCTCCGTCGGCATGCGGTAAACGCCTAGGCTGGGCCCACATCTTCCGCCGCCCACGCGGCGGCGCGGGTGTGGGCTCAGTTGTAGGCCCACACGAGTAGACAACCACCATCCACCGGGAGGACCGAGAACGATGAGCAGCACCGAAGACCGCCCCGAGGGCCAGAATTTCTCGTCCCGGGAACTGCGCGACGCGCTCGGTCAGTTCGCGACGGGGATCACCGTGATCACGGCGGTCAATGACGGCGCGCCCGTCGGGTTCGCATGCCAGTCGTTCTCGGCCCTGTCACTGGACCCGCCGCTCATCCTCTTCTGCCCCAACAAGTCGTCCTCCTCGTGGAAGGGCATCGAGAAGGCCGGCAAGTTTGTCGTCAACATTCTCTCGGAGAACCAGGAGGACGTCTCCTCCACCTTCGGTCGTCGAGGTGACGACAAGTTCGCCGAGATCGACTGGACCCCCAGCCCCATGGGCTCGCCGGTGATCACCGGCGTCATGGCATGGCTGGACTGCGAGATCGACCAGATTCTCGACGGCGGTGACCACTGGATCGTGCTGGGGCGCGTCGACAGTCTCGGCCCCACTGAGCGCGACATCCGGCCGCTGCTGTTCTACCGCGGCGCCTACCTCAGCATCGAGGAGGACGTGGTCGATCCCACGCCCGAGCAGGTCGAGCTGGCCAACTTCATCACCTCCGCCGACTCGTACACCTGGCTCTAGAAGGAGACCCCATGACCGACGGTGTGACCGCACCCCTGGCCGCCGCCCTCGCCGAGGCGGAGGAGATCATCCGGTCGGCGCCGCACGTGCGCACCGAGGCCGATGTGGCGGAGGGGCTCGAGTACCTGCTCAGCACGATCCGCGGGGTGATCGAGAACGGTCAGCATCGCGGCCGCACGCATCCGCAGCTGTTCCAGGCCACCGGTCCGTACACCAAGATGGGCCTGGACAACCCGGACACGCTGTACTTCTACGCCAATCTCGCCGACGGCGCCGAGTACGTCGTCGAGGGTCGCCGCGGCACCACCGCGGACCTGTCCTTCCAGGTCATGGCGGGAAACTACACCGCGGATGAGCGCGCCGCGTCACACGCGGCGTTTGATGATCGCGCCCTGGAGCTCGACGCCGACGGTCGGTTCGCCTTCCGGATGGGACCAGCGAGATACGACGACGACGAGGGCGACCCCGGCTACGTCGTACTCCATCCCGGGTCGTCGATGATCACTATTCGTGAGGTGTTCTCCGACTGGGACGGGGAGGAGACCGGGTCGGCAATCCTCAGGCGCGTTGATGCCGAGGGCACTGCTCCCGAGCCGGCCACCGTCGCCGGCCAGGAGAAGTTCTACGGCAAGTTGGCCGAGGCGCTGATCGGGCGTCTGCGCACGTGGCTGGCGTTCCCGGGCTGGTTCTTCGGCGACCAGGAGCGCAACACGCTGTACTCGCCGCGCAGCACGCCCGGCGGGCTCACCACGCAGTACTCGTCGGCGGGCATCTTCGAGCTCGGGCCCGATGAGGCCATGGTGATCTCGGTGCCCGTCGCCGGGGTGCCCTACCAGGGCTTCCAGCTCGGCAGCCTGTGGTACATCTCGCTCGAGTACGTCAACCACCAGACCAGCCTCACCGCCGACCAGGCGCACGTCACCGACGACGGGATGATCCACCTGGTGCTCTCCGAGCGGGATCCCGGCCTGGCCAACTGGCTGGAGTTGCTCGGACACCGTGAGGGCATCATGCAGTTCCGCTGGCAGCGGGTCGACGAGCCCATCACCGACGCCCTCGGCCCCACCTGCAAGGTCGTGCCGTTTGACTCCCTGGCCGACGAGGTGCCCGGTTACGCCGAGCAGCGCGTCACGCCGGAGCAGTGGCGGGAGCGCATCGCCGCCCGCCAGCAGGCGTTCGCGCGCCGCGGACTGACCTGAGCCCGGCGGCCTCCGCTACCGCCGCGCAGCCCCTCCACCCCCGATCCCCTCAGGAGACAAGCCAGTGAGTGACGCCGATCGCGTGAACGTCGGAACCGTCGAGGACCTGCACGCCAGCGCCTCGCGCACCGTCGGCCTGGAGGACTTCGGCGACGGCGCGGACGGCCACCGCGAGGCCCTGGGCATCCTGCTCGACTCCCTGCACTCCGATGCCGGGCTCACGCCCGCCGGCAGCAAGTATTGGCGCTCGGTCCTCAAGAGCGCGCTGACCGCCAGGCTCATGGCGAACGCCGGGTTCGCGGCCGCCCCTGAGCAGGCGGATACCCCGATCGAGCGACCCGTCGTCGTCACCGGGTTGCCCCGGACCGGCACCACGGCGCTACACCGGCTCCTGGGTGCCGACCCGCGCAACCAGGGGCTCGAGCTCTGGTTGACGGAGGTCCCGCAGCCGCGGCCGCCGCGCTCGACGTGGGAGGACGACCCGGCGTACGCGGGCCTGCGCGACCTTTACGCCGGGTTCATGTCCGAGAACCCCGACTACGGCGGCGTGCACTACATCTCCGCCGACGATCTGGAGGAGTGCTGGCAGCTGCTGCGGCAGTCGGTCACGTCGGTCTCGTACGAGTGCCTCGCCCGGCTCGACGGCTACTCGACCTGGCTGCAGGGCGCGGACTGGGTGCCGGCGTACCGGCGGCACAAGCGGAACCTGCAGCTCATCGGCGCCAACGATCCCGGCCGGCGCTGGGTGCTCAAGAATCCCAGTCACCTGTTCACGCTCGACGCGCTGCTGCAGGTGTACCCCGACGCGGTGGTGGTGCAGACGCACCGCGATCCCCGCAAATCGATGGCGTCGATGTGCTCGCTCGCGCACCGCACGGCCGCCGACTGGTCGACCCGGTTCACGCCGGAGTACATCGGCTCGTCGCAGCTGGACCTATGGGCGCGCGGCGTCGAGACCTTCGATGCGGTGCGGGCCCGGCACGAGGCGGACTCGTCCTCGCGGGCGACGTTCATCGACGTCGAGCACCGCGAGCTGGTGGCCGACCCGGCGGGCGTGGTGGAGCGCGTCTACGCAGCGACCGGCGAGACGCTGACGGACGATGTGCGCGCGGCCGTGGAGGCCGAGAACGCGCGCAGCCTGTCCGGCGACCGGGCGCCCGCGCACACGTACACGCTCGCCGACTACGGGCTTAGCGAGTCCGCGATCGCCGAGCGCTTCGCCGGCTACCGCGGCCTGGAGGCCTGACGCGCGGCTCGAGGCTCACGGCTCGCGGCTCGCGC
>NZ_JAALDM010000312.1 GCF_014144865.1 Dietzia aerolata | reverse complement strand
ACCCCGGAGGTCTGCTTCCGCGAGGTGGGCCGCGAGCCGATGTTGAGCTCACCGATCTCCGCTACGGGCGTTGAGGTGGTGAAGTAGTCGATGAAGCCGGGGTCGGAATGCACCAGCGACGCGTACGCCTGCCGGCCCAGTCGCGCGAGTTCGGCCATCACCGTGTAGGCCTCGTCGGCGTGCTCGCCGAGCCCCTCGACATCCAGCAGGGACGCCTCGACGGTGGCCGCGACCAGCGCCTCGAGGTTTCGGCGGGCCCGCCGGGGCTCGGAGTACTTGGCGGAGATGACCTCACCCTGCTCGGTGATCCGCAGCGCGCCCTGCACCGCGCCGGGCGGCTGGGCGAGGATCGCGTCGTAGGAGTTGCCGCCGCCCCGACCCACCGCGCCGCCGCGCCCGTGGAAGTAGCGCAGGTGCACCCCGGCCCGGTCGGCGCTCGCGGCCAGGTCGCGTTCGGCCTCGTACAGCGCCCAGTTCGCGGCGAGGTAGCCGCCATCCTTGTTGGAATCCGAGTACCCGAGCATCACCTCGAGCACGTCGCCCTGCCCGCGCACGAGTTCGCGGAACTGCGGGATCGCCAGCGCTGCGTCAAGGATCGCAGGTCCCGCCGCTAGGTCGTCGATGGTCTCCAGCAGCGGGATGAGCCGCACACTCGACCTCGGCGCGTCCGGATCGCCGGAGAACAGGCCGACCTCGCGCAGCAGGATCGCCGGCTCGAGCAGATCCGACACCGACCCACACATGGACACGATGTAGTGCGGCACCACTTCCGGCCCGAGCACCTCGACCGCCGCGGCGGCCGCCCGCATCACGCCCAGTTCACGCTGCGCCACCTCGGACAATTCTGCGCGGGGCCCGAGCAGCGGCCGGTCGTGCGAGAGCTCCCGCAGCAGCAGCTCCACCCGCGCGTCCTCGTCGAGCGCGGCATAGTCCTCGCACACCCCGGCCAGCGCGAACAGCTCGCCGAGCACGTCCTCATGCGACTCCGAGTTCTGCCGCATGTCCAGCGCCTGCAGATGAAACCCGAACGTGCGCACCGCCCATCGCAGATCCCGCAGCCGCGGCGTGCGCAGCAACTCGCCGCCACACTCGGCCAGCGCGTGATCGATCACGTCGAGATCTGCCAGCATCTCCGCCGGCGCGGTGTAGGCCTGCACGCCGCCTGTCCGCTCGCCGTCTGCCTGCTCACCGCCGGGCCGAACCTCGGTGGAACCCCCGGAAGAACCCCAGGATGACGACGACAACGCCTTCGCCCGCCCCGCGAGGCGACTGCGGACCACCCGCACGGCGCGACGGAACGGGACGTCCTCGCGCGCGGCACTGCGCCCGCCGTCGTTCTCGGGCGCGGGTTCGCAATCCGCGAGCTCCCTCAAGGCGGCGGGCACCTCCACCAGTCGCTGGGACAGGGACAGCTCCTGCTCGAGCTTGTCCAGTTGCTCGGTGTAGTGGCGGTGCAGTAGCGCCGCGGCCTGTTCGGTGGCGAACCGGACCACGTCGCCGGTGACGTACGGGTTGCCGTCCCGATCACCGCCAATCCACGAGCCGGGGCGCACCACCGGACGGGTGTCGAGGCCGAGTCGGTCGGCGATCTCGGCGTTGAGCGGCGGGATCACGTCGATGAGGGTGGCCTCGTGGTACTGCAGACCGGACTGCACCTCGTCCTCGATGCGGGGCCGCTCGCTGCGGATGATCGCGGTCTGCCACAGGGTGAGAACCTGGCGGCGGATGTCGAGTTCGACGGCCTCGAGCTCGGCCTCGGTGACCCGGTCGCGCACCGGCCCGGCGTCGCCTCCGGCCCGATCTCCGGCGGGACCCCCGGCGTCGCCTTCCGCGTTCGCGTTGGTCCGCAGCGCATCTCGGCGGCGCATGAGGTGCAGCGTCCGCCGGGTGACCTCGAAGACGGTGCGGCGGCGCGTCTCCGTCGGATGGGCGGTCAGCACCGGCGCGACGCGGGCGGTGGCGCGGAGCGTGGCCAGCTTCTCGGGATCAGCCCGGGTCGTGTCGAGGCGGGCCCACGTGGCCTCGAGATCCCCGTCCGGCGGGGGTGCGCCGGCAGCGGTGTGGATCCGACGACGACGCTCCTGATGCAGGTCCTCCGCGACGTTCGCCAGCAGCGCGAACAGCGAGAACGCCCGGATCACCGGGATCACCTTCTCGGTGGGCACGTCGGTGAACAGGGCGGCCACCTCGTCGCGGTCGGCCTGCGAGCGGCGGACGGCGAACGCGGTGCGGCGGGCGGTCTCCACCAGGTCGAAGATCTCCTGGCCTTCCTGCTCGCGCACGGTGTCGCCGAGCAGGGCGCCGAGGAACCGCACGTCGTCGCGCAGTGGGGCGACCGCCGACTGGAGCGGGTCGGGGCCACTGCCGTGGTCGGCGGCGATGGTCGGGGGAAGCGTGGAGTCTTCGCGGGCGGGCTCGCTGTTCTCGGCCATGGCCGTCAGCGTAGGCGCGACGTGTGACATCCGCGTGAATCCCGGAAGGACTGCGCCGCCGTTGCCCCCGACCCTCCGCCGCCGGCGCCCCGGCCGCTCAGTCGTCGGCCTCCCCGCCGCTCGGAACCCCCGCCATGTACTCGACGGGATGTGCGTCGAATCGCGATGTCCCGCGAATCCTGTCGAGTAATTCCGGGTTGTCCCCGATGCTTTCCGGCGGTGAGGGGAGGAGGATTGGAGTCATGACACAGCAGCCCGGTTTCCAGCAGTCCAGCAACCCGTACGGCGCCGGTCCGCTCGGCAACCCGTACGGCCAGCAGATGGTCCCGGTCACCTCAGAGGACCGCACGGCCGCCGCCCTGGCGCACGCCTCGAGCCTGATCGCGATGGTCATCTCGGCCGGTTGGCTGTCGTTCGTCGGCCCGCTCGTGGCGTGGCTGATCTACAAGGACCGCAGCCCGTTCGTCCGCCAGGCGGCCGCCGGATCGTTCAACTTCAACCTCAGCATGTGGCTGATCAACATAGTCGGCTGGATCTGCATCATCACGATCATCGGCATCCCGCTCGGGCTGATCCTGCTCGCGGTGTCGTTCCTCGGGCAGATCATCGCGCACGTGATCGGCACGCTCCGCGCCACCAAGGGCGAGTCGATGAACTACCCGCTCCAGATCAAGGTGCTGCGCTGACCTGCGCTGGGCTTCCGGGCTCCGGACTCAGCCCAGCGACACGTGCCGGATCGGCCCGTGAAGCGAGGTGACAAGTAGATCTCCGGGGTCGAAGCCGTCGGGGACTGACTCGGCACCGGAGCCGGTGAACCCGTCCGCCACCACCACCGACGTCGCGCGCGGGATCCCGCCGACCAGCACGCAGACCTCGCCACTGTCGCGGTCGATCCGGTACACCTCACCGGACGACCACGACGTCACCAGCAACGCCTCATCCGTGACGGCCAGATCGTCGAGCCCCCGCGGCATGGTGGGTGGGGCGGTCAGCTCGGTGGTGGTCCATTCACCCGGCGCGTCGAGCGGCACCGCGTGCACCACGGTCCGGTCCGTCGACTGCGAGACGTACGCCGTGTCGCCGGAGATCGCGATCCCGTTGGACACCCCGAGCCGCGCCGCCGCCGACCACTCCTCGTCCACCGTGCCGTCGGGCCGCACCTTGGTCAGGCCGTCGTCCTCGAGACTGGTCAGGTAGCGGTTGCCGGCCGCGTCCACGGCGAGACCGTTCTTCCGATTGTCCAGCCGCGCCTCGACGCGCACCTCGATCGGCGCTCCGGCACCGGCCTCGATCGCCTCGCCCGGCCGGCCCGCCGAGGGGTCGAACGACACGACGTCGGATCGCTGCGCCAGGTAGCCCGTTCCAGCCGCCACATGCATCCGCCCGTCGGGGCCCAGATCGATCCCGCCGGGTGAGCGCACGCTGGCGGTGGCGATGATGTTGCCGTCGTCGTCGTAGGCATCGACCCTGTTCAGGAACGTTTTCGATACCCACAGGCGTCCG
>NZ_JAALDM010000311.1 GCF_014144865.1 Dietzia aerolata | reverse complement strand
TCCGCGGCCTTCGCCTCACCAGACGCCGCAGCCCCCGCTGCCCCCGCTGCCTTCGCGTCACCGGACTCCGCCGCGTCAGACTCCGCCGCGTGCCGCCCCATGGCCAGTGCCGCGGGGTGCGCGGACGGCGCAGGGCCGTCCTTACGCGGTGCCTGCTTGGTCGCGCCGTTGCCGTCCGAGGAGGACGCGGAGGACGACGACGAGGACGAGTCCCCGCCCTTACCGCCCCGACGGCGACCCCGGCGCGAGCCGGGCTCGTCGGCATTATGCGACTCGGTGTGAATCGGGTCGGCGTGGACGATCAGCCCGCGACCGTGGCAGTGCTCGCACGGGGTGGAGAACGCCTCGACGAGCCCGGTGCCGAGCTTCTTGCGGGTCAGCTGGACCAGGCCGAGCGAGGTGACCTCGGAGACCTGGTGACGGGTGCGGTCCCGGCCGAGCGCCTCGGTCAGGCGCCGCAGCACGAGGTCGCGGTTGCCCTCAAGCACCATGTCGATGAAGTCGATGATCACCATGCCGCCGATGTCCCGCAGGCGCAGCTGCCGGACGATCTCCTCGGCCGCCTCGAGGTTGTTCTTGGTGACGGTCTCCTCCAGGTTGCCGCCGGAGCCGGTGTACTTGCCGGTGTTGACGTCGACGACCGTCATGGCCTCGGTGCGGTCGATCACCAGCGAACCACCGGAGGGCAGCCACACCTTGCGTTCGAGCGCCTTGGCGAGCTGCTCGTCCACGCGGTGGGTGGCGAACACGTCCACCTCGGGATTGTCGTACCGCTCGAGCCGCTCGACCATCTCGGGCGCGACGCGCATGACGTAGTCGTGCACCGTGTTCCACGAGGTCTCGCCCTGGATGACGAGCTTGGTGAAGTCCTCGTTGAACAGGTCGCGCACGACCTTGACCAGCAGGTCGGGCTCCTCGTACAGCGCGACGGGGGTGCCGGAGCCGGACCCCTTGCGCTTGTCGGCGGCCTCGGAGATCTCGGTCCACTGCGTGGCGAGCCGCTCGACGTCGCGGCCGATCTCCTCCTCGGACACGCCCTCGGCGGCGGTGCGGATGATCACGCCGGACCCCTCGGGCACGACGTCCTTGAGGATGGCCTTGAGCCGACGCCGCTCGGTGTCGGGCAGCTTGCGGGAAATGCCGGCGGAGTTGCCGTCCGGCACATACACGAGGAATCGACCGGCGAGCGAGATCTGCGTGGACAGCCGGGCGCCCTTCTGCCCGATGGGGTCCTTGGTGACCTGCACCAGCACCATGTCGCCGGGCTTGAGCGCCTGCTCGATGCGCCGGGCCTTGCCGCCCAGTCCGGCGGCCTCCCAGTTGACCTCGCCGGCGTACAGCACGCCGTTGCGGCCGCGGCCGATGTCGACGAACGCCGCCTCCATGCTGGGCAGCACGTTCTGCACGCGACCGAGGTAGACATTGCCGACCATGGAGCGCGCGGATTCGGTGGTGACGAAGTGCTCGACCAGCACCTTGTCCTCGAGCACGCCGACCTGGGTCATGATGCCCTTGCCGTCCTCGCGCTGCTTCTCGCGCACCACCATGACGCGGTCCACGGATTCGCGCCGGGCGAGGAACTCGGACTCGGACAGGATCGGCTGGCGGCGACGGCCGGCCTCGCGACCGTCCCGTCGACGCTGACGCTTGGCCTCCAGGCGGGTGGAGCCGGTGATGCCCTGCACCTCATCGCCGGACGTGCCGGAGCCGGAGCCCCCACGTCCGGAGCGACGGCGCCCGTCGCGCTCATGGATCTCCGTGTTGGGCGGGTCGTCGTTCGAGCCCTGGTTGTCGTCGGAGCCGGAGCCGCCACTGCGACGACGACGACGTCGACGCCTGCGCGAGCCCGACGGCGTCGAATCCGACCCGTCCGAATCCTCCCCGGAGGTGTTCTCGGTCGAACCGCTGCCGTCTGACTCGGTTCCGCCATCCTGGTTGTCGCCGGTTCCGGTGGCGTCGCCGGCGGAGTCGGCAGCGCGGCCCGAACCGGAATGATCGTCTACTCCCCTGCCGGAGCCGGAATCGTCCCCGGAGCGGCTGTCGCCGTTGGCGGAGGCGTCGTTGTCGTCGTCGTTCTGGTTCTGGTTCTGGTCGTCTCCACCCTCGCCGCGGCCACGGCCACGACCGCGGCGACCACGGCGGCGTCGACGGTTGCCGCCCTCGCCCTGGCCGGACTGATCGCCCGACTGGTCGCCGGACTGCTGTCCGTCCTGCTGGCCCTGCTGGCCATCCTTATCCGAATCCTGGCTCGAATCCTGGTCCGCGTCGGTGTCCGGCGACAGGAACAGTGGGGAGAACGACGGGCTGGCCGACGAGCGCCGGCGGCGGTTCCCGGAGTCCGCCGCGCCGACCTCACCGGTGACGATCGCGATCTCCGGCAGCTCCGGGCGCGACTGGGACCGGGACGACGCGCGAGAGGTGTCGGCGGCCGCTCCCCGACCGTCGGCCTGCTCGGCGCCCTGATCACTGCCCGAGGCGGACTGCTCGGTCTGCTGGGACTGCTCGGCTTCTGCGGCCTTCTGCGCCGCCGTCTTGCGGGGGGTGCGCTTGCGCGCGGGGGTCTTCTTGGCAGGC
>NZ_JAALDM010000310.1 GCF_014144865.1 Dietzia aerolata | reverse complement strand
GGCGACCGGCTGGCGGCGCTGCGCGGTGAGGCCGAGCAGGCGCTAGGTGCGCGCATCCTCGCCGCCGAGGCGATCATCACCGACGGTTTCGCCCACGACCCCGGACCGCGGGTCGCCGACCTGGAACGGCGGATCCGACGGTTGCGCGCGACCGCGCCGCCGGCGAGGGAGCACCCCATTCCGGCCGGCCGCGCACGTACAGTTGCGGAACCCATCGACGCGGCACCGTCCGCGCCCATCCCGACAGGGAGCCCCTCCCCATGACCGACCCACTCTTCGGATCGGAAGCCTTCGACCAACAGCCCGCCCCCGACGTCTGCGGACTCGAGGGCGCCCCACTCGCCGAGGCGTCGTCCCTCGGACTGCACGTGCCCGTTGGTGACAGCGTCCTCGACCTCGGCGCGCCGGAGGCGGACCTCGACGGGGACGGCTTCATGGAGGCGGTCACCCTGGGCGACGACCGCGGACTGACCGTATATACAGACGCGGACGGGGACGGCACCGTCGACCACGTCTCCACGGTGCGGTTCGACGGCAGTTACGACTCCTGGCGGCTGGCCAATCCCACCGAGGGCGTGGCCTTCGGCGGCTTCGTCAACGAGGAGCGGGACGGGTCTCCCGCGACGTCCCCCGTGCCGGCCCGGTGGGAGCGGATCGACCACGGCCACATCTGACGACCTGAGGGATACCTCACATTAGGGTGGGGGGCGGGGCGCGGACACCGCGCCCGACGTAGTGTGACGATACTGTGTAAAAGACCATGCACCACGCGCGAGGAGCAGTGATGACCAGCACCACCATTCCCGGCCTCGAGGGTCAGGCACCAACAGACCACGCAGAGATGCTCGCGTGGATCGCGGAGGTCGCCGCGCTCACCCAGCCGGACCGGGTTGTCTTCGCAGACGGCTCCGACGCGGAGTGGGACCGCCTCACCGCTGAGCTGGTGGAGGCCGGGACTTTCGTCAAGCTGGACGAGGCCAAGCGCCCCAACTCGTTCCTCGCCCAGTCGGACCCCAAGGACGTCGCCCGCGTCGAGTCGCGGACGTTCATCTGCTCCGCGACCGAAGAGGACGCCGGCCCGACCAACAACTGGCGTGACCCGGCCGAGATGCGTGCCGAGATGACCGAGCTGTTCCGCGGCAGCATGCGCGGTCGCACCATGTACGTGGTGCCCTACTGCATGGGTCCGCTGGACGCCGAGGACCCCAAGCTCGGCATCGAGCTCACCGACTCGGCCTACGTCGTGGTCTCCATGAAGGTCATGACCCGCATGGGCCAGGCCGCGATGGACAAGATTGGCTCGAACGGCGAGTACGTCAAGGGCCTGCACACGGTCGGCGCCCCGCTGGCCGAGGGCGAGGAGGACGTCTCCTGGCCGTGCAACGAGGAGAAGTACATCACGCACTTCCCGGAGGCCCGGGAGATCTGGTCGTTCGGCTCCGGCTACGGCGGCAACGCCCTGCTCGGCAAGAAGTGCTTCGCCCTGCGTATCGCCTCCGCCATGGCCCACGACGAGGGCTGGATGGCCGAGCACATGCTCATCCTCAAGCTCATCTCGCCGGAGGACAAGGCGTACTACATCGCCGGCGCCTTCCCGTCCGCCTGCGGCAAGACCAACCTCGCCATGATCCAGCCGACGCTCGAGGGCTGGCGCGCCGAGGTCGTCGGTGACGACATCGCGTGGATGCGCTTCGGCGCCGACGGTCGCCTCTACGCCGTGAACCCCGAGTTCGGGTTCTTCGGCGTGGCGCCGGGCACCAACTACTCGTCCAACCCCAACGCCATGAAGACCCTGGAGCCCGGCAACTCGGTCTACACCAACGTCGCCCTCACCGACGACGGCGATGTGTGGTGGGAGGGCCTCGAGGGCACCCCGGATCACCTGATCGACTGGCTGGGCAATGAGTGGACCCCGGACGGCGACGGCAAGGCCGGCAACGCCGCGCATCCCAACTCGCGCTACTGCGTGCCGATCGAACAGTGCCCCGTGGCCGCCGACGAGTTCAACTCGCCCGAGGGCGTGCCGATCTCGGCCATCCTGTTCGGTGGCCGCCGCGCCGACACGGTGCCGCTGGTTTCCGAGGCCCTGTCGTGGAACCACGGCGTCTACATCGGCGCGACCCTGTCCTCCGGGCAGACCGCCGCCGCCGAGGGCCAGGTCGGCGCCGTGCGCCGCGACCCCATGGCCATGCTGCCGTTCCTCGGCTACAACGTCGGTGACTACTTCCAGCACTGGGTCGACATGGGCGCCCGCGGTGGCGACAAGATGCCCAAGATCTTCCTGGTCAACTGGTTCCGCAAGGGTGACGACGGCCGCTTCGTGTGGCCCGGCTTCGGCGAGAACAGCCGCGTGCTCAAGTGGATCGTCGACCGCATCGAGGGACGCGTCGAGGGCGACAAGACCGCCGCCGGCATCACCGCCCGCGCCGCGGACATCGACATGACCGGACTCGACACCCCGATGGAGGACGTGGAGGCAGCCCTGGCCGTTGACCCCGAGGAGTGGCGTCGCGAGCTGCCGCTCATCACCGAGTGGCTCGAGTTCTGTGGCCCGCGGGTCCCCGCCGAGGTCCACGAGGAGTTCGCCGCACTCAAGGAGCGCCTGGGCTGACCCAGCCCGCGACCGTCGCGTCGCCGAGTACGCCCGGGGCGGGCCGCGCTGATCAGGTGCGGCCCGCCCTTTCTCGTCGGCCAGAACAACACTGACACGCGACCGCGTAACGATCGTCACCCCGGATTCGATAATCGTTCGATATTAGAATGCGTTCACGGTCCTCCGAAAATGGAATCCAGGTGCCAGAGTTGAGGGTTGAGGTAGACGTATCACTGGCCGAGGAAAGGGGGATCATGCGCGCAGTGACCATCGCGCTGGCCGCGATCCCCGTCGTGTTCGGCGGCCTCGGCCTCGCCGCCATCAGCGGCGCCCTGGATCCCCTGATGCCTCCCTCCACGGTCGCTGATGACAGCCACCTGGG
Source organism: Dietzia aerolata (assembly GCF_014144865.1). Taxonomy (GTDB): domain Bacteria; phylum Actinomycetota; class Actinomycetes; order Mycobacteriales; family Mycobacteriaceae; genus Dietzia; species Dietzia aerolata. The sequence goes on along the minus strand of NZ_JAALDM010000310.1, from coordinate 5,955 downwards.
CCCGGACGCCACGCACACCTCAGAATCGGCCGCGAACTCCGGAACGTCTATCGACGGGCGTCGGCCGCACCTGAGCGTGATCGACGGGTACGCGAACTTCGCCCTGCCAGTCCATATCTCGGGGATCTTGTCGCTGCTGCCCGTCGCTGACGCCGACCTGGCGCCGCTGCCCAGCGCAGAAGGACGCGACGACGACACCGAGTCCGCGGGCACCAGCTGGAACGCGCCGGATGAGGCCAGCCCTCACGTCGGCACCCCGGCCGCTCCGGTCGCCCCTCCCGTGCGCGACTACAGCCCCTCAGGGGCAGAGCCCACCATCGCCAATCAGGCGCCCTCCCCCTCCCGACCCATGCCGCCGACGTTGCCGTCGCACAGCCCGCTCGGCGGAGGCGGAGGTGACTGGCAGCGTCCGATCCAGGAATCACTGCGGGCCCCGGAGTCCCAGGCATCGCGGACCGAAGAGCAGATCAGCAATGCCCGGCCCCCGCACGCCGGTGTGCCCGGACGCCCCCCGCATGCCGACACACAGGGTCCGCCAGCGCACGCAGCGGATAACAACGGCCGGTCGGACAACGGCAACCCAGGCAATTCCGGAAACGGAAACGGAAACGGGAACGGTAATTCCGGCAACTCCGGCAATGGCAACTCTGGAAACGGCAACGGCAACTCAGGCCAGGGCCGCTTCGGCACCGACGGCGCCAAGGTCGACCTCGACTCCAAACGCCCCGACCACGCCGGCGGGCCGGGAGGCCCGGACGGTAACGCGCGGTCGGGCGGCCGGTGACGACACGCTCCACGTCGCCTACTCCCATCCGATGGTGGAATTCGGCGCGTCTGCGGATCACCGCGGGCATCACGTTCATCACGGCCGCCGTGTTCGCGGCCATGGTCGTCTTCACCGGGCAGCTGCTCTTTCTCAGCGCTGACCGGGTCACCGACACCCGGTTGAGCCGCGAGACCGCCGACTTCACCACGTTCATGACAGAGGGCATCCTGCCCAGCTTCGAGGCCGAGGAACCGACCGTCGAGCAGCTGATCCGCGCCTATCTCGCGCAGCAGTACCCGTCGGCCGAACTCCTGCTCGTCGGCACTGCTGACGCCTCAGGCACACAGTTCACGTTGTCCCGCTACGGACCGGGAGAGGACCGCCTGTTCCCGCCGGCGGTACGGTCACAGATCCAGCGGATCGGGTTGGTCTCCGGTGATGATTCCGGCGATATCGGCGACGCGGTGAGCTGGCGCAAAACGTCCGTCGACAGTCCCGCCGGACCGGCGACCCTGGTGGTCGCGGTCAACGATCTCGACGACTCCGGGGAGGTCCGGCGGGTCACCGAGTACCTGTTGTGGGCGAGCGCCGGCGGCATGGTGCTCAGCGCGTTCCTCGCGTGGTGGATCGCGGGCAGGATGATCGTGCCCGTCCGCCGGATCCGCGAGGCGGCCGAGACCATCTCCGCCGCCGACCTGTCCCGCCGGGTGCCCTCGGACGGTCCCGACGAGATCGTGTCCCTCGCCGATACCGTGAACGAGATGCTGGAACGCGTTGAGGACGCGTATCGCACCCAGCGCGAATTCCTCGACGATGCCGGGCACGAACTCCGTACCCCACTGACCGTGGTGCAGGGCAATCTCGATCTCATGCCCGAAGACCCCGAGGGCCGCGAGGCGACGACCCGCGTCATGCAGGACGAACTGTCGCGCATGACCCGCATCGTCGAGGACCTCCTCACGCTCGCGCGCGCCGACCGGCCGGACTTCCTGCTCACCTCCCCGACCGAGGTTTCCGACCTCACCCTGGATTTCGAGGCGAAGGTCGATGTGCTCGCCGACCGTGACTGGACAGTGCTCCCCTACGCCGAGGGCGTCGCCCTCCTGGACCCGCATCGGATCACTCAGGCCCTGGTGCAGTTCTGCTCGAACGCCGTGCGATTCACCAAGGACGGCGACCGGATCGAGATCGGCTGCCGCATGCTCGAGCCCGGCACCCCCACGATTCCGCCGGATGTCGCCGCGGGGTCGCCGCCCCCGAACCCCGAAAGTGAGCGCAATCAGCGCCGCCTGATCTGGTGGGTGCGGGACAGCGGCGCCGGCATCCTGGACGGCGAGGAGGAGAGCATCTTCGAGCGGTTCCACACCGCCCGCGGTCAACTTCGGGATGGCCGCGGTGGCACCGGATTGGGTCTGGCGATCGTCTCCACGATCGCCCGCGCCCACGGCGGCCGCGCGTTCGCGTTCAACGCCAGGGGCGGCGGGGCGGCATTCTGCTTCGTCATCCCTTTCATCCCCGCCGAGAACTCGGCCACCGACGAGAAGGTCAGTGCCCCACCCGCGGTCGAGGACGACGACTGACTCCGACGACCGGGCAACGCCGGGTTGTTCGGCCTTCCCCGCCGCCGGACCCCGAGCATGACCTAGTTTCACTATCGACAGGCGGACACGTGCACCGCGGACTAAGCCACTGGGCCTTATGCATGCCATACTCCGTAGTCGGAGAAGGAGGGTTACATGACGAACATTCTCGTCGTGGAGGACGATGACCTCATCCGCTCGGTGCTGGTGAAGGCACTCGGCGGTGCGGAATACACCGCGCTTGAGGCGGTCGACGGAGAGAGCGCGCGCGCCATCTTGTCGACGATCTCCGACATCGACCTCATGCTGTTGGACATCGGCCTTCCCGACACCGATGGCCTGACCCTCCTGCGCGAGGCCCGTACACAGGGTTTCAACGCGCCGGTCATCATCCTCACGGCACGCGACAGCGTCTCCAACACCGTCGAAGGCCTGGACTCCGGCGCCAACGACTACATGATCAAGCCGTTCCGGGTCCCCGAATTGCTGGCCCGCATCCGCCTGCGCCTGCGCGAGCACGAGGCTTCCGACGACCCGGGCATCCTCGAGCACGGCGGCATGCGCCTGGACATCCGTACCCGCCGCGTCGAGGTGGACGGCCGCATCCAGGAGCTGACCAACCGCGAGTACTCGCTGCTCGAGATGCTCCTGCGCAACAAGGGCGAGACCATCAGCCGCGAGCAGCTCCTCGAGAGCGTGTGGGGCATGGATTTCGATCCCGGTTCCAACATCGTCAACGTCTACATCCGGTCACTGCGTCGAAAGATCGGCGAGAACAAGGTGCAGACGGTACGAGGTGTCGGCTACCGGGTCGAATAGGCCCACTCTCCCCGCACGTAGGCCCCGCCGCACCTCGGCACCACCGCACCTCTCCCCGCACACCAGCGAACTCCCACAGCCGGGCCTCGCGGCGGCCCAGCACTGACAATCACAGACGCCGGCCCACCGGAGCAGTTGCTCCCGGTGGGCCGGCGTCTGGGTGCGGTCAGCCGTCGCTCTAAGGATCAGCCCTCGCTGGGCTCCCAACCGAACGGCATGAGCACGCTCTGCAGTTCACAGTAGGCCTCCAGCCCCTCGGGGCCGTTCTCGCGGCCGATGCCGGAGTTCTTGAACCCGCCGAACGGGGCGGTGGGGTCGAAGGCGTACCAGTTGATGCCCATGGTGCCGGTCCGGACCCGCTGGGCCACGGCCAGGGCGGCGTCGGGGTCCTGCGAGTAGACGGCCCCGGCGAGACCGAACTCGGAGTCGTTGGCGATCTGGACGGCCTCGTCGACCGTGCCGTACGGGATCACCTGGATGACCGGCCCGAAGATCTCCTCCTGGGCGATGGTCATCGCGTTGTCGACGTCGCGGAAGATGGTCGGCTGCACGTACGCGCCGTCGGCGACCTCGGCGGGCAGGCCCTCGACCTTGCCGCCGCCAAAGGCGATGGTCGCGCCCTCCTCGATGCCCTTGGAGATGTAGCCTTCGACGCTGGCCTGCTGCTTGTGGTTGGCGAGCGGGCCGAACACGGTGCCCTCGTCGGCCGGGTCGCCGACGGGCATGAGCGAGACGTTCTCGACCAGCGCGTTGACCACCTCGTCGTAGCGCGAGCGCGGCGCGAGGATGCGGTTCTGCGACACGCAGGCCTGGCCGGAGTTCATGAGTGCGGAGAACACCATGGTGCCGCCGGCGGAGGCCAGGTCGGCGTCCTCGAGCACGATGGCGGCGCTCTTGCCGCCGAGCTCGAGCGAGCACCGGGTGAGGTTCTCGGCGGCGATCTTGGCGATGTGCTTGCCGACGCCGGTGGAGCCGGTGAAGGAGATCTTGTCGATCTCCGGGCTCGCCACCAGGTGGTCGCCGACGGAGCTGGGGCCGGTCACGATCGAGAGCACGCCCTCGGGCAGCCCGGCCTCGCGGAAGAGGTCGGCCAGCCACAGCGCGGACAGCGGGGTCGCGGACGACGGCTTGAGCACCACAGAGCTGCCGGAAAGCAGTGCCGGGGCGAGCTTGGCGGCGTTGAGGTAGAGCGGCACGTTCCAGGCGGTGATGGCGGCGACCACGCCGACGGGCTGCCGCGTCACCACAGACGCACCGAAGTCACCCTGACGGACCTCGCTCCACGGGAAATCCGCGGCCAGCTTCGCGTAGTAGCGCAACACGCCGAGGGTCGGGGTCACCTGGATCATGGCGGCGGTCGAGGCGGGCGTGCCCATCTCGTCGGACAGGATCTTGCAGACCTCCGCCTGACGCTCCTCGAGCATGTCGGCCACACGGCCGAGGAGGGCGCCGCGCTCGGCGGGCGGGGTGCCCCGCCAGACCCCGGACTCGAACGAGTCGCGCGCCTGGCTGATCATCTCGTCGAGGTCTTCGGTGGTGGTCTCCGCGACGCGCCCCACCACGGCCCGCGTGGCCGGCGAGGTCACCTCCAGCACACCGGTGGTGAGGGGATCGGCCCAGCGTGAGCCGGAGAAGAGCTTGTCATGGACGACGACCACGGTGACCTCCGTGAGTGGGAAACAAGAACGTGTTCCAATCCACTCTAGACGAGTTCCCGGCCTCGGGTGTGCGTCAACTTTCCCGCCGGCTGCCTACCGCGCGCGCAGCACCAACACCAGATTCGACACCAGCGCCTCGCGCACGCCGGGCACACGCACGAGCCACCACGCCCACCGCGGGTGGTAGCGCGGGAACGCGGCCAGCAGGTCGGCCGAGCGCGTCGACCGCGCCCACTCCAGGCCCTCGGCGCAGCCCACCTCGAACAGCGACTCGCCGTAGTAGTTCTTGGGTCGGTGCCCGTGCTTGCGCTCGTACATCCGCCGCGCCCGGTCCCCGCCGAGGTAGTGGGTCAGGCCCATCTCGTGGCCGCCGAAGGGTCCGTACCAGAGCGTGTAGGAGACGACGACGACGCCGCCGGGCCGCGTCACCCGACACATCTCCTCCGCCATCGTCCAGGGCTCGGGCACGTGCTCGGCGACATTGCTGGAAATACACACATCGACACTGTCCGAGCGGATCGGAAGCGCCATGCCACTTCCCCGGACCGAGCCCGCCTGGGTGATGCCGGCGGCCGCCATCTCCCCGACATCGGGTTCGACCGAGACGTACCGCGCCCCCTCCGCGGCGTACGCCTCGGAGAAGTAGCCGGGCCCGCCGCCCACATCGAGGACGGTCAGCCCCTGCAGCCGACCGCCCCCGCCTGCCCCAGCCCCGACTGCCCCGACGGCCCTGCCGCCCCCACCCGCTCCGGTCTTACCACCGGCGCCTTCCCACAGGTCCCCCACCAGTTCGACGGTGTCCCGCGCGAGGCCGGAGTAGAAGACGTCGGGGTCGGACTGCTCCTGCGGGAACGAGCGCAGCAGGCCCAGCGACCGGCCGAACGTAGCGCGGCGGGCGACGTGGCGCAGGACGTCCGAGCGATGGACGGGGTCGGTGATCACGGCGGTGACGATACCGCCGCCACCCGATCGACCTGGTCCGCCGCCACCGTCACCGCCACCGTCGCCCCCAACCACACCTCTGCCAATCCCCTATCCCCGATCCCCATCCCCAAGAGCCTTCCGCACACGAAACCCGAGAACCACCTGCGCCGAACCCACTTCTCGATGCGGGAGGGGCGTGGGGTCGGGC
>NZ_JAALDM010000309.1 GCF_014144865.1 Dietzia aerolata | reverse complement strand
CCGTCGCCGCCGGCGGCGAGCATCGCGCCCGCGCCGTGCGCCGTGCCGGTGGCCAGCGTGGTGGCCACGTCGCGCGGCAGTCCCTGTTCGACGCCGGCGTCGATCATGGCCTCGGTGAGAAGGAAGAAGTAGGCGGGGCCGGACCCGGACACGGCCGTCACCGCGTCCATTTGGGCTTCGGTGACGACGACGACGCCGCCGACACTCTCCATGAGGGTCTTCACCTGCTCGACATGCTCATCGCGCGCGAAGCGGCCCTTGCAGACGGCGGAGACGCCCTGCCCCACGAGCATCGCCGTATTGGGCATGACGCGGACAACCGGCGAGCCGGCGCTGAGTTTGTTCTCGAGCGATTCGGTGGAGACGCCGGCGGCGAGCGAGACCACGATCGACTCGTGGACGCTGTCGGAGATGGCCTCGCCGATCCGTTCGGTGACCGCCGGAACGTCCTGGGGCTTCACCGCGATCGCAATGACATCCGCGCCCTCACAACCGATGTCGAGGGTCGTGGGCAGGATCGAGTACTTCTTGGCCAACTCGTCGGCGCGGGCCTGGACGGCCTCGATCACCACGATGTCCGAGCCCGGCGTCCCGGCCTCGCGAAGGCCCGCGATGAGCGCCTCTCCGATTCGTCCGCCACCGACAACTGCGATTCTCGTCATGCCCATTACAGTGCCACACCGCCGCAGACCGCCCGGCTGCGCCGCCCGGCCATGCCGCTCCCCCGCTCCAGCCGATCTGCCCCTCCTTTTCCGAAACGCGCTTCCAGATACGACATGCCCTGCTGCGCCGCTCCCACACCGGCCGATCTGCCCCTCAATTTCCGGCCTGCTCGTCCGAATACGACATGCCCTGCTGCGCCGCTCCCCCGCTCCAGCCGATCTGCCCTTCAATTTCCGATCTGCACTTCCAGAAACGACATGCCCCGCGGGCCCCGGGCGCATGTCGACATCGGAGGGGCAGATCGTGCGCCGCCTCCGCGCACCGACATCCCGGCCTCGCCCCGCGCGCAAATGAGCTCCGCCCGCATCCTGGAGTGGATGCGGGCGGAGTCTGCGGTTCCGCGGTTCGCCTGTCGCGGCGGTTGTCGCGCGGGCCGCTAGGTGATCACCTTGAGCAGCAGCGGCCCGCATGTGACGCCCAGGCCAACTATCACCGCCAGGGCGATGCTCACCGTGTCGTTGGAGCGACGAAGCACCCGGACCATGGCCACCAGGCCGACGATCACGATGATCGCCAGTGCCAGCGCCACCCAGGGCAGGTCGTCCCAGAGCAGCTGGAAGCCGATGAACAGTGCGGCACCCGCGACCGCGGAGGCGAGCACCTGCGCGATGAGGATCAGCCACTGCGCGGCACCCGACTTCTCAGAGGCGGGTGCGGCGGACCGGTCGCGATCCAGGTCGTCTCCGGGCTTGCGCTCGAGGTCGCGCTGCTGGTCGGCAGTTGCCTGCGTTGCGCCACGCTGGTCAGAGGAATCCTTGTCCCCGGAGAACGCGGCCGCTGCCATGCCGGCCACTCCGGCACCGCCAGCGGCGGCCGCTGCGGTCTTGCCCAACGAGCCGTCCTTGCCGTCGGCGTCGGCGGACTTGCCGGCCTTGTCGCTTCCGGCAGGTGCGTCGGACGGTGCGTCGGCCCCCTTTCGTGCGGTCGCATCGGCCGGCTTGTCGTCGGTCTTGCCCGCGGTTGCCGCAGCACCCGCGGCACCGGCGGCG
>NZ_JAALDM010000308.1 GCF_014144865.1 Dietzia aerolata | reverse complement strand
ACGGTGGGTGAGCTCAGCGCTCGCCGCCCGGAACCCACAGCACGTCGCCCTCCGGGTTGGCCACGCGGCCCAGGACGAACAGCAGGTCCGACAGTCGGTTCAGATACTTGGCAGGAAGCACAGAGGTGGTCTCCGGGTGCGCCTCCACCGCGGCCCACGCGGCCCGCTCCGCCCGACGCGCCACCGTGCGCGCCACGTGCAGGTACGCGCCGGCCGGAGTGCCGCCGGGCAGGATGAACGAGTTGAGCGCGGTCAGCTCCTCGTTGAACTCGTCGATCCAGCCCTCGAGCCGATCGATGTACGCCTGCTCGATCCGCAGCGGCGGATACTTGGGGTGCTCCTCGATGGGCGTCGCCAGATCCGCGCCCGCGTCGAAAAGATCGTTTTGCACGGTGCGCAGCGCCGTGGCAACGCGCTCGTCCAGGTCGCCGAGCGTGAGGGCCACGCCGATCGCCGCGTTGGCCTCGTCGCAGTCCGCGTACGCCACCAGTCGGGCATCGTTCTTACTCACGCGGGAGAAGTCGGACAGTCCCGTGGTCCCGTCGTCGCCGGTCCGGGTATAGATCTTCGTCAGATGAACAGCCATGACAGTCAACTTACGCGGCACCCGCCCCAGCGGTTCCGCGGTTACGGGCGGAATCTCGCATAGTCTGTTCCCGTGAGCGGTAATCCCACGTCCCGCGAGGAGAGCTTCCTCGTCCGAGGCGGCACGAGTCTGAACGGCGAGATCGCCGTCGCTGGTGCCAAGAACAGCGTGCTCAAGTTGATGGCTGTCGCCCTGATGGCGGAGGGCCGGACCACGCTGACCAACTGTCCGGCCATCTCCGACGTCCCGGCGATGGCCGATGTATTGCGGCATCTCGGCTGCACCATCGAGATCAACGGCGACACTGTCACGATCGACACCCCCGCCGAACTGGGCCACGTCGCCGACGACAAGGCGGCCCAGCGTCTGCGCGCCTCCGTCTGCATCCTCGGTCCGCTCGTCGGACGCCATCACCGCGCGACGATCGCGATGCCCGGAGGCGACGCGATCGGCAGCCGCCCCCTGAACTGGCACCAGAACGGGCTCAACGCCCTGGGTGCGAAGACACGCATGGACCACGGCCGGCTCGTTGCCGAGGCCACCGAGCTGCGTGGCGCCACCTACTCGCTGAGTTTCCCGTCCGTGGGTGCGACCGAGACCTTCGTGACCGCGGCAGTCCTCGCCGACGGGACGTCCGTGTTGAACAACGCGGCCCGCGAACCCGAGATCGTGGACATCTGTGACCTGCTCAACGAGATGGGGGCGCGCATCAGCGGTGCCGGCACCAGCACCATCACCGTCGAGGGCGTGGACCACCTCACTCCCGTCACGCATAGGGTGATCGGTGACCGCATCGTCTCGGCCACCTGGGCCATGGGTGCGGTCATGACCCGAGGCGACGTGAAGGTGACGGGGATCGACCCGATGTTTATCCACGTCGTGCTCGAAAATCTCCGTGCGGTGGGCGCGAACGTCGAGACCGGGACCGATTGGGTCCGCGTCAGCCAGGACGGTCGGCCCCGCGCCCGGGACATCCGCACCCTGCCGTTCCCCGGATTCCCCACAGACCTCCAGCCCATGGCGATCGCCCTTGCCTCCGTCTCCAAGGGAGTCTCGGTGGTCACCGAGAACCTCTTCGAAGCACGCTTCCGGTTCGTCGAGGAAATGGTCCGCATGGGTGTCGACGCCGAGACGGACGGACACCACGCCAAGATCGTAGGCCGTGAACGACTCGACTCCGCCACCGTGTGGGCCAGTGACATTCGAGCCGGCGCCGGACTGGTGCTCGCCGGAATGTGCGCCGACGACATCACCGAAGTGTGCGAGGTCTTCCACATCGACCGCGGCTACTCCGACTTCGTGGGAGACATCCGCGCCCTGGGCGGCGACATCGAGCGGGTTCCCACCCACCGCTAGACACATTCGGGCCGGTTCGGGTCTGTTTTCTGTGGTCTCGGGCCGGATTCCGATTATGGCAGTGCGCAAATACCCTGTTTGAGCTGGGGATTTGGTGTTGT
>NZ_JAALDM010000032.1 GCF_014144865.1 Dietzia aerolata | reverse complement strand
CCGCCTCCGGCCCCGGTGACGACGACGACGGGGTTGCCCGATCCAGATGTGTCCATATCCCGACGCTACCGTTGCCCGCCCCTTCCGGGGTGCGGCTCAGTGCGAGGCCGTGCGTAGACACGGTCCGCCATTCTCGCTGCCGGGATGTGCCGACCCGGTCGAAAGCCGCGCCAGCCGCGGGCCGTGTCTCGCGCCCCGTACCCCGCGCCGCCGGCCCCGTTCGCAACTCGCGGACGGGCCGCCTCCGTGTCAGGCGCTGGCGCTGGCGTCGAGTCCCAGCTTGCCGGCGAGACGCTCGATGTACGCGAGCACCTCCTCCTCGGACTTGTCCGGGGTGCCATAGACGAGTTCGTGTACTCCGAGCTCGCGGTACATATCGATCTTCTCGGGAACCGGCTTGCCGTCGAGGACGACGATGTACGGCTCGCCCTCGCGGCCGGCCTCGGCCCACAGTTCGCGGAGCATGCGGACGCTGCCGGCGATGTCCTCGGAGATCGGGGTGGTCATCCAGCCGTCCGCGCTTCGGCAGATCCACTTGAAGTTCTTCTCGTTGCCGGCCGCCCCGACCAGGGTCAGCGGGCCGGGCTTGCGGACGGTCTTGGGCCATGCCCAGCTGGGGCCAAAATCCACGAACTCCCCGTGGAATTCGGCCTCGTCGTGGGTCCACAGTTCCCGCATTGCTTCGAGGTATTCGCGCAGCATCGTCCGGCGGCGCTTCGGCGGCACGTTGTGGTCGGCCATCTCGTCCAGGTTCCAGCCGTAGCCCACGCCGAGGACCGTGCGGCCGCCGGAGAGGTGGTCTACCGAGGCGATGGTCTTGGCGAGCGTGATGGGGTCGCTCTCCACCGGGATCGACACGGCCGTTCCGAGGCGGATCGTCGAGGTGACGGCCGCGACCGCGCCCAGCGCGACCCACGGGTCCAGGGTGCGGCAGTAGCGCTCGTCGGGCAGTTCGGCACCGCCGGTACCCGGATGGGCGGCGTCGCGGCGAACCGGGATGTGCGTGTGCTCGGGCACGTAGAAGGCGGTAAAGCCCGCCTTCTCGGCGGCAACGGCTGCCGTGGTCGGCCGGATGCCCCGGTCGCTGGTGAACAGGGTCAGTCCGAATTCCATTAGCTCTCCCTCGTGCCTGTCTCCACTTCGTCCGACACCTGACCAGACAGGTGTCCATCGGCGGATGGGGAAAGACTATCGCACGGAGAACTCTGACGGGCGGACCTCGTCCACCTCGCTGTTCGTCGAGGCGTCCGGGACGCACTCGGTCGCGGTGTCGGCCGAGCAGGTGGCCGGATCACCGGGCACGGACTTCAGCCGCTTCATCGTGTGCGTGGAGACGTAGCGAAAGATCTCGTTCCCGGGTGTGGTGCGGGACAGCGCGTCCGCGGCCAGCAGCACCACGGCCCCGGTCCAGGTGCTCAGCTCCACGGGCCAGCGCTTGCCGTCCGCGTAGACGAGCCCGGTCCAGTAGGAGCCGTCGGCCTCACGCAGGTGCTGCATGTTGGTGAACTGCTCCAACGCCTGCTCGTGCCTGCCGGCCGCCTCGAGGGCGAGCACGAACTCGCACGTCTCGGCGCCGGTGACCCACGGCCGGTGGTCGACGCACCGGATGCCGAGGCCGTCCACCACGAAGTCGTCCCACCGCTCGTCGATGCGGTGCTGGGCCTGCTCCCCCACCATCACCCCGGTCAGCACCGGGTAGAACCAGTCCATCGAGAACTCGGTCTTGGGCGTGAACAACTCCGGATGTGCGCGGAGGGCATGCCCCAGTCGATCCGCGGCCAGATCCCACTCGGGGGCGCTGTGGCCGAGTTCATTCGCGATCGCGACCCCGCAGCGCAGCGCGTGGTGGATGCTCGACGATCCGGTGATCAGTGCCTCGTCGCAGAACCCGCGCGGGCTGGAGCCCCACCACATCTGCCCCTGGGGGCCCTGGTGGGTCAGCACCAGATCGAGGGCGCTGCGCACAGTCGGCCACATCGACTCCAGGAAATCGCGGGCGCCGGTGACCAGGTGGTGGTGCCACAGGCCCACCGCGATGTAGGCGCAGAAATTGGTGTCGGTGTCCGAGTCGGCGATCTCGCCGTCCTGCCACTTGATCGGCCACGACCCGTCGGCCCGCTGGGTGTCCCGCAGGAAGCCGAACGCCCGACGCGCCGCCTCCCACTGGCCGGAGACGGTCAGCCCCATCGCGGACTCGACGTGGTCCCACGGGTCCGTGTGTCCGCCCGTGAACCACGGGATCTCACCGCTGGGCTTCTGGACCGAGGCGATCCATTCGCCGGTGGCCCGTACCTCGGCCTCGTCCAGGACTCCCGGGACACTGGGGACGAGCCGCTGCCGAGCCCGGACGTCACCGATCACGACGTCGCCGACGGTCACAGGGCGCGCGGAACCGTTGCTCTGGGGCTGCACGGTCGATCAGGCCTCCGCGGGCTTACGCAGGTAGAAGACGATGGACTTGCCCATCACCGGGTTGAGGAGCTTCTCGGCGGTCCGCGTGACCCACGGCCCCTTCATGAGGTCCCACACGAGCAGCTTGTGGTACGCCTTCGGCAGCGGGTGCTCGTCGTTCTCGGTGCCCACCGCGCACTTGAGCCACCAGTACGGGGCGTGCAGCGCGTGGGCGAAACCGGTGCCGGTGACCTCCAGGCCCGCGGCGCGGAGCTTGTAGCCCAGCTCCTCCGCCGTGTAGATGCGGCAGTGCCCGCCCGGGTTGGAGTGGTAGTCGTCCGAAAGCTTCCAGCACAGCTTCTCCGGCCACTCACGGGGCACGGTCACGGCGGCGACGCCACCCGGCTTGAGGATGCGGACCAGCTCGGCGATGGCCTTGGTGTCCTCCGGGACGTGCTCGAGCACCTCGGAGATGAGCACCAGGTCGAACGTGGCGTCGTCGTACGGCATCGCGAGGGCGTCACCGGTGACGGCCTCACCCTTGGACGTCGGCAGGCCCTCGCCCTCGGCCTCCATCGCGCCGAGCATGTCGGAGACCTGCTGCATTTCGTCTACGTTCTGGTCGAACGCGGTGACGTCGGCTCCACGCCGGTAGAGCTCGAAGGTGTGTCGCCCGAGGCCGGCACCCACGTCGATGGCTCGCATGCCCGGGGTGACCCCCAGACGGTCGAAATCAGCGGTCAGCATGCGGCGTCCTCCTGCTCGCGAATGTCGTACTCGCCGGTCCCCGGCAGTACCTCGGGCACGTCAGCGTTGACGTGCTCGTCGATCTCGGCCTGATCCGGTCCGATGACCGGTCCGGCGGTGAAGCCCGGGAGCTTCTCTCCACGGACCCGTGCGATGGCCGCCTGATAGACCTCGACGGTCCGCCGCGCTACGGCTGCCCAACTGTAGCGCTCCATGACCCGTGCGCGGCCACCCTCCGACAGCCTTCGACGTTCCTCTGGGTCGGACAGCAGAGCACAGATCTGACGGGCCAGCTCGTCCACGTTCCCGGGCTCGACGAGCCGCGCCGCGGAATCGTCGGAGCCGACGACCTCGGGAAGAGCCCCCGCCCGCGTCGCGACGAGCGCGCAGCCGCTGGACATCGCCTCCACGGCAGGCAACGAGAATCCCTCGTACATGCTCGGGACGACCGCGATTTCAGCGGTTCCGACAAGGTCGGCGAGTTCGTCGTCGTCGACCCCGTTCACCAGGTCGACCGCATCGCGCAACCCGAGGGAATCGAGGAGTTTCGCGGCCTCGCCCTTGCGCTTGAGCTTGGAGACCAGGGTCAGTCGCGCGTTCGGGTGTTCCTCGCGGACCTTGGCCAGTGCACGGAGGAGGATCGGCACTCCCTTGAGCGGCTGATCCGCGCTGGCCACACACACGAGCCGGCCCGGCTCCCGGTCACGCCGCTCGTGGAAGCGGTCGGTGTCGACGCCGAGCGGGATGGTGACGATGCGGTCCGGATCTACGCCGAAGTCCGTGACGATGTCGTCGGCCGAGTTCGAGGAGACCGTGATGATCTCCTGGAGCTTGCGGGAGACCTTGATCTGCATCCCCAGGAAACCGAACCAGCGCCACGTGGTGAGCTTCTTGCGCAGCGGCGCCTCTTTCATGGCCAGCTCGCGGTCGCGGGTGATCGGGTGGTGCACGGTGGCCACCACCGGGAATCCGGCCTCCTCCAGTTTGAGGAGGCCGCTTCCGAGGCACTGGTTGTCGTGAACTACATCGAAGTCAGCGAGCCGGTCCCCCAGGGTGCGGGCGGCGCGGAGGCTGAAGGTCCGCGGCTCCGGGAACCCCGCGGTCCACATGGTGACGACCTCGAGCACGTCGATCCAGTTGCGGATCTCCCGCGGGTGCGGTGTCCGGAAGGGATTGGCGTCGTTGTACAGGTCGAGGCTCGGGATCTTCGTCAGTGTCGGCCCGGCGTCGAGTTCGGGGTACGGCTGTCCGGAGAACACCTCGACGGTGTGTCCCAGTGCTGCCAGCTCCCGGCTGAGATGGCGGACGTAGACGCCCTGCCCACCGCCGTGTGGCTTGCTCCTGTACGACAGCAGTGCGATCCGCACAGTCGATCGTCTCCTTCCGGTCAACGGTCCCCGGTCGACCCGCACTGACGTGCGGTGCGGCCGTGGGCACATCGGTCAAGTCTAGAACACGTTCGCTATTTGGCCGGAATGCGGCCGGGGTGACGCAACGGACCCCCGAGCACGGGCTGTGCTCGGGGGTCCGTTGATGGCGATAGTGCAGGTGGGCGACTAGTGGACGCCCACCCGGCTATCAGTACCCCAGGTCGTCCAGACGGACCGAGGCGCCGGTGGCGTCGCTGAATCCGTCCTCGGGGCCGTAGAAGCCGTCGCCGTAATCCGGGATGGAGTACGCGGCTGCGCGTGCTTCCTCGGTGGGCTCGACCGTCGAGTTGCGGTAGCGGTTGATACCGGTACCCGCCGGGATGAGCTTACCGATGATGACGTTCTCCTTGAGACCGACGAGCTTGTCCGACCGCTTGTTGATGGCGGCGTCGGTGAGCACGCGAGTGGTCTCCTGGAAGGAGGCGGCCGACAGCCACGAGTCCGTCGCGAGCGAGGCCTTCGTGATGCCCATGAGGACCGGGCGCGCGGAGGCCGGCGAGCCGCCCTCGGTGAGCACGCGACGGTTCTCCGCCGTGAGCTCGGCGCGCTCGACGAGGGCACCGGGCAGGAACTCGGTGCTGTTGGACTCGCTGATGGCGACGCGGCGCATCATCTGGCGGACGATGACCTCGATGTGCTTGTCGTGGATCGACACGCCCTGCGAGCGGTAGACCTTCTGCACCTCGTCGACGAGGTGCTTCTGGACGCCGTTCGTACCGAGGATCGCGAGGACCTCGTGCGGATCGGCCGGCCCCTCGAGGAGCGACTGACCGCGATCGAGGTGGTCACCGTCGGCGATCGGCCGCGACGAACCATCGTCGAGGTCGATGTGCGCGAGGCCCTGACGCTTGGACAGCTTCTCGTAGACGATCTCGTCCGCCCCGTTGTCCGGGATGATCGTGATCGTGTAGAAGCGCTCCTCCTCGTCGAGGCGGATGCGTCCGGCTTCCTCGGCGATCGGGGCCTTGCCCTTGGGGACACGGGCCTCGAACAGCTCCTGGACACGCGGCAGACCACCGGTGATGTCGTCACCGACGCCACCCTGGTGGAACGTTCGCATCGTCAGCTGCGTGCCGGGCTCACCGATCGACTGGGCGGCGACGATGCCGACGGCCTCGCCGATGTCCACCAGCTGGCCGGTGGCCATCGAGCGGCCGTAGCAGGTCGCACACACGCCGGTACCGGTGGTGCAGGTCAGGACCGAGCGGACCTTGACGTTCTCCACGCCGGCCTCGATGAGCGCCTCGATCGTCGGATCGCCCAGGTCGGTGCCGGCCGAGACGATGACCGTTCCGGCGGCGTCGACCGCATCCTCGGCGAGGGTACGGGCGAACGTCGAGGTCTCGACGTGCTCGTCGCGCTCGAGTGAACCGGTCGGGTTGCCCTGGGCATCCATGACCGGACGGGCGATGACCGTCTCGACACCCTTGTTGGTGCCACAGTCGGTCTCGCGGACGATGACGTCCTGGGAGACGTCGACCAGTCGACGGGTGAGGTAGCCCGAGTCGGCGGTACGCAGGGCGGTATCGGCCAGACCCTTACGGGCACCGTGCGTGTTCATGAAGTACTCGAGCACGGTCAGGCCCTCGCGGAACGAGGACTTGATCGGCTGCGGGATGAACTCGCCGTTCGGACGCGTGACCAGACCCTTCATGCCCGCGAGTGCACGGATCTGGGTCATGTTGCCCGCCGCACCCGACTTGACGATCGTCGGGATCGGGTTGGTGTCCGGGTAGTTCGCCTCCATGGCCTGACCGATTTCGTCGGTGGCCTCCTGCCAGAGCTTGACCAGGTCGCTCTTGCGCTCCTCGTCGGTGATCTTGCCGAGGTCGAACTGCGACTCCAGGCGCGCGGCCTTGGCGTCGTACGAGGCGAGGATCTCCTGCTTGGCCGGCGGCACGAGCACGTCGGACATGGCGATGGTCACGCCCGAGCGGGTGGCCCAGTAGAAGCCTGTGTCCTTGAGCTTGTCCACCGTCTGCGCCACGACGATCATCGGGTAGCGCTCGGCCAGGTCGTTGATGATGACGGCCTGACGCTTCTTCGGCATCTGCTCGTTGACGAACGGGTAGTCCGCCGGGAGCAGCTCGTTGAACATGACACGGCCGAGGGTCGTGACAGTCGTCCACTCCTGGCCGGCGGTCCAGCCGTCGGGGAACTGCTCGGCCTCGATCTCGGCGGACGGACGCTGCTGCGACAGCCGCATCTGCACCGGGGCGTGGATGTCCAGTACGCCCAGGTCGACGGCCATGATGGCCTCGGCCGGGGTCGAGTAGACGCCCTGCGCCGGCTCGTTCTCGCTGGCCGGCACGTAACAACCCGTGGACCCCTCGTCGAGGCGGGTCAGGTAGTACAGACCGGTCACCATGTCGAGTCGCGGCATGGCGAGCGGACGACCGGACGCCGGCGACAGGATGTTGTTCGAGGCGAGCATGAGGATGCGCGCCTCGGCCTGTGCCTCCGAGGACAGCGGGAGGTGCACGGCCATCTGGTCACCGTCGAAGTCGGCGTTGAAGGCCTCACACACGAGCGGGTGCAGCTGGATGGCCTTACCCTCGACGAGCTGGGGCTCGAACGCCTGGATGCCGAGACGGTGCAGCGTGGGTGCACGGTTGAGCATCACCGGGTGCTCGGCGATGACCTCTTCGAGAACGTCCCACACCTGGTCACGCTGACGCTCGACCATCCGCTTGGCGGACTTGATGTTCTGGGCGTGGTTGAGATCCACCAGCCGCTTCATGACGAACGGCTTGAACAGCTCGAGCGCCATCAGCTTGGGAAGGCCACACTGGTGCAGCTGGAGCTGCGGACCCACGACGATCACGGAACGACCCGAGTAGTCGACGCGCTTACCGAGCAGGTTCTGACGGAAGCGGCCCTGCTTGCCCTTGAGCAGATCGGACAGCGACTTGAGCGGGCGGTTGCCCGGGCCCGTAACGGGCCGGCCGCGACGACCGTTGTCGAACAGCGCGTCCACGGACTCCTGCAGCATCCGCTTCTCGTTGTTGACGATGATCTCGGGAGCACCGAGGTCCATCAGTCGCTTGAGACGGTTGTTGCGGTTAATCACACGACGGTAGAGGTCGTTGAGGTCGGAGGTCGCGAAACGGCCACCGTCGAGCTGGACCATGGGGCGCAGCTCCGGCGGGATCACCGGGACGGCACCGAGCACCATCGCGGCCGGGTGGTTACCCGACTGCAGGAAGGCGGAGACCACCTTGAGTCGCTTGAGGGCGCGGATCTTCTTCTGGCCCTTGCCGTTGCGGATGACGTCCCGGAGGGCCTCCGCCTCGGCCTCGAGGTCGAAGTTCTCCAGGAGCGACTGGATCGCCTCGGCGCCCATGCCGCCGGAGAAGTACTCCCCGAAACGGTCGTCGAGCTCGCGGTAGATGCCCTCGTCGACGATGATCTGGTTGACGTCGAGCTTGGTGAAGGTGGACCAGATCTCCTCGAGTCGATCCAGCTCGCGCTGGGCCGCCTCGCGGATCTTCTTCATCTCCTTCTCGCCGCCGTCCTTGACCTTGCGGCGCTGGTCGGCCTTGGCACCCTCGGCCTCGAGCTCGGCCAGGTCGGCCTCGAGCTTCTTGGCGCGGGCCTCGATGTCGGAGTCGCGCTCGTCCTCGATGATCTTGCGCTCCTCGACGACCTGGGCCTCGAGGGTGCTGAGCTCGTTGTGGCGGAGCTCGGTGTCGACATCGGTGATGACGTACGCGGCGAAGTAGATGATCTTGTCGAGATCCTTGGGCGCCAGGTCGAGCAGGTAGCCCAGGCGCGACGGAACGCCCTTGAAGTACCAGATGTGGGTGACCGGCGCGGCCAGCTCGATGTGGCCCATCCGCTCACGACGCACCTTGGCGCGGGTGACCTCGACGCCACAGCGCTCACAGATGATGCCCTTGAAGCGGACACGCTTGTACTTACCGCAGTAGCACTCCCAGTCCCGGGTGGGGCCGAAGATCTTCTCGCAGAACAGGCCCTCCTTCTCCGGCTTGAGGGTGCGGTAGTTGATGGTCTCCGGCTTCTTGACCTCGCCGTAGGACCAGTTACGGATGTCCTCGGCGGTGGCGAGGCTGATGACCAGCTCGTCGAAGTAGTTGACGTCCTGCACGTAGGCGTCCTTTCCCGGGTGGGATGATGGCGGGCCCTCTGGGGCTGGTGGGGCCGTGTGCGGGGCCCGCCGTGGTGGAACTGAATTCTTCGGGTGCGGTGCGGAGAAGGCCTCTCGGCCTCCCCCGCCCGCCTACTTACTGCGCCAGCTCGTCGGCCGCGGAGGACTCGTCGCGGGAGAGGTTGATCCCCAGGTTCGCGGCGGTGCGGTCGAGATCGTCGTCGTCACCCTCGCCGAGGGAGACGGCCTGCCCGTCGCTGGAGAGCACCTCGACGTTCAGGCACAGCGACTGCAGCTCCTTCAGGAGGACCTTGAAGGACTCCGGAATACCGGGCTCCGGGATGTTCTCGCCCTTGACGATCGCTTCGTAGACCTTCACGCGGCCCACGACGTCGTCGGACTTGATGGTCAGCAGCTCCTGCAGCGTGTACGCCGCGCCGTAGGCCTGCATGGCCCAACACTCCATCTCACCGAAGCGCTGGCCACCGAACTGGGCCTTACCGCCGAGCGGCTGCTGGGTGATCATCGAGTACGGGCCCGTGGACCGGGCGTGGATCTTGTCGTCCACCAGGTGGTGGAGCTTCAGGATGTACATGTAGCCGACCGCCACCGGGTACGGGAAGGGCTCACCGGAGCGACCGTCGATGAGGGTCGCCTTGCCGTCACCCTGGACCATCCGTTCACCGTCACGGTTCGGCAGCGTGTGACCCAGCAGGCCGGTGATCTCCGTGTCCGCGGCACCGTCGAACACAGGGGTGGCGGTGTTCGTGTCGGGCTCGACGCGGTGGATCTGCTCCGGCAGCTTGGCGGCCCACTCGGGCAGGGAGCCGTCCGCCTCACGCGGCACCTCCCAGCCGGCCTTGGCCAGCCAACCGAGGTGGGTCTCCATGATCTGGCCGATGTTCATACGACGCGGGACACCGTGCGTGTTCAGGATGATATCCACGGGCGTGCCGTCGGGCAGGAACGGCATATCCTCCGCCGGGAGGATCTTGCCGATGACGCCCTTGTTGCCGTGGCGGCCGGCGAGCTTGTCGCCGTCCTGGATCTTGCGCTTCTGCGCCACGTAGACACGGACCAGCTCGTTGACGCCCGGGGGCAGATCGTCCTCGTCGTCACGCGAGAACACGCGGACACCGATGACCTTGCCGGACTCACCGTGGGGCACCTTGAGCGAGGTGTCGCGAACCTCGCGCGCCTTCTCGCCGAAGATCGCGCGGAGCAGACGCTCCTCCGGGGTGAGCTCGGTCTCGCCCTTCGGGGTGACCTTGCCGACCAGGATGTCGCCGTCACGGACCTCGGCGCCGATGCGCACGATGCCACGGTCATCCAGGTCCGCGAGGACCTCGTCGGAGACGTTGGGGATGTCGCGGGTGATCTCCTCGGCGCCCAGCTTGGTGTCGCGGGCGTCGATCTCGTGCTCCTCGATGTGGATGGACGTCAGGACGTCCTCCTCCACCAGGCGCTGCGAGAGGATGATCGCGTCCTCGTAGTTGTGGCCCTCCCACGGCATGATCGCCACGAGCAGGTTCTTGCCCAGGGCCATCTCACCGTCCTCGGTGCAGGGTCCGTCAGCAAGAACCTGGCCGGCCTCGACGCGGTCTCCCTCGTCGACGATCGGCTTCTGGTTGGAGCAGGTGCCCTGGTTGGAGCGCGCGAACTTCGACAGGCGGTAGGTCTCGCGGCCACCGTCGTCGTCCATGACGGTGATGAAGTCCGCGGAGACCTCCTCGACCATGCCGGCGCGGTTGTTGACGATGACCTCACCGGCGTCGACGGCGGCACGCAGCTCCATGCCGGTGCCGACGAGCGGCGACTCGGACCGCACCAGCGGCACGGCCTGACGCTGCATGTTCGCACCCATGAGGGCACGGTTGGCGTCGTCATGCTCGAGGAACGGGATCATCGCGGTGGCGACGGAGACCATCTGGCGCGGCGACACGTCCATGTAGTCGACGTCCGCGGCCTCGACGACCTCGACGTCACCATGCTTCTTACGCACCAGGACGCGGTCGTTGACGAAGGTCATCTCCGGCGAGAGCTCGGAGTTGGCCTGCGCCACGACGTAGCGGTCCTCCTCGTCGGCCGTCAGGTAGTCCACCTGGTCGGTGACGACGCCGTCGACGACGCGGCGGTACGGGGTCTCGATGAAGCCGAACGGGTTGACGCGGGCGTACACCGAGAGCGAACCGATGAGACCGATGTTCGGCCCCTCAGGGGTCTCGATCGGGCACATGCGGCCGTAGTGCGACGCGTGGACGTCTCGCACCTCGAGGCCGGCGCGCTCACGCGACAGGCCGCCGGG
This sequence comes from Dietzia aerolata, assembly GCF_014144865.1. Classification (GTDB taxonomy): domain Bacteria; phylum Actinomycetota; class Actinomycetes; order Mycobacteriales; family Mycobacteriaceae; genus Dietzia; species Dietzia aerolata. The sequence goes on along the minus strand of NZ_JAALDM010000032.1, from coordinate 24,505 downwards.
GCCCAGCGCCGAGAGACGACGCTTGTGCGTCAGGCCCGACAGCGGGTTGTTCTGGTCCATGAACTGCGACATCTGGGAGGTTCCGAAGAACTCCTTCAGCGCCGCGGTGATGGGCCGGATGTTGATGAGCGACTGCGGGGTGATCGCCTCGGAGTCCTGCGTGGTCATGCGCTCGCGGACGACGCGCTCCATGCGGGACAGGCCGACACGGACCTGGTTCTGGATCAGCTCACCGACGGTGCGGAGGCGACGGTTACCGAAGTGGTCGATGTCGTCAACCTCGACGGGGACCTCACGGCCGCCCTCGATCTGCATCGAGCTCTCGCCGGCGTGGAGCCGCACGAGGTACTCGATGGTGGCGGCGATGTCCTCACGCGTGAGCGTGGTGGTGGCGTCGCCCTCCGGGTCCGGCAGACCGAGCTTGCGGTTGACCTTGTAGCGGCCCACGCGGGCCAGGTCGTAGCGCTTCTCCTTGAAGAAGAGGTTCTCCAGGAGGGCCTCGGCGGACTCGCGGGTCGGCGGCTCGCCCGGACGCAGCTTGCGGTAGATCTCGAGCAGGGCCTGGTCGGTGTCCTCGACCGTGTCCTTCTCGAGGGTGGACATCATGATCTCGGAGAAGCCGTAGCGCTCCTTGATCTCGGTGGTGGTCCAGCCGAGCGCCTTGAGCAGCACGGTGACGGACTGGCGACGCTTCCGGTCGATGCGGACGCCGACCGTGTCGCGCTTGTCCACGTCGAACTCGAGCCACGCACCGCGCGACGGGATGACCTTGACCGCGTGAACGTCACGCTCGGTCGACTTGTCGCGCGAGCGGTCGAAGTACACGCCCGGCGAGCGGACGAGCTGGGAGACGACGACCCGCTCGGTGCCGTTGATGATGAAGGTGCCCTTGTCGGTCATCATGGGGAAATCACCCATGAAGACGGTCTGGGACTTGATCTCGCCGGTCTCGGTGTTCTCGAACTCGGCGGTGACGAAGAGCGGCGCCTCGTAGGTGCGGTCCTTCTCGCGGCAGTCCTCGATCGAGGCCTTGACCTCTTCGAAGTACGGCTCAGAGAACGAGAGCGACATGGAGCCGGAGAAGTCCTCGATCGGGGAGATCTCCTTGAGAATGGACTCCAGGCCCCCCTCGAGGTTGGTGACGCCGCGCGAGGCGGCCTCCTTCTGCCACTCCTCCGACCCGATGAACCACTCGAACGACTCCGTCTGGAGGTCGAGCAGCCCCGGAACCGGCAACGGCTCGGTGAGCTTCGCGAACGAAACTCTCCGGGGCGCACCGGGGACGGTGGAGACTGACGTGGTCTGGCGGGAGACTGCCAAGATGGGTCCTTCCAGCACCTCACGTGATCACCACGGGCGGTGACCACAGATGTATCTGCGAGCGGTCCGCCGACGGGTATCCACCCGTGTCCGCCATGAAGTTTAGGCCCGGAAAATGCCCGGTCAGACCGGGTCGGGGCCATCAATGACGAAACTAAGGGCAAATAGCAGCCAGCGCAACGACCTAATCTAGTCGATACGGGCGCCTGTGTCCAGCCCTCGACGGGAAGAGCCCCGGAGGCTGTCGGCATGTGTGGCGCGGCGTCCGTCTCTGCGCTGGTTGCCCTCGTGGCTCTCGCCTCATCGGCTCCCGGTCGGGACGTCGCACCCGGGCGAGGCTTCTCGCTTCACGCCCGATGCCCCTAAAGGGTGACGGGTCCGCGCCCGTTCGTCAAGGATTTGGCGCGGACAGTCTCAGATCCACAGCCTTCTGCAGCCCGGAAACTCCACCATCGCAGCCGAAATTACCTGGTCAGGAGGGCAGATCCGGGATCCGGGACAGCTTCCACACGCCGTTGACCTTGTCGAGTCCGACCTGGTAGGTGCCGGTCGTGCTGCCCGCGGCGGCGCCTTCGCGTTCCATCGAGACCTCTTGGACCAGAAGCACCTCCGCGCGATCGCCCTCGAGGTAGGCCACGCCGGCCTCGGTGACGCGCGCGTCGACGGTCGTCGCGGACTGCTCGTAAGAGTCCCGCAGCGCCGGCCAGTTCTTGTCCAATTCCTCGACGAGGTTGGGGGTCAGGAACTCCCCCAGCGACGCGTGGTACTCGTCGAGCGTCTCGTAGTCGATCGACACGAGTCGCTGCACGTTCGAGATCGCCGCGGTGAGGACCTCGTCGGTCGCCGCGCGGTCGACGAAGGCCTGATTGGGCACATCGACGCCCGGTTCGGTCGCCAGGAATCCGCCCGCCGCGCCTGCCGCCACGCCGACGGCCAGCATCGCGTAGGCGAGTTTTTTGCCGGGACGACGACGAGACGACCCGTCACCGGCGACCGTCGACCTCCCGGTGGCGGTTCGCCGGGCTCCGGTCTTGTCGTCGTCGCCCCTTCTTTTTCTCTTGGGCGTGGAGACCGGATCGGGCGCGCTCTCCGCTGACCCGCCGCTCCCCGGGCGGACGGGGCCCGTGTGGCCGGCGAGGCGGCGCGTCGAGGGCGTCTGGGACGGCTTCTGGTTCCTCTTGATGGGTGGCATCCGGGTATCCCTGCCCTTCCTCAGCGTCCGCCGGAGGTGGTGGGGGCCGGCGCGGTGGTCGACTCCTCCCCCTCGGCGGTGTCGTCGTCGGCGTCATCGCCGGCATCGGTGTCTTCGGCGTCGGCGTCATCGTCGGCATCACCGGAGCCCTGGCTCCCCGATCCGGTCTCGCCGGAGAGCTCATCGGGATCCGGGAGCTCGATATCCTGCACGGACTCACTGGACTGGCCGACCGGGACCGTCACACCGACCTGGTTGACCGCGTCGGCCTTCCACTGGCCGTCGACCCGGGTCAGATCGACCCGCATCGCCTGACGGCCGGTGATGTCCTCCTGCCCCTCCCGCTCGGAGTGAGCGGTGAAGACCAGGATGACGGCCGCGTCGCCCGCATCGAGATTCATCTCCTCGACCGCGGAGTAGGAGACGTTGGCCGTGGTGACGGCCTTCTGCTCCGTCACGCGGGTCCGCACGTCCTCGGCCCACTGCTCCTGCTCCGTGAGGAACGTGCCCGTGGACGAATCCGCCAGCTTTTGCAGCGACTCGTCGACGTTGCGGTAGTCGAAGCTGAACGCGTTCTCCACGACCTGCGTGGCCACCTGCACGATCTCGTCACGCTGGTTGGCGGTGTCCTGGTCCTGTCGCGCCTGCCGGTACTGCAGCCCGAACACGACGAGAGCGACCAGACCCGCAACCAACACGATGGCGGCGAACACCATCAGCAGGGTGTGCTTACGGTCCTCGCTACCGCCTATGCCGGTGTCAGCGTCATCGGCGCTTGCTTTAGCGCTTTTCTCCCCCGAACTCATGGCGGCGACGGTACCGGATGCGCGGCGGGCCGGATCATCGGCCGGTCGCCGCGTCACCGGGGAATCAATCCCTGCAGTACCGCGAGCTGCTCGGCAGCCACCGACAGATTGAGGCGGTCCGGGTCGACCTTGGGCTTGGTGTCCCAGGGCTGCTCGACGCCCGGGTAGGCGTATTCGACACGCTCGGCGCCACGCACGGTGGTGGGGCTACCGAACGGTACGGTGCAGTGCGCGTCGTAGTTGGGCGGGAAGTTCTGCTCCTGCGGATCGAACGCGGGGTCCGTGGCCTTGATCTGGTCGATGATCTCCTGGGTGCCCTCGTACCCCATGGTGCAGGGCGTCGGGTTGTCCATCTCGAGCACGAGTCCGAAGTGGATCGTCCCGTCCCCCGGGGCGACGGACAGTCCGCCGGCGGCCAGGGCGGGCAACAGCTGGAGCAGCACCTTGAAGGACGGTGCGAGCGGATCCACCGTCATCATGGTGTCGGACAGGTTGGACACCGCTCGGGTCAATGGTTCACCCGAGTTCTCGATCAGGTACCGCGTCTCGTCCGCGAACTCCGGTGCCGTGGTGATGAGTCGCTCGATGTCCGAGTCGGAGTCGCGGAGTGCCTCGGTGACGACGCGCAGGTCGCGCGAGAAGCTCATGATCTCGCCGGACTGGTCCGCCTGGGTGTCCAGCACCGTCGCACCATCACGGATGAGCGCCTGGAGCTGCGGCATCGTGCGGATGCCGGAATCGGAGATCCGGATCAGCGAGTCCGACAGGCGCTGGAGCTGTGGGCCCCGCCCCTCGAACGCCTTGCCCAACTCGTCGACGGTGACCTCGAGGTCGTCGAGCGGAACCGATCGGGAGAGCTCGTCCACCGACAGCAGCAGGTCCTCGACTCGGACCGGGAGCGCCTCGTCCCCGGCGGCGATGACGTCGCCCTCCTTGAGGTACGGCTCCGACAGGCTGTTGGGGCGCAGGTCGACGTACTGCTCACCGATGGCAGAGCGGTTGGCTACGACGGCGACGGTGTCGGCCGGGATGTCGGGCGCACTGGAATCCAGGTCCAACTCGACCCGCACGCCGTCGTCGGTCAGTGACAGCTCCCCGATCCGGCCGACCGGGGTGCCCCGGTAGTTCACGGCTGCGTTGGTGAACACTCCACCGGTGTCGGGCAGGTCGAGATAAACCTTGTACTGCCCGATCCCGAACAGCGAGGGCAACCGGACGTAGTTGGCTCCCACGTAGGTGATGCCGACCGCGGCGATCACCAGGAAAACGATGAGCTGGGTTCTCAGTGTCTTGGTCACAGGTATCCGGGCTCCCCTGGTTCGGGCAGGTAGTTCTCGGAGAACTCCGAGGTACCGGGCGCTTCTGGGGGGTCGACTGCTCGGTCCATGATCGGCGGGACCGGGAGCAGCGGCAGCACGATGGTCGTGCGCCGGTCCGGCCCGTTATCGCCGATCCAGGGGTTTCCGGGATTGACGTTGTACGGACCACTGGTGGTGGTCGGGTAGACCGGAACCGGATTGCCCTGGTTCGCGCCGAGATTGCGGAGCGTTTCGGAGATCGTGGCGTCGACCGACAAGAACACGTTGGCTGCGCTGCCGACCGTCGACTCGATCGACGCGTCCGGGAACGGGAACGTCGGGACGAATCCGGTCAACTCGATCAGGTCGGGTGTGGACCTGGCGAGGTACTGCAGCACCGGACGCAGTGCTCGCAGGTCGGCGATCAGATCCTCACGACTCTCCAGCAAGATGTCGGAGCCGACCTGGCCCAGCGCGTCGACCTTACGAAGCATCTCCACGAACTGCGGACGCTGCTCTTCGAGAACGGCCACACCGGCGGGCAACTCGTCGAGTGCCGCCTGGATCTGGGCACGCTGGTCATTCGCCCGGGCGGACATGAGGTTCACGCCCTCGATCGCGGTGGTGATGCTGTCCCGCTGACGGTTGAGCCCGGCGATGAGCTCCTCGGCGGAGCGGAGGGACTCGGTGAGGCCTTCCTCTCGGCCTTCTGTCAGCAGTCGCATCTCTTCGACGATCGGCTGGAGCTGGTCGACGCCACCGCCGTTGAGCAGGAGTGACAGGGCCCCGAGAACCTGCTCGATGTCGGTGGCCGTGCGCGTATTGGAGGTTCGGATGACGTCGCCTGACTCGAGTTGGCCAACCGGCTCCTCGTCCTCCGGCGGGGTGAGCTGGACGAACTTCTCACCGAGCAGGTTGGTCTGCTGGATCGACGCCTCCACGTTCTCCGGAAGGTCGACGTCGTCGTTGATCACCACCTCGACCTGCGCTGTCCATCCGTCCTCGGCGAGCGCGATGCCGGTGACCCGGCCCGCATCGAGACCGTTGACCTTCACCGAGGACTGCAGGACGAGGTCCAGCACGTCATCGAATTGGATGGCGACGTTCATGGGGTTGTCCCCCACATCGGCACCGCCCGGAAGGGTGTAGTCCTCGAGATTCATGGAACAGCCGGCAGCCATCGCGGCCACGAGTGCGGTCGCGCCCACCGTTCGGCCGAGACGTCCCACGACGCCGGGTCCCCCGCTATCGCGGTCGGAATTTCGGAGCTGACTCATCTCACTGGCCCCCTTCGGACGCCGGGGTCATGGGCCAGCCCTTGATCCCCGGGACTGTTCCGGGCACCGGGATGGACTGCTTCAACTCCCCCTGGAGGATTCCCATCGGCAAGTCTGGATTGTCCGCCCGAAGCTGCGCATTGCGCTCCGGCGCGAGTGCCTCACATGCCTCGATGTCGGCGCGACGGAGGTTGTCGAGCTCGTGGAACATCTCATTGCCCGGATTCAGCCGGCCCAGCTTCATGAGCGTGCACAGGAGGCCGGCGGGATTCTGCTTCTCCAGAATGTTCGCGCGCATCGACAGGGTGCCGGACTCGGAGTCGTAGGCGTTGATGAGGTTGGCCAGCGCCAGCGGTGCGGTGAGGAGGATCTCCTCGATGTCCTCACGCTGGTCCGCCGTGATCTGGCTGATGGTGGCCAGTCGATCGGCGTTGCTCCTGATCACGTCCTGATTGTCACGCACGAGCCGCGCGACGTCGGCGAGCGCGTAGCTCAGTTCCGCGAGCGCGCCCTGCAGGTTCTCACGCTGTCCGGCCACGGTCGCGTTGAACGTCGCCATCTGCGAGTTGAAGTTCCGGACCTGGGCGTCGTTCTCCGCCAGCATGGTGACGAAGGACTGAAGGTTGACCACCGTCTCGCTGATGTCCTGACTGGAATCGGCGAGGGTGGTGGCGGCCGTGGACAGCTCGTCGATCGAGCGTCCGAGCGCCGCACCGTTTTCTCCGAGCGTGTCTGCGGACGAGGCCAGGAAACGGTCCAGTGAACCGTCCTTGTTGGCGCCGTCCGGCCCGAGGGCCTCGGTGAGTTCCTGAACCGACGAGTACAGCTTGTCGACCTCGACAGGTGTCGCGGTGCGATCGAGCGGAATGTGCGCGCCGGATTCCATTTTCGGACCGCCGGAGTAGGCCGGGACGATCTGGACCGTGCGGTCGGGGATGACCGACGGGGTGACCTGGACGGCCTTGGCGTCGGCGGGGATCTCGATCCCGCGGTCGACGTGCAACTTCACCTCGACGGTGTCGCCCATCGGGGTGACCTCGTCGACGGATCCGACGGTCACGCCGAGGATCCGCACGTCGGTGCCCTTGGAGATACCGACGGCCGACGGGAAGGTCGCCGTGATGGTGGTCCGACCCATGCGCGTCACCGCGACGTAGATGACCGAGACGATGGCGACGACGACGACGAGGATCAGTGCCAGTAGCCAGTAAGGAAGCTTCTTGTGCATCAGTTGATCCCACTCAGTCGTGCGGGGGTACGGGCACCCGGGTAGAAGGGCGGCTCAGGCGCGCCAGGCGGAAGCAGGTTGGTAACCACGGAGTCGAACCACCGGCCCGTGCCCAGCATGTTGGCGTACAGCCGGTAGAACGGGGCGAGATTGTGGATCGACTTCTTCAGTTGTTCTTCGTGGTCGGTGAGGATTCTCAGCGTCGAATCAAGACTGTCCAGTGTCGGTCCGAACTCTGCCTCGTTCTCGGCCACGAGGATCCGGAGCTCAGCGGACAGTCCGCGAGTGGCGGCCAGGACGAGCTTGAGGCTCTCCGAACGTGCGTTGAGCTCGCCGAGCAGCTGGCCGGTTCCCGTGATGAGGCGACGGAAGTCGTCATTGCGTTCCGCCAGGATCTCGGAGCTCGTCCGGGTGGCCTCGAGAAGCTGTCGCAGTTCCTCGTCGCGACTGGAAATGGTCTGCGAGAGTCGGCTGACCCCGTCAACGGCGCTGCGGAATTCCTCGGGCGAGGCTTCCATCGCATCGGTGAGGGTGTCGAGGCTCTCTGCGAGTTTGGCATCGTCGATCTCGTCGAGGGTCTCGGCTGCCGAGGAGAACGCGGTCACGACGTCGTACGGGGCCACGGTCCGCTCGAGCGGAATGGGGTCATCGCGGTCCAGCTCGTTGTTGCCCGCGGGTGTCAGTGCGAGGAACTTCTGGCCGAGCACAGACTTGATCTGGATGCTGGCCCGGGTGTCGTCGCCGAGCCACACGTCCTTGGCGCGGAACCCGACGGCGACCTTGTCACCGTCGAGCTCCACTTCGGTGACCACGCCGACCTTCACCCCGGCGACACGGACCTCGTTGCCGTCGCTGAGGCCGGCCGCTTCCGAGAAGTAGGCCTTGTATTTAGGTCCGGCACCCACGATCGGTATCGCGTCGAGCATGAACGACCCGATGGTCAGGGCGAGGATCACCACGATGCCGACGGCACCGATCAGTGCGTTGGAGAACCGGGGTTCCCCTGCCTTTTTCTTACTCACGGGATCCCCCCTTCATGGCACCGAGGTGCGGAGTTCGTGTACAGGACGTGGTTGACGGTGGGACCGCCGGTTGGCAGCAGGTTCGGCACGTTGTTGCCCGGGCCGGAGACGATGTCGGCGCCACACAGATAGAACTGGAACCAGGACCCGAACGAACCCATTCGAATGAGGTTGTCGGTCTTGACCGGCATGTTGTGCAGGACTTCGCTCACCTTGGACTCGTTGGCATTGAAGTCATCGGTCACCTTCTTGAGGTGATCGAGGGACTCCGTGACGCTCGGCCTGGTCGCGACGACGATGTTCTCCGCGGCCGAGGTGAGATCGGCCATCGACTCGATCGAACTGCCGACCGCGTCACGTTCCTGGGCGAGTCCCTCGACCAGTTGCCGGGTCGTCACCACGAGTTGCTGGAACTGGACGTCCCGTTCATTGATCGTCTGCAGCACCTGGGTGAGGTTGTCGATGACCTCACCGATCACCTGGTCGCGGTCAGCGAGGTGGTTGGTCAGCTGCGCGGTCTGCTGGACCAGGCTGGTGACGGTTCCACCCTCGCCCTGGAGCACCTTGACCAGGGAGTCCGCCAACTGATTGACGTCTTCCGGCTGCAACGTGGTGAACAGCGGGCGGAATCCGTTGAACAGCGCGGTCAGATCGACGGCCGGTGTGGTCTTGTCGATCGGGATCGTGGATCCTTCCGGGATCTCCGGCTGGACCGGTCCCGGGACCCGCGCGATATTCATGTACCGCTGGCCGATCATGTTTCGGAACCGCAACGTGAGGTGGACGTTCTCCGGCAGTGTGCGTTCACCGGACAGGGTGAAGTCCACCTTGGCCTTGTCCCGGTCGTACACCTCGAAGCCCGTCACGTGTCCCACCACGACTCCGGCGATCCGGACATCGTCACCCTCTTCCACCATGGTGGCGTCGGAGAAGATGGCGGAATACTCAGTTCCCTCGTCGCGGGTACCACCGCGGATCGTGGTCGCGAGGATCATGCTGAGAATGACCGTCACCACCACGAAGACGGTCAGCTTGATGAACGAGCTGAGTAGTCCCCCGCGGAAAAGTGCCTTGAGTTTCGCGTTCATCCGAAGGCCACCTCCGTCCCGCGAAGTGCGGGGGCGCCTACGGCGCCGACCCAGCCGGGGATCTCATCGGCGTCACGTGAGGCCGCGATGCCATAGACCGTGCGGACAGTGTCGGTCTCGAGCGGCGACCCGGCATAGGCCATCTCCATGGCGTCGTTCTCCTGTCCGGCTGTCACCGTTGACGGGAACGGCCGGTTCGGCTGCTCGGGAACGGCGCGGCCGGGGGCCTCGGGCACAGATCCACGAGTGCGCATGCTCGGCACGGGGCCGTCCTCAAGCAGCGGGTTGGGCAGGGTCGCGACGAATTCCGGACCGGGGTTGCGGGTCGGCGGCTGGTACGAGCCGTCGGCCACCGCACCGCCGGGCGCCGAACCGAAGTAATAGGGCTCCTGGACCGGGTCGTAGCACCGCGGACCACGGGTGTCGAAGAATCGGGGCTCATCCTGGTTCGGAACGTAGCGTCCCTTGGGGTTGATGACCTCGATCGTCACGCGGATCCCCGGGTTGGGTGTGCCCACACCGAGAATGTCATCGGACCTGCCGAGTGCTGTCTTGAAGTGCTCGACCGTGCAGGGAAGTGCCGGCACGTACTCGGCCAGCGCCTCCAGGGAGCGTCGCGAGTTGATCGACAGGTCGATCAGGTCGTCGCGGTTGTTGGCGAGGAAGCTCGTCGCCGCCTCGGATCCTGAACTGATCCGCTGGAGTCCGTCAGCGATGTCGGTGCGTCGCTGAATCACCGTGTCACTGGTCGTGCGGAGTGCGTCGAGCGCGTGGATCAGGTCGGGGACTGCCTCGGCGTAGGTCTGGGAGAACGTCGCCAAATCCTGAAGTCCTGACTCGAGTGCGGGCATCTCCTGGGAAATGCCGTCGAAGACCTGCCCGATGTCGACCAGGCTCGCTCCGATCTCGTCACCGCGACCGGCCAGTGCCTGGTTGATGGCACCGAGTGTTCCGGCGAGCTTCTCCGGCGGCACGGCTTCGAGCACGGGCAGGAGCCCGTCGAGAACGCGGCCGAGTTCGGTGGCATTACCCCTCTCGTCCTGTTCGATCGTGGTGCCGGCCTCCAACGTGCCGACCGGCTGATCCGGGAACCCGAGAGAGACATAGCGCTCACCGAAGAGCGTCTTGGGCAGCATCCGGCCGGTGATGTTCGACGGCAGCTGGTCCATGTAGGCGGGATCGAACTCCATGTCGACGCGCACCTGATCGCCCTCGGGCTGGACACCGGCAACGCGACCGACCAGCACTCCCCTGGCCTTGATATCGGCGTCGTTCGGAAGGGTGAACGCCATCTCGTCGGTGTACATCGTGACACTGTCGGACGTGGTGAACGCGCGGTTGTAGATGGCGACGGTGACGCCGACGAACGCGACCACGATGACGATGAACAGCGTGGCCAGCAGTCGCTTCTTGGTCTTGGACATCTCGTTCATCCGGCCACCCGCACAGTCGTGGTCGTGCCCCAGAGGGCGAGTCCGACGAAGAAGTTGAGGATGGCCACCACGACGATCGTCGTCCGGACCGCGCGGCCCACGGCGACACCGACTCCCGCGGGACCGCCGGAGGCGGTGAACCCGTAGAAGCAGTGGATCATCACCAGCACGAACGCGAAGATGATCACCTTGATGAACGAATATATGACGTCTTCAGGTGGCAGGAAGAGATGGAAATAGTGGTCGAATGAGCCCGTCGATTGACCTTGCACCATCGTGTTAACCCCTCGGGTCGCCAGATACGACGCCAGGAGTCCGACCACGTAGAGCGGGATAACCGCGATGAAGCCGGCGATGATCCGTGTGGTGACCAGATACGGGACGCTCGGGATCGCCATCACTTCCAGTGCGTCGATCTCCTCGGAGATCCGCATGGCGCCCAGCTGAGCGGTGAATCCACATCCGACGGTGGCCGACAGTGCGAGGGCCGCCACGACCGGGGCCACCTCACGGGTGTTGACGTACGCCGAGAGGAAGCCGGTGAGGACCGAGCTGCCGATCTGGTCCAGGGCAGCGTAGCCCTGCAGACCGACGACGACGCCGGTGAAACCACTCATCATGACGATGACGCCGATGGTGCCGCCGAGAACGGCGAGCACGCCGACGCCGAAGGTCACCTCTGCGATGAGCCGGAGGACCTCGTGACGGTAGTGGACGAGGGTCTGCGGAATCCAGCCGATCGCGCGTAGGTGGAAGGCGAGTTGGTCGCCCAGCGAGTCGAACGAGGAAATGGGGCCACGGACCAGGGCCCGCAGCCTGGCCCGGCCGGGCCCGACATCGGTATGAATCGCCATTTACGACCCCTTCGGCGGAACGATCTGCAGGTACATCGCCGTGAGGATCAGGTTGGCGAAGAACAGCAGGAGGAAGGTCACGACCACGCCCAGGTTGACGGCGTCACCGACGCCCTTGGGCCCACCCTTGGGGTTCATGCCGCAATAGGAGGCCACGACGCCGGCGATCAACCCGAAGACCAGAGCCTTGATCGACGCCATGATGAAGTCCGGCAGCTGTGCGAGAGCACCGAACGACATGAGGTAGGCGCCTGGGGTGCCGCCCTGCAGGAGGATGTTGAACACGTACCCGCCGGAGATTCCGACGATCGAGACGAGTCCGTTGAGCAGCACCGCCACCAGCATCATTCCGAGCACGCGCGGCACGACGAGACGCTGCACCGGATCAATGCCGAGCACGCGCATCGCGTCGAGCTCCTCACGGATGCTGCGGGCACCGAGGTCCGCAGCGACCGCGGAGCCCGCGGCGCCGGCGATGAGCAGCGAGGTCACCAGTGGCGCACCCTGCTGAACGACCGCCAGGACGCCTGTCGCGCCCGTGTACGCCTCAGCACCCAGCTGCTGAACGAGTGAGCCGGTCTGCATGGCCACGACCGCTCCGAACGGGATCGCGACGAGCGCAGACGGAAGGATCGTTACAGACGCGATGAACCAGGACTGCTCGATGAACTCGCGGAACTGGAACGGCCGCTTGAATATCCCCCTGAGCACCTCGAGGAACAGTCGGAACACCGCACCGGCCTGGCCGATCGCGGTCCGTATCCCCCCGCCCATATCAGCGGCGGAGAGTCCGACCTTCTCCTCTGGCTGTCGGGTTGCACCCTCCGCCATTTATTCTCCCCCCGGTCCTTGTAAGTGACTCAGCGCTCCGCAGAACCATAGTGGTCGTCGAGTCCCGCACCGGAGGCGGAGTCTCCACTGGCCCCGGCGGCCGCTCCCGCGGGGACCGCACCGGGGGTCGAGCCGTTGCCGTGACCGCGGGCGGCCCACTCCTCGCGGATGGCGGACTGCGCCTCCGGAGGCAAGGTGTCGAGCATCTCGGCGACGCGCTTCTCGCGCCGCAGTTCGCCCTGGCGCACCGGGCCGCCCGGGGTGGGCTGCATCTGGGCCGGAACTCCGCGGAGCTCGTCTTCGCCCGGGGAGCCGTCGTTGTGCCCCGCCTCGGCCTGCTCGAGCTCCGCCCGCATCTGGGCGTCGTCCTTCTCCTCCGACATGCCGATGGGGCCGAGTTTGGAACCACGGAGGAACTGCCGCACCGACGGTTCCTCGCTGGTGAGCAGAACCTCACGGGGGCCGAACATGACGAGGCGCTTGCGGTAGAGCATGCCCAGGTTGTCCGGGACCGTACGGGCGAGGTTGATGTTGTGCGTCACGATGAGGATTGTGGCATCGATCTGCGCGTTGATGTCGATGAGGAGCTGCGCGAGATAGGTCGTACGAACCGGGTCCAGACCGGAGTCCGGCTCGTCGACGAGGATGATCTCGGGGTCCAGCACGAGCGCTCTCGCGAGGCCGGCGCGTTTACGCATACCACCGGAGATCTCGCCGGGGAGCTTGCCCTCGGCCCCCATCAGGCCGGTCAGCTCGAGCTTCTCCATGACGATGTTGCGGATCTCGGACTCCGACTTGCGCGTGTGCTCCCGCAGCGGGAACGCGACATTGTCGTAGAGGTCCATCGAGCCGAACAGGGCCCCGTCCTGGAAGAGGACGCCGAACAGCTTACGAACCTCGTAGAGCTCCTTGGCGGTGCACTGGAGGATGTCGGTGCCGTCGATGATGATCTTGCCGCGCTCAGGCCTCAGGAGGCCGATCAGCGACTTGAGAAAGACCGACTTACCTGTACCCGAGGGGCCGAGCAGAGCACTGACCTCTCCCTCGGGAAGGGTGAACGTAACGTCCTCCCAGATCTTCTGTGAGCCGAAAGACTTGGTCAGTCCTTCGACGGAAACCTCGACACCCACGTCAGCACTCCTCACTTCAGCCCGCGTTTGTGGCCACGGTCACTGTAAACTACCGCTCGCCGAATGTGCTTTGTTACATGCCCATCTGATCCGTTACTAAGCGAGATCGCATCGGCTGGGTCGGTGCAAATCGCGCCATCGAAGGGGGCGAACCGGCTCCAGAGATGCCGCAGGGGCGGCCCGACAATACTGTCGGACCGCCCCTGACGAGCGGTGGTGCGTCAGCTCACTTGAGCGAGACGGAGGCACCGGCCTCCTCGAGCTTGGTCTTGGCGGCCTCGGCGGCCTCCTTGTCGACCTTCTCCAGCAGAGCCTTGGGAGCGGACTCGACGAGGTCCTTGGCCTCCTTGAGGCCCAGGCCCGAGACGATCTCGCGGACGACCTTGATCACGCCGATCTTCTTGTCGCCGGCCGACTCGAGGACGACGTCGAACTCGTCCTGCTCGGCAGCACCGGCGTCGCCGCCGGCAGCCGGGGCACCGGCGGCCGCGACGGCAACCGGAGCAGCAGCGGTGACCTCGAAGGTCTCCTCGAACAGCTTCACGAACTCGGACAGCTCGAGAAGGGTCATCTCCTTGAAGGCCTCGAGGAGCTCGTCGTTGCTGAGCTTCGCCATGGTGGCGTCCTTTCGTTGTGTCCCGGCGCCGTCAAGCGGCCCGGAAGCGTGTGGGGTTTGTCAGTTCTTCTTGTCCTGGAGGGCGCCGAACAGACGTGCCAGCTGCGAGGCGGGCGCGTTGAACAGGCCGGCGGCCTTGGTCTGGTTGCCCTTGAGGGCACCGGCCAGCTTCGCGAGCAGGACCTCGCGGGACTCGAGATCGGCGATCTTCTCAAGGTCGGTGGCGGACAGCGGGGCGCCGTCCATGATGCCGCCCTTGATGACGAGCGCCTTGTTGTCCTTGGCGAAGGTCTTGAGCGCCTTGGCGGCATCCACGACCTCGCCGGTGACGAACGCGATGGCGGTGGGGCCGGACAGAAGGTCATCGAGACCCTCGACGCCGGCTTCCGCTGCCGCGCGCTTGACCAGGGTGTTCTTGGCCACGGTGTACGTGGCGCCTTCACCCAGTGCCTTACGCAGTTCGGTCACCTGCGGAACGGAGAGTCCGCGGTACTCGGTGACCACAGCGGTCGTGGAGCTCTGGAAGTGCTCCTTGATCTCCGCAACGGCCTCGACCTTGGCGGGCTTTGCCATGTTTCGCCTCCTTTCTGCTTCGTCTCGCCCGAGAGAAACACGAACGCCCCGTGCGCAGGGGGCACGGGGCGTGGAGGCTCGGCCGCACCCCGGAGGGGCGGCAGTTGTATCCAACGCTGACCGGTGTTCTCCTGCGCGGGCCGTCCGAGCGCTCTCGGACCCTTCGACCGCCCCCGGCGGGAGCGGCGACCTGCGGTCTTCGGTGAAACTTGATCAGACACCCGGCGACACAGGTCCGTCGGGCATTCAAACTTCGGTGACCAGAATAGAGGCACTTGCCGCGCCTACCAAATCGGCTGGCACGTGGGAATGGCGGGCCGGTCCGGATTCTGACAGATTGGTGCAGTGGCCCCATCCTCATCCCGTGTCGCTGTCGTCTACAACCCGATCAAAGTAGGCGCCGACGAGATCCGTCGACGTGTCGAGAGCCGAGCCTCGCGCCATGGGTGGACCGACCCCGTGTTCTACGAGACCACCGAGGCCGATCCGGGGACCGGGCAGGCGGCCGACGCCGTAGCCGAAGGGGTCGGGCTGGTGATCGCCTGCGGCGGGGACGGCACGATCCGGTCCGTCGCGCAGGGCCTGATCGGCAGCTCCATCCCCATGGGCGTCGTCCCCCTGGGAACCGGCAACTTGTTGGCCCGCAACCTCGATATCCCGCTGGATGCGGTCGACCGGGCCCTGTACGTCGCGATGAGCGGCCGGACCCGGTCCATCGACCTGGGCGAGGTCAGATACACGGACGGCGACGGTCGCACGCATGACGACGTGTTCCTGGTGATGCTCGGGGCGGGCATGGACGCCGACATGATCGCCGGCACAGACGATCAACTCAAGAAGCGGGTGGGGTGGCTGGCGTACGTCGGCGCGTTCGCCAACACGCTGCTGCGGGGGCACCGGATCAAGGTCGAGTACGCGCTCGACGACGGCGAGTCCACCTACGCCAAAGCCCGGACCCTGCTGGTGGCGAACTGCGGCATGCTCCAGGGCGGCATGGTGCTCCTGCCGGCCGCGGTGATCGACGACGGCCAGCTGGATGTCATGGCGCTGCGCGCGAAAGGCGTTCTCGAGTGGACCCAGGCCGGAGCCGTTCTGGCCCAGCACACGGTTCGGCACCGGGTTCGGTCGATCCGCGGTTCGGGCACTCCGCCCGAGGAGCGGGAGTATCGCCGGAATCCGCCGGTGGATTTCCGCCAGGGGGTGGGAATGCACGCCCGGATCCTCGAGAAGCCGGCGTCGTTCCAGATCGATGGCGAGGATTGCGGCACGGTGACCGAATTCAATGCCCGGATCAAGAACCGGGGCCTGATGGTCCGGGTCGCGCTCTGACCGCGCCAGCCGCAGTCGAGTCAGACATCCAACCTGCGTCAGTCGTCCCGCCTGAGCAGGAGAGCTAGGACGTCGTGGATCTCCTCCACGCTGGGCACGGGGAGGGCGGATCGCCCGTAGACGAACCCGATCCCGGCGTAGACGAGCACGCCGGACCTGATCCTCGCCTCCCGTTCGGAGAACCCCAGCTCCGCGAAGGCGTCGTGCACGACGCGCAGGATCCGTCGATCCAACTCGCCCACCGCTTCGGCGACCGTCTCGTCCGCGCGAGCCCATTCGCGGATCGCCGCCTCGCCCTCCCAGGCGCGGGACTCGACCAGCATCGCGCTCATGGTCTCGAGTCGCTGATCGGGCGGCATCTCCTCCATCGTCACCAGCCCGCGTGCGGAATCCATCTCCTGGGAGAAGTACAGCCTGGCGATCGCGGCCATGAGGGCGTCGAAGTCGTCGAAATGCCAGTAGAAACTGCCCTTGGTCACGCCAAAATGGGCGCACAGGCGGCTGATCTTGACCGCCGAACGCCCCTCCGTCATCAGCAGGTCCAGGCCCGCCCGGGCCCAATCGTCCGCCGAGAGCCGGCCGGTCCTGGCAGTGGCGGGGCGGGCGGTCCATCCGGTGCCCTGGGTCATGTGGACACACCACCTGGTCCGCCCTCGTGGCCGTGTCGAGTCGTCATCCTGTTGACCTTACGTCGCCTCGAGCACGTCGAGGACCAGAGCGCGCGAGGCGGGGTCGCGGCCGAGTTCTCCGTGCCAGGCGGGAAGCCCACCGTCCGGTGGCGGGACGACGTGCAGCGCGACTGGCGGGGGCGACTGTTCGAGCGGCGGGTGGACGAGCAGGTCCGTGGCGGTCGCGATGTCCGTGTACTCGACACCGGGGCTACGGATTCCCTCGCGGTGCAACGTCTCGAGTAGCTCCGAGCCCCGCACGGCCTCGCGGCAGCCCTCGCAGAGCGGGTCCATCCAGGTCTTCTCCCAGGCCAGGATCGCCTCGAACGTCCCGAGCTCGCGACTGAGGTCCTCGATGTCCGCGATCCCGAGCACGTTGGTGCCGTTCCACACCGGCCCCAGGGTGATCAGGTGGCTGACCCTGTCGGCGGCGCGGGAGTCAGGGCCGGGGTGGGTGGCGGCGCGGGAATCAGGGGCGGGTTCGGAATCGGGTGCGGTGCCGGTGGTCGCGAGCTGGAGCGCCCGCTGGACGACGAGTGCGCCCATCCCCTTGGCGACGACGACGACATCGTCACCGGCCCGAGTGTGAACGTCGACGGAGGGACCGGACTCTGCTCGATCCGGTTCGGTCGGCAACCAGGCCCGGGCCACGGCCAGATCCATCGCGGCGGACTCCACACCGGTGAGACCACCGACAGGCAACGGGACGTCGCCGGGCCGGGGGTTGCCCCAGACGTGCCGGACCGGACACCATCCGGCCCGCTCGAGGTCCGCGGCCAGGGGATCCCAGGAGTCGACGGTCTCGGCGAGATCGTGCACGAGCAGCACGCCCGGGCCGTCGCAGTCCGGCGCCCCTTGCCCCAGCGCTCGTGGGGCGGCCTCTCGTTGAGCAGCCTCCCGGAGGGCGACCTCTCGTGTGGCCACCTCTCGTGGGGCGACCCCTCGTGCGGCCGCCTCCGGCACCGAAATCACGGCAGCCGCGACGGCGATGAGCACCGAGCCGAGAAGCACCACCGCGCCCGATCGTTCCACCGGACATGCAGGACGCCCCTGGCCGGTTCCCGTCATCTCCGCACTCACTTTCCGGCGACTGCGCGCCGTGTTGTCGTCGTCGTCCTCGTCTTGTGGCTTTTCCCGGCCCCCTCCGGCCACCTCCCCGAGAATCACCACCAAACCATACCGTAGGGTACTGTGACTCGCGTCATAGAGATCTGGAGGCGTAATGAACGGTGACGGCGCAGGTCGGCGAGGCCCGGCACTCACACGACGGCGGCTGCTCGGTACCGCGGCGGGGGTCGCGGGGATGGGGATCGTCGGCGCGACGATCACACGCGCCGAGGGCGGACCGGGGTTCGGGTCATCGGGCGATTCGCCCCTGCTGTTCCACTCCCCCGACCTCGAGCCGTACGTCGACGAACTGCCGCGCCCGCAGGTCCTCACCGGCGAGGCGATCGACCTCGCGGCCCGGACCGGCTCCCACCGGTTCCACCGCGACCTGCCCACCGCGATGACCCTCGGGTACGGCACGGCCGGCTACCTCGGGCCGACCATCGAGGCGCACAGCGGCGTCCGGACCACCCTGACCTTCCGCAACGAGATCACCGCGCACCCACACGCCGCGGACATCGACACGAGCCTCCACGGCCTCGACGAGTCCGTCCGGACCACGGTCCCCACGTCACTCCACCTCCACGGCGCCGTCACCGAGCCCGCCAGCGACGGCCACCCCGAGCAGCTCTCCCTGCCCGGACAGGGCCACGTCCACCACTTCGACAACCGCCAGGACGCCACGGGCCTCTGGTATCACGACCACGCCATGCCGATCACACGGCTCAACGTCTACGGCGGACTGGCCGGCGGCTACCTCCTGCGCGACCAGTGGGACACCGGCCTGCCCGACAACCCCCTGGGCCTGCCTGCCGGCGAGTACGAACTCCCGCTGATCATGCAGGAGAAGATCATGAACGCCGACGGCTCGGCGTCCATGCGTTCCACCCCGATCGTCCCGCAGGGCCACTGGGAGGGCGGCGCCGTGGGCGACGTCGGCGTGGTCAACGGCAAGATCTGGCCCACCGCCGAGGTCGCCCGTGGTCTCTACCGACTACGCATGGTCAACGCCGCCTCGTTCTCCAACTGGATCCTGCACCTGTCCAAGCCGCTGGACATGTGGGTCATCGGCATGGAGGGCGGCCTCATGCCCGCGCCGGCCAAGGTCGAGAGGTTCCGCCTCGCGCCCGGCGAACGCGCGGACGTCCTCGTCGACTTCTCGACACTCGAACCGGGCGAGACCGTGGAACTGCTCAACGCCGAACCCGCCGCGCCCCAGGCCGCCCAGATCGGCGCCCGGCGGCTGCCCAACCTCATGCGGTTCCGCGCCACCACCGCCCGCGGCCACGGCGGCCCCATCCCCGCCACCCTTCGCGGCGGCGCACTGCAGCCCGCGGCACTCGCCCCGCTCGCCCGCCCCTCGGCAGTGCGCAACGTCTCGCTCAGCCAGCCCAGCGACCTGCGGATCCCGCCGTCCATGATGAGCCTGAACAACCTGCGGTGGACCACCGACCAGATCGAGATGCCCCGCCAGGGCTCGCTCGAGATGTGGAACATCGTCAACGCCACCCCGGACCCGCACCCGATCCACATCCACCTGGTGCACTTCCGCGTCCTCGGACGGCAGGCCATCAACACCCTCGCCATGGCCGCCCACCACCCGCAGCCGCCGACGGGGATCAAGTGGACCCCCGACCCGGACCCGTACGTGGTGGGCCCGGTACGTCAGCCCGAACCGTGGGAGGCCGGGATGAAGGACACGGTGATCGCCGATCCCAACTCGGTCACCCGGATCCTCATCTACTTCCCCACCGCCGACGAGCTCGGATTCGACCCCGACGCCACGTTCCCCGCCGCGGTCACCCTCCCCGGCGACGTGGCCGGTCACGGGGCGGACGTCGCGTACGGCGACCACGGTGGCCCGGACCCCCACGGGGCGGCCCCCGGCATCGACCGGTTCGGTGGCGACTACATCGGGTCCATCGCCCCGCCCGCCGCCCACCACCGCAGCGACACGCTGCAGGGATACGTGTGGCACTGCCACATCCTCGACCACGAGGACCACGACATGATGCTCCCCTACAGGACGGTGACCTGACATGCCCGCCGCACCCGAGACCACCGACGCCTTCCAACGCATCCCCTACGAGCCGGCAACAGACGGCCGTATCGAGATGCACTCCGGGCTCTCACGCCACTACCCGACACTGCATGCCAACCTCGTCGAGATACCGGGCTCGTCCCGGCGACGCGGCGTGGTGATGTGCCACCCCGCCTCCAACTTCCTCAGCCACTTCCTGCTCGCCGCCCTGGCCCGCGCCGGCCAACCGGCGATGGGCCTCAACACGCGCTACGCCAACAACGAACCGGCGCTGCAGATGGAACGCGCCGCCTCCGACCTCGGCACCGGGATCCGGTGGATGCGCGAGGAACTCGGCTTCGACGAGGTGGTTCTGCTCGGCTTCTCCGGCGGCGGCTCACTGGCCACCTTCCACCAGTCCCGCGCCGAGGGACCCGACGCCGCCGACGCGGTCATGCTCGTCGGTGCCCACCCCGGCCGCGCACGAGTACTACGCCACTGGATCGACCCGTCCGTCACCGACGAGGATGACCCGTGGTCCGTCGACCCCGAACTCGACCTCTACGCCCCCGGCCGCACCGCACCGCTGGACCGGGACTTCGTCGCCCGCTACCGCGAGGCCCAGGCCGAACGGATGCGTCGGATCGACCGTCGGGCCCTGGAAGCCCTGGAGCGACTCGACCGCGAAGGCGGGTCCGACCGGGGCTTCGTGGTCCACCGCACCACCGCCGACCCGCGCTTCGTCGACCTCACCCTCGACCCGAGCGACCGCGAAGCGGGCTCGATGTACGGGGATCCCGAGGCCGCCAACACCGCCGCGGGCGGCCTGGCGCGGTTCGTCACCGCCCGCAGCTGGCTCAGCACCTGGAGCACCGAGCACAGCGCGGCCGACGCGCTCACCGACCTGCCCCGCATCACCGACCCGACCCTGGTGATGAGCCTGCTCGGCGACCAGGCCGCCTTCGCCGAGGACTCCCGGCTCATGGCGGCGGCGTCCGCCGATCCGCACGTCGAACTGGTGGAGATGCGCCACCTCAACCACTACCTGGTCGACCAGCCCGAGGGACTGGAGCAGGTGATCGCCCGCCTCCTCGACTGGATGGACCGCCGGCTCGGCGCCGATCCCACACCCGCAACCGCAACCGACGCACCCCGCCACGAGGGAGGACAGTCATGACCCGCACCAACCCCGACTCAGTGACCATCGACGTGGACGGGACGGTGGGCATCCGTGCCGACCGCCCGGCCGTACCCGAGGGGGTGCGCTGCCCGACCCGCTTCGCCTACTGGGAGGGGCGCGAGAACCCGACGTTCCAGAAGCTGCGCTCCGCGGTGCTCAGGGTGACCGGCTTCGACCTGCTGCCCACCGACGAGCAGGCCGCCGCCGTGTGTGAGGACCTGTTCTCCGGCGACCCCGTGGCCGAGCGGTTCGTGGACGAGGTCTACCACGGTGAGACGGGACCCAAGGAGACCCGGCGGATGCTGGACCAGGCCCTGACCGACGGGATCGACTCGCTCGGACACGTCCCCGACTCGATGCGGGAGTTGTTCGCCGAGTTCGAGACGGTGCCCGACTGGGTCGACCCCGCGCTCATCGAGGAGGGCGCAGCGATCTGGCGCCGCTGGGGCACCATGCTCTTCAGCTTCGCCGGCGCCGAGACCCTGGAGATCTACACCGAGTCCGCTGTCGCGACCCCGCTGTCCCTGGCAGGTGGTTACGCCGGCGACAACGCCCTGCGCCGCTTCCTGGAGACCTGCCGGTTCTGGATCGACGTCTCCGAGCCCGGCGCACTGCTGCGCCCCGGCTCACAGGGCCGCGCCACCGCGATGAAGGTGCGGGTCATGCACGTCTCCGTCCGCTCCCGCGTCGCCTCCCACGGCGAATGGGACATCGAGAAGTGGGGACTGCCCATCAGTCAGACCTACATGGTCCTCACGCTCATCGCAGGATCGGTCACCCCGGGACTCGCGCTCTGGGTGCTCGGCTACCAGACCAGCCCCCGCGAGATCCGCGCCCTGATCCACTTCCAGAAGTACATGGGCCACCTGCTCGGGGTTCGCATGAAGTGGTACCCGGAGACGATCGGCGACAGCGTCCGCATGCTGCTGATGACCATCCTGTCGCGCTCCCATGACTCCGGTGAGCACGGCCGGGAACTCATCGAGTCCTACCCGAAGGCCTTCGCCCCGCGCGACGGCCACACCGGCCTGCAGCGACTGCGCGAGCACTACAACTTCCGCATCAACAGTGTCTACTCGGCGTTGTTCATGGCCCCCGGCACCCGCCGGAACTACCGGATGCCCGCCGCCCTCCCGTGGGCGCTCATCCCCGTGGTTCGGTTCCCGCTCATCTCCGCAGTCGAGGTGGCCCGCCGGGTCCCGCCCCTCGGCCGCCTGCACGAACGCGTCATGTGCTGGCACCGCGAGAACTGGTACAAGGCCCAGATGGCCGGGCGCGAGGCCGCCTTCGACGCCTCCGGCGCCCTGCGGCGATGACCCACTGAGCCCAGCGCCGCAGACCCGCTGGATCGTCGACCGAACAGACCACCCGAACCCCAGCCAGCCCCGAGAAAGAGATACCGATGACCCTGCTGCAAGGACCGTCCCTGAACATCGTCGAAGCGTGGAACGGCCCCGGCCGCCGCGACGGCGAGATCACCGAGGTCACCCTCGCCGACAACGCCGCCCACCTCGACAAGGACAAGCAGGCCTTCGAGCACTGGTACTTCGACGCCCACCTCGACGACGGCCGGATCGTCGTGGTGATGCTGCAGAGCCGCGAACTGGTCCGCCGCAAGCCGGGCGTGGAGATCCACCTCTACACCCCTGACGGGAAGCGCCGGGAGTCCAACCGCCACCACACCGATGCCGAGATGACCGTCTCCACCGAGAAGGTCGACGTGCAGATCGCCCACCACAGCGCGGTGCTGGTCGACGTGGTCGACGGGCTGCCCGTCTACCGGGTCAAGGCCCAGCAGGACGGGATCGGCGTGGACCTGACCTTCCACGCCGAGGTGCCGCCGTGGATGCCCGGCAGGGGCCAGACCAAGTACACCCAGCGCGAGTACTTCGCCTGGTGCGTCGGGGCGCCGCGCGCCCGGGTCGAGGGCACCGTCACCGTCGACGGCACCACCGACCAGGTGTCGGGGCGCGGCTACCACGACCACAACTGGGGCGTCGGCGACATGAAGCGCATCATCTCCAAGTGGTACTGGGGGCGCCTCTACACCGACGAACTCTCGCTGATCTACGCGATGGTCGAGACCACCGAACGCTACGGCTCGCACTGGTCTCAGCCGATCATGGTGGCCCGCGGCCGCGAGGTCCTGCTGTCCGAGGGCGAGGTGGAGATCACCGAGGGCCCCACGGTGTTCAACCCGATCGCCGACCGGTCCTACCCGTCCTTCCTGCGACTGCAGGTGCCCGGCAAGATCGACCTCACCCTCACCCCGAAGGAGATCGTCCACGCCCACGACCTGCTCTCCGACATCCCGGTGGCGGGCCGCCCGCCGCTGAACAAGCTGGTCAAGAAGCTCGTGGGCCACCCCGGGTACTTCCGGTTCCGCTCGGATTTCGAGCTCACCCTGACCCTCGACGGTCAGGAGGAGAAGCACACCGGCCAGACCCTCCACGAGATGGTGGCCCTCTCGTGACCGCGGTCCCGCAGCTGGACTACCAGCACGGGTTCGCCGGCCACCACCAGACCGAGGCGGAGGCCGGGGCGCTACCGAAACGCCAGAACTCCCCACAGCACGCCCCGCTGGGCCTGTACGCCGAGCAGCACTCCGGCAGCGCGTTCACCGAACCGCGGGAGGTCAACCGGCGGAGCTGGAGCTACCGGATCCGGCCGTCGGTGGCGCACACCGCGTTCCGCGAGCGCCCCGAGCGGATCGGATGGGAATCCGCGCCGCTGGCCGGCGGGATCACCTCCCCCAACCGGCTGCGGTGGAACCCGCCACCGGTGCCCGCCGCCGGAGTCGATTTCCTCGACGGCATCCGCACGTTCGCCACCTGCGGGGACGTCGCCCAGCGCACGGGGGTGGGGATCCACTGGTACACGGCGTCCGCCTCCATGACGGACCGCTACATGGTGGACGCGGACGGCGAACTGCTCATCGTGCCCCAGACCGGACCACTGCTGGTGCTCACCGAGTTCGGCCGCCTGACCGTCTCCCCCGGCGAGTTCGCCGTGGTGAACCGGGGCGTGCGGTTCCGCGTCGAGCTGATCGGCAGCCACGCGGCCGGATATGTGCTGGAGAACTACGGCGCCACGCTCACCCTGCCGGAGCTGGGACCGATCGGCGCGAACGGTCTGGCCGACGCCCGCCACTTCCGCTACCCGGTGGCCTGGTACGAGGACCGCGAGGAGCCGGTGGAACTGTGGCAGCGCTTCGGCGGCCGCTGGTGGTCCGTCGAGCTGGACCACTCCCCGCTCGACATCGTGGCCTGGCACGGCAACCACGCCGCGTACGTCTTCGACCTCGACGATTTCTGCCCACTCAACACCGCCCTGTGGGACCACCCGGACCCGTCCGTGTTCACCGTGCTCACCTCACCCGGCCCACGGCCGGGCCAGCCGAACATGGACTTCGCGGTCTTCGGTGACCGGTGGGTGGTGGCCGAGGACACCTATCGGCCCCCGCACTTCCACCGCAACCAGATGTCAGAGTTCATGGGGCTCGTGCGGGGCTCCCACGACTCCAAGGCGGAGGG
>NZ_JAALDM010000307.1 GCF_014144865.1 Dietzia aerolata | reverse complement strand
CGGGCCGCGCACCGGCGGGCCGTCGAGGGCGCCGTCGAGGCGGACGGCGCTGCCCCCGGCGGACGGGACGACGGTGCACCACAGCCCGACGGTGATGCCCATCGGGCCCTCGCCGCGGAGTTCGAACCCGCCCTCGTCCGCGTTCTCGACGCTCCACCGCACCTGGACGGGGATGTCCATCAGCTTCATCTGCTGGACGAACTCGCCGCCGGTGGTGAGTCGCTCGGCCCGCTCGCCGCGCCAGGACAGGTGGAAGGTCAGCCACTCGTGGGTGCGCTCGGTGTCGGTCACCATGTCGAGGACCGCAGCGGTCGGCGCGTCGATGGTCCGCGCGGCGTCGACGTGCCGGGCGTAACCGGCGATCCCGTCGGGGGCGGGAACCGTCTCGTCGGTGGCGGCGGTTGTGCCGCCGATGCCCGGGATGACGCGCGAGGCGAGGTCCTCCAGGGTGGCAGTGGCGGTCCGGGCCAGCACGGGTGCGAGCGTGCGACCTGTGTCGACTAGTCCGCGCAAGCGCGAGGGCGTGGGCATGGTTCCAACTTTCCGTCTGATCGGACTGTTTCCTGGATCATGCCGACCGAGCGGTGCGGTGAGCAAGTCGTTCCCTCAGGAGCGCGCGAGTAGGGTCACGGCCATGCCCTCTCCTCGCCGCCCGAAGCAGGAACGGTCCGTCGCGACCCGGGCGAAGATCCTCGAGGCCGCCTACGGGAGCTTGATCGAACGCGGATACGGTGCGACGACCGTGGGGGAAGTGCAGAACCGCGCCGGGGTCGCCCGGGGGACGTTGCTGCACCATTTCCCCACGCGCGGCGCCCTCATGGCCGGCGTGGTGGAGGACATCATCGAGCGGCGTCTGAGGGTGTTGACCTCGGTGGAGACGGACGGAGGGGACGACGACAACGCCGCCGGCAACGACGGTAACGACGACAACGCTGCTGGCAACGATGTAAACGACGCCGACAACGCCGCCCGCGATCGCGCCCATTCCGCCGCGAGCTGGGACGACATCGTGGACCTCGTCTGGGAGGAGCTGCAGGGTCCTCCGTTCACCGCGGCGCTCGAGCTCTGGGTCGCGTCACGGACGGATCCTGACCTGCGGCAGGCGCTGATCCCGCTGCAGGAACGCATCTTCGGCACGGTCCACCGCAATGTCACGCGCCTGGCGGGCGACGACCATCCTCGTGCGCCGATGCTCGTGCAGTTCACGATCGACCTGCTCACGGGGGCACATCTCGCCGGGACCCTGGAGCCCAGGGTCGGCTCGGCGGCCGTGGTCCGGGCCTGGAAGGTGGCCGTGCGCGAGCTCGCGGCACACGGCTGACAGTTGCCCGTGGTCCTGACGACTAGCGCAATCGGATCGGAAATGTCTTCGTCCGCCTGACCGCGCGGTCGCGCCGCGCGCTCAGGGACACCCGGTGCGGGTCGGCGAGAAAGGAGTCGAGTCCGGCCGCGGAGTCGAAGTGGATCAGTTGGATTTCATCCGGTGCCCCGTCGTCGCCGGTGCCGTACGCGCGTTGGACCACCCGGCCGCTGTGCTGCGGCAGCAGAGCCAGTACGTCGTCCTCGTACGCGGACAGTTCGTGTCCCATGCCCTCGTGTGCCCAGAGCAGGCAGCAGAGGGTGACCTCGTCGTCCGTCTCGTTCACCTCGTGGAGCCTACGCGCGCGGTCCGGGAGGTCGCGTGCACCAGGAAGGCACGCCCAATGAGGTGATCCACGACATAGGGTGGACAGGTGTCTGGTCGCCGACCCATCGCGGCCGGCCCGCTGATCCTGACGATTGGAGATCCTCCGTGACAACTTCACTGGACCGCGACGCCCTGCTCATCGGTACGACGTGGCAGGCACCTGCCACCGATTCGGTCATCGAGGTGATCAGCCCCCACTCCGAAGAGGTCGTGGCCCGCGTCCCCGAGGGGTCGACCGCGGACATCGACGCGGCCGTCGCGGCCGCCCGCGAGGCCTTCGACCACGGACCGTGGCCTCGGATGAGCCCCGACGAGCGCATCGAGGTGGTGCAGAAGCTGTCCGGGCTGTACGCGGCCAAGCTGGACGAGATGGCCACCGTCATATCCACGGAGATGGGCTCGCCGATCTCGTTCAGCACCCTCGCCCAGGCTCCCGCACCGTGGATGCAGATCGAGGCGTTCCTGGGGATCGCCCGCGAGTTCCCGTGGGAGGACGTGCGCCCGGGCGTGCTCGGCGGTGAGGTCATGGTGCGCCACGAGCCAGTGGGTGTGGTGGCGGCCATCCCGCCGTGGAACGTCCCACAGTTCACCGTCCTGTCCAAGGTCATCCCGGCACTGCTCACCGGTTGCACGGTCGTCGTCAAGCCCGCACCCGAGACGCCGCTGGACACCTATCTGCTCGCGGACCTGCTCATCGAGGCCGGAGTCCCCGAGGGAGTGGTGAGCATCGTCGCCGGCGGCCGCGAGGTGGGGGAGCACCTGGTGCGCCACCCCGGGATCGACAAGGTGGCATTCACGGGATCCACCGCGGCCGGTCGAAAGATCGGGGCAATCTGCGGCGAGCAGCTCAAACGGTGCTCGCTCGAGCTCGGCGGCAAATCCGCGGCGATCGTGCTCGACGACGCCGACCTGACCAGCGTCGTCGAGGGGATGAAGTTCCTCGGCGTGATGAACTCCGGCCAGGCGTGCGTAGCCCAGACCCGCATCCTCGTCAGCCGCGATCGGCACGACGAGGTGGCCGAGGCACTCGCCGAAGGCATCGGCTCGATGGTTGTGGGCGATCCGCTCGACCCGGCCACCGAGATCGGCCCGATGGTCGCCAAGCGCCAGCAGGAGCGGGTCAGCTCCTACATCGAGATCGGCCAGCAGGAGGGCGCCCGCCTGCTCACCGGCGGCACCGACCGGCCCGACGGACTGGACACCGGTTGGTATGTCCGCCCGACGGTGTTCGCCGGCGTAGACAACTCGATGCGCATCGCACGCGAGGAGATCTTCGGCCCGGTCCTTTCGGTCATCGCCTACGACGACGTGGACGATGCCGTGCGGATTGCCAACGATTCCGACTACGGCCTGGCCGGCACCGTGTGGACCGCCGATCGCGACGCCGGACTGGACGTGGCGCGGCGGGTGCGCACCGGCACCTACGGCGTCAACACGTACACGATGGATTTCGCCGCCCCGTTCGGCGGCTTCAAGGCCTCGGGTGTGGGCCGCGAGTTCGGTCCAGAGGGGCTGTCGCAGTACACCGAGCTCAAGGCCGTTTACCTCGGTGAGTCCGCCGCGGGCGCCGAGGGGTGACGAGCCGGACCATGACGGACGACGCCGCGGCCCGAGCCGCCGGGATTCTCGAGGTGCACGACGCCGACCGCGTCCGCACGCTCACCATGAACCGCCCCGATGCGCTCAACGCCTTCAACGGCGCCCTCTACAGGGAGTTGGCGGCGGCGCTGTATGCGGCAGATGAGGACCCGGGCGTCG
>NZ_JAALDM010000306.1 GCF_014144865.1 Dietzia aerolata | reverse complement strand
CGAAATCGTCGAACTCGGTGATGCGGGGCCGCTTGACGACGTCGGCGAACAGCCGCTCCAGATCGTCCTGGCGCAGCGTCTCCTTCTCCAGCAGCTCCGCGGCCACCGCGTCGAGGATGTCGCGGTTGGCATCGAGAACCTGCCAGGCCTCCGTGTGGGCCGCGTTGATGACGCGCCGGATCTCGTCGTCGATGATCTTGGCGACCTCGGGCGAGTACTCCGCGCTCGAGCCGCCGCCGCGGCCCATGAACGGGTCGCCGCCTTCGCCTCCGTACTTGACCGCGCCGAGCTTGGCGCTCATGCCCAACTCGGCGACCATCGTGCGCGCGATCCGGGTGGCCTGCTCGATATCCGAGCTCGCACCGGAGGTGGGCTCGCCGAAGATGTACTCCTCGGCCGCGCGCCCGCCCATCGCCATGACGATCCGCGCGATCATGTCGGCCCGGGTCATCAAGCTCTTGTCGTCCTCCGGGACCACCAGCGCGTGACCGCCGGTGCGGCCGCGGGCCAGGATCGTGACCTTGTGGACGGGCTCCAGGTCCTCCATCGCCCACGCGGCCAGGGCGTGCCCGGACTCGTGGTAGGCGGTGACCTTCTTCTCGTGCTCACTGATCACGCGGTGCTTGCGGCGCGGACCGCCCACCACACGGTCGGTGGCCTCCTCGAGGATGTCGATCGAGATCTCGTCGAAGCCCATGCGCGCCGCGAGCAGTGCGCCCTCGTTGAGGACGTTCGCCAGATCCGCGCCCGACATGCCGATCGTGCGCTTGGCGAGCGCGTTCATGTCCACGTCCGCGGCCAGCGGCTTGCCCTTGGAGTGCACGGCCAGGATCGCCTCGCGACCGCGAAGGTCCGGGTTGGTCACCGGCACCTGGCGATCGAAACGGCCCGGGCGCAGCAGCGCGGGGTCGAGCACGTCCGGCCGGTTGGTGGCGGCGATGAGGATGACCGTTGACCGGTCGTCGAAGCCGTCCATCTCGACCAGCAGTTGGTTGAGGGTCTGCTCGCGCTCGTCGTGGCCGCCGCCCATCCCGGAACCGCGATGACGGCCGACCGCGTCGATCTCGTCGACGAAGATGATGCACGGCGCGTTCTGCTTGGCCTTCTCGAACAGATCACGCACCCGCGAGGCACCGACGCCGACGAACATCTCGACGAAATCCGAGCCGGAGATCGAATAGAACGGCACCCCGGCCTCGCCGGCGACGGCGCGGGCCAGCAGCGTCTTACCCGTTCCGGGCGGGCCGTAGAGCAGCACACCGCGCGGGATCTTGGCGCCCAGCCGCTCATACCGGGCGGGGTTGGCGAGGAAGTCCCGGATCTCGTTGAGTTCCTCGACCGCCTCGTCCTCACCCGCGACGTCGGCGAACGTGGTCTGCGGCATGTCCTTGGTGAACTCGACCGCGCGCGACTTGCCCACCCCGAACAGGCCACCCTTGCCACCCTGCATGCGGGTCATGAAGAAGAAGAGGAGACCGAACAGGATGAGCATCGGCAGCAGGAACGACGCCATCTGCGTCAGGAAGCCCTGCTGCGTGACGGTCGTGTTGTAGTTCTCCGGTTCCGCCGCCGCGACCCGGTCGAAGATCTGGTCCGCCGCCCGCTCCGGGTACTTGGCGATGAGCTTGTCCGTCTCCTCATCCCCCTCCGGCGGGGTGATGGGGTTCGTGAGCTCCAGGCGCAGCTGCTGCTCCCGGTCCTCGATGACGGCTTCCTTGACGTTATCCGCATCCACCTGCGCCAACGCCACCGATGTGTCAACCTCGGTGTAGCCGCGTTCGTCGTTCGAGAAGAACGAGAACCCGACGATCAACAGGATGATGACACCCGCGATCGCGACGTTGCGGAAGACGGTATTGCTCTTTCGATCCATTCGGCCCTCATGTGGGATGAACGGCCCGGCCGGTCGGCGGACCCGATGCTGCGACCGACGTCGACGGTTTGAGCCGTCGTCGGTATCGCCCCAGGCTACCCGCGAACTCCGACGGTGGACCGGGGTGATCGCCCAGGGCGGACAGCGGGGGCCGACGAGCCGGGACTGTCACCCACCCAAGTCGTCGTACGATCAGGGCCGTGACCACCGATCAGCTCTCCGCCATCGACATCGCCGAGGCCGTGCACACGGGCTCGATCGGCGCCCTCGAGACCCTCGACGCGACCTTCGACCGGGTGGCCGACCTCGACCCCAGCATCCGCGCCTTCACCACCGTCCTGCGCGCCGACGGCCGCTCCGCCGGCGCCGCCGTGGACGCCAAGACCCCCGACGAGCGCGCCGCACTCCCCCTGGCCGGGGTGCCGCTGGCTATCAAGAGCACCGTCACCCTCGACAACCCGGTCGTCGCGCCCCTGCTCGCGGCCGGCGCCGTCCCGGTGGGGATCACCGCCACCCCGCAACTGTGCACCTGGGCCATGACCGATTCCGACTCCCACGGCATCACCCGCAATCCCCTCGACCTGTCGCTCA
>NZ_JAALDM010000305.1:1715-2011 GCF_014144865.1 Dietzia aerolata | reverse complement strand
TCGTGGTGAGCATCGAGCTGCGCCGCAGTGACGTCACCGACCGCGCAGACGTGGTCCTGCCGATTGCTCCCGTGGCCGAGAAGGACGGCACCTTCCTGACATGGGAGGGACGCCCGCGACCATTTGCCGCCGCACTGAACGGCACCGATGCGATGCCCGATCTCCGCATCCTCAACACCCTCGCCGAGGAGACAGGTGCCTGGTTCGGGCTGCAGGACGTCGCGTCCACGCGCCGCGAGTTGGATTCCGTGCTCCACGCGCTCGGGCAGTCGGACGCAGAAACACAGCCGCACCCC
>NZ_JAALDM010000305.1:0-1671 GCF_014144865.1 Dietzia aerolata | reverse complement strand
GAGACGCCATCGGGGGGAGCGGCTGCGGGTGTCGGGAGCTCTGCCCAGCAGGGGCAGGCCGTGTTGGCGACGTGGCGGATGCTGCTGGATGACGGTCGCCTGCAGGACGGCGAGCCACACCTGGCGGGTACTGCCCGGCGCCCGGTCGCGCGGATGTCCGCCGGCACTGCCGCTGAGATCGGGGCGGTCGACGGCCAAGTGGTCACCGTGTCGACCGAGCGTGGTGCGATCACCCTGCCGCTTGAGGTCACCGACATGCCGGAGCGGGTGGTGTGGGTGCCGCAGAACTCGCCGGGCTCGGCGGTGGGCGTCACGCTCGCTGCGGCTGCAGGCGACATCGTGGCCATCGCCGCCGGGGAGCCGTCGGAGGCTGAGCCCGCCGCCGCGGCTGCGAATCGCACGGACGGGGAGGGAGCGCCGTGACCTCCACACAGCTGTTCGCCGCCAGCAGCGCCGACCTCGCGACGACCGGCGCCGACCTGACCGGCTTCGGCGTCGACCCGTGGTGGCTCGCGCTGCTCAAGGTCCTCGGCGTGTTCCTGTTCCTCGTGGTGACCGTGCTCGCCGCGATTTACCTCGAGCGCAAGATCCTGGCCTGGATGCAGATGCGCATCGGCCCCAACCGGGTCGGCCCCATGGGCATCCTGCAGTCGCTGGCCGACGGCGTGAAGATCGCTCTCAAGGAAGGCATCCTGCCCAAGGGCGTCGACAAGCCGATCTTCATGCTCGCCCCGGTCATCGCGGTGATCCCGGCGTTCATGGCGTTCGCGGTCATCCCGTTCGGGCCGGAGGTGTCGATCTTCGGCCGTTGGACCCCGCTGCAACTGACCGACCTGCACGTAGGAGTGCTCTACATCCTCGCCGTCACCTCGATCGGCGTGTACGGCATCGTCCTCGCCGGCTGGTCGTCCGGCTCGACGTACCCGCTGCTGGGCGGCCTGCGCTCGACCGCGCAGGTGATCAGCTACGAGATAGGCATGGCCCTGTCATTCGTGGGGGTGTTCCTGTTCGCGGGCACCATGTCCACCTCGGGGATCGTCGAGGCCCAGTCGCAGGTGTGGTTCGTATTCCTGCTGCTGCCGTCGTTCTGCATCTACGTCATCTCGATGGTCGGCGAGACCAACCGCGCCCCCTTCGACCTGCCCGAGGCCGAGGGCGAACTCGTGGGCGGCTTCCACACCGAGTACTCATCACTGCGATTCGCGATGTTCATGCTCGCCGAGTACGTCAACATGACCACCGTCTCGGCACTGGCCGCCACCCTGTTCCTCGGCGGCTGGCGCGCCCCACTGCCGTTCTCGCTGATCCCCGGCGCCGACTCCGGCTGGTGGGCACTGCTGTGGTTCGTCATCAAGGTGTGGGGCTTCCTGTTCGTCTTCATGTGGCTGCGCGCCACCCTCCCGCGCCTGCGCTACGACCAGTTCATGGCCTTCGGATGGAAGGTCCTCATCCCCGTCTCACTGGCCTGGGTGATGGTCGTGGCCACCATCCGGATTGTCCTCGGACCGGAGTCCGACCTCTTGACGCCCGCCATGGTGGTGGCCGGCCTACTCGCGGTTGCTGTCCTCGTCGTCGTCAGGCGGGTCATGTCCCGGCGCGGCGCCGCACCCGACGCACCACGTCCCGGCCGCGCGAGGTCCGCCCTCGAGGCCGCCACCGCAGGCGCGGCGC
>NZ_JAALDM010000304.1 GCF_014144865.1 Dietzia aerolata | reverse complement strand
ACCCGGCCGCCCAGGCGACGTCCGGCCGCTCGGGCAGCCCCCACACGGGCACGGCGACCGGCGGTTCGAACCCCTGGCCGGTGAGCAGCACGGTGTCGGAGAGGAAGGCGTGGAGCTGGGCGAGGTTGGCGGGCCCGCCCTCGGCGAGGTAGCGGTGCGCCTCGGCGGCGGTGCCGATGGGAACGGTGGACAGCTCCATGAGGTCGGCGTCGGGGGCCTGCTCGCCGCCCAGAACCACCACGGGCACGCCCGCGCCGAGCACAGCGTCAAAGCCCTCGTCCCACGAGCGACGGGAGCCGAGGATCCGCACCACCAGCAGGTCGGCGCCGTCGAGCAGCCCGGGCAGGTCGCCCGCCGGATCGATGCGCGACGGGTTGCCGAGCGTGTAGGTCGCCCCTGACTCCCGCGCGGACAGCAGGTCCGTGTCGGACGTGGACAGCAGGGCGATGCGGGGCTCGCGCTCGTCAGTCGGCGCCGACACAGCGCCCTCTACGGATGTTGCAGTGGCATCGTCAGGGGACGCCGAACGCCGGTCGTGGCGCATGTTCTTCTCCAAACCCTCGTGGAACATGTCGCCGTGGCCGGTCTCCTGGCTTTCGCATCGACGCCGCGCGACCGACCTTCCCGGACCATGAGGCCAGTGGTCTCCGTCCCGATGAGGACGGACGAGGGTCGCGCTGCTCCGCGACTACAGTGGCGAGGGCCGCGCCGGCTTTTCCTCCGGCTTCCCGAGCACCACGGCACCCGCGATCCTATCCGCCGCCGCGCGTGTCCGGCGCGCCGCCCCGCTCTCCGCCACGCCCCCGCGACGACCTGCACGACCCCTTGACGCGCCGCCCCGCTCCCACCCCCACCGCGGGCACCGATGCCAGACTGGCGGTCGTGAACGCTCCCGAATCCTCCCGACGCACTCGCGGCGACCTGTGCCCCGGCGTCCTGCGCCCGTGGCCGGCCGCCGATGGCGCCCTGGTGCGCCTCCGGATCCCGGGTGGCCGCGTGTCACCGATGTCCCTCGCCGCGCTGGGCGAGGTGGCAGAAAAATTTGGCGACGACGACAACGTCGCCCTGCACATCACCACCCGGGCGAACTTGCAGATTCGCGCACTGCCCTCCGGCCCCGACGGCCAGTTGCCGGCTGAGGTGGTGGACGCGATCGCCGAGACCGGGCTGCTGCCGGCTCCCGAGCACGAGTTGGTGCGCAACATCCTCGTCTCGCCCCTGACCGGACTGGACGGCGGCAGGGCGGACCTGCGGCAGGTCACCACCGCCCTGGACGCAGGCCTGGTGGCACTGCCGGAGCTCGCCGGACTGCCCGGGCGTTTCCTGTTCGTCCTCGACGACGGTCGCGGGGATCTCATCGAGCAGTCCTGCGACCTGGGGCTGGTGGCGCTGGACGCCGAGACCGCGCAGCTGCGCGTGGGCGAGAACTGGGCTGGCGTCGTGCCGCTGGCCGAGGCCGCCGAGGAGCTCGTCGGGCTGGCCCGGGCATTCGTCCGGGTCCGCGGCGGTGGCCCGGATGCGCCGTGGCACGTCCGTGAGCTGACCGCCGACCTGCGTGCGGAGCTGACGGTATTCGGCGCGCCCGATCCCCGCCTGCCAGCGCCGATCCCGCCGTTGCCCTACGGCCCGGTCTCGGGCGCCAGCACCCTCGAGCACGTCGAAGCCCCCGACGGGGTGCTCGACCGCGACCTGATCGGCCGCCTCACCAGCCCCGACGTGCGGGAGCTGATCGTGACCCCGTGGCGGGGTGTCCTGGTGGTCCCCGCGTAGGCTGCGAGGCGTCCCACGGCGAGGAACCCGGTGCGATTCCGGGGCGGTTCCGCCACTGTGAGGCCCGCTTGCCGGGCCCAGCCAGATACTGGCCGAGGGATCGACGCGGGGAGGTCAGCCCGGGTCGCGCTACTTCTTATGCGGGGCGAGAACCCCGAGGAGGACCCATGCCTGGTGCCGTTCGGCCGCCGCGTCGCTATGAGTACATCGACGACGGCCCCGCCATCTACGTCGACTCATTCGCCACCATCCGCCGGGAAGCCGACCTGTCGCGGATCCCAGCCGATGCGGAGAAGCTCGCGGTCCGGATGATCCACGGCACCGGGCAGACCGACCTGACCGCTGACCTGCAGGTACACCCCGGGCTCGTCGGCGCCGCCCGCTCGGCACTCGAGGCCGGCGCGCCGATTCTCTGTGACGCCCACATGGTCGCCTCCGGTGTCACCCGTGCCCGCCTGCCGTACGCCAACGACGTGGTGTGCACCCTGTCCGATCAGAGGGTCCGCGAGTTGGCCACCGAGATGGGCACCACCCGCTCCGCCGCGGCCCTCAGCCTGTGGGGCGACCGGCTGAGCGGCGCCGTGGTGGCGATCGGCAACGCTCCTACCGCCCTGTTCCACCTACTGGAGATGCTGCTCGACGGCGCTCCGCGCCCCGCGGCGATCGTCGGCTGCCCGGTCGGGTTCATCGGCGCGGCCGAGTCCAAGGCGGCGCTCGCCTCGTTCGCCTCCGACCACGGCATCGACATCCCGTTCGTCACCGTCCACGGCCGCCGCGGCGGATCAGCGATGACCGCGTCCGCGCTCAACGCCCTGGCCCAGGAGACGGAGTGACCAGCGCAGCCCCCACCACTGACCAGACCCCTGGCCGCCTCTACGGCGTGGGCGTGGGCCCCGGCGATCCCGAACTACTCACCCTCAAGGCCGCCAGGCTCATCGGCTCCGCCGACGTGGTGGCCTTCCACGCAGGCCGCGGCAAGGAGTCCAACGCACGCCGCATCGCCGCCGACCTCATCCCCGCCAACGCCACCGAGGAGCGCCTCGAATACCCGGTGACCACGGGCGTCACCGATCACCCGGGCGGGTACGCGGGCGCGATCGCGGACTTCTACGAGCGCAGCGCCCAGCGGTTGGCCGGGCACCTGTCCGCTGGCCGGAACGTGGTGCTGCTGTCCGAGGGGGACCCGCTGTTCTACGGCTCCTTCATGTACATGCACGACCGGCTCTCCCCGCGGTTCGAGGTCGAGATCGTGCCCGGCGTCCCGGCCTTCGCCGCCGCCACCGCCGCGGCCGCCACTCCCCTGGTCCGGCAGACCGATGTCCTCACCGTGCTGCCCGGCACTCTGCCCGAGCCCGAGCTCGCGCGGCGTCTCGCCGATACCGACGGCGCGATCATCATGAAGCTCGGCCGCAACTTCCCCGCCGTCCGCCGGGCGCTCGAGGCTGCGGGCCGGCTGGACGGCGCCGTCTACGTCGAGCGCGCCTCGACGGACGCCGAGGAGCACCACCTGGTCCGCGACGTCGACCCCGACTCGGTGCCGTACTTCTCGCTCATCGTCGTCCCCGGCGACTCTCACCACATCGACCCCACAGGCCGCCGACCTGCACAGTTGGTCGTTCCCGCCGAGCCGACCAGCGCCCCGGACACGGCTTCCCCCGCAGCACCTAGCGGAGTAGTGCACGTTGTTGGCCTGGGACCGGGACCCGCAGAGTGGATAACCCCGGAAGTCACGCGGATCCTGTCCGAGGTGGATCACGTGGTGGGCTACGCACCGTACGTCAACCGGGTTCCGCAGCGTGAGGGCCTTCACCGTCATGCGTCAGGAAACACGGTGGAGGTCGACCGGGCAGCGTTCGCTCTCGATCTCGCGCTTGCCGGCGAGCGCGTCGCGGTGGTGTCGGGCGGGGATGCCGGCATCTTCGGCATGGCATCAGCCGTGTTCGAGGCCGCCGAAGATCCCCGCTTTGCGGGCATCGACATCCGCGTCGCTCCCGGAGTGTCGGCCGTTCAGGCGGTCGCGGCCCGGGTCGGCGCTCCGATCGGCGCCGACTTCGCAGTGCTGAGCCTGTCTGACCGCCTCAAGCCGTGGGACGTCATCGAGCGCCGCCTCGACGCGATCGCTTCCGCCGACCTGGTGCTCGCGATCTACAACCCGGCCTCGCGCTCACGCACCCACCAGGTGGCTGACGCCCGCGAGATCCTGCTCCGCCACCGCTGCCCATCCACACCGGTGATCGTGGGCCGCGACGTCGGCCGCGCCGAGGAGTCGCTCACGGTCACCACTCTCGCCGACCTCAACTGCGGCTCAGTGGACATGAAATGCCTGCTCATCGTGGGCGCTTCGGGTACCCGCGCGACTCGATCAGGAAAAGCGTGGAGTCCTAGGTTTGTACCGCGTGAGCAGTAGTGCCCCAAGCTGCGCTCGGGCAGCTACTTTCCGGA
>NZ_JAALDM010000031.1 GCF_014144865.1 Dietzia aerolata | reverse complement strand
TGCCGGCCGGTCCGGATTACCGGATCGGCGTCCGCCGACAACTCCGTATCGCCCGATCGGCTGCGTTCGCGGCCGTGTGCTCGTACCGTGTCCGACATGGACGTTCGTCTACCTCCGGGGCCCCGGCTCCCGAATCTGGTGCAGGTGCTGCTCGCTCTGGCCGCCCCCGCGGTGATCTTCCCCGCGGCGGCGAAGCGGTACGGGGTGCCGTTCACGCTCACGATGGCGCCGAATCGACGAAAAATCGTGGCGGTGTCCGAGCCTGATCAGGTCAAGGACGTGTTCGCCGGATCTCCGTCGGTCTTCCACGCGGGCAAGGGAAATGACCTGCTGCGGCCGCTTCTCGGCAACCATTCGCTGCTGCTGCAGGACGGCGACGAGCACGCGCGGGCCCGGCGGCTGTTGGCGCCGGCATTCGGGCGGCGCGAGATCGCCGGCTACCGCGGTCTGGTCGAGGAGGTGACGGTGCAGCAGCTCGACCGCTGGCCACGCTCGGGCCGGGTGCGCGCTCACCTGCTGCTCAACGAGCTGACGCTCGAGGTCATCTTGCGCGTGGTGTTCGGGGTGTCCGATTCGAAGCGGCTCGACCGGATCCGGCCGATCGTGGGCCGCGCCGTCGACGCCGGACCCGTGGTGATGATCGGGCTGGGCATCCCTGCGTTGCACGGGTTCGGGCCGTGGCGTCGCGAGATCGACGACCTGGCGACCATCCACGATTTCCTGGGTGAAGAGATCGACGCGGCCCGCCGCGATCCGGCACTGCCCGAGCGTCGCGACTTGCTGGCGCTGCTGGTGCGGGCCTCCGCCGAGGATGCCCAGGGGCTGACGGATGAGGAGCTGCGCGACCAGCTCATGACGCTGGTGGCGGCGGGGCACGAGACCACCGCTACCGCGATGGCCTGGGCGATGCTCGAGCTTGCCCGCCACCCGGACGTGCAGGATCGGTGCGTCGAGGAGATGGAGCAGGGCGGCACCGAGTATCTGGACGCGGTGATCAAGGAGGTGCTTCGCCTGCACCCGGTGGTCCCGATGGTGATGCGGGAGCTGCAGGAACCGACCACCGTCGGCGGACGCAAGTACCCGTCCGGGGTGACGGTCTCGCCGTCGATCGTGCTGGCACACCGTTCGGCCGAGGCGTATCCGTCGCCGCAGGATTTCGATCCGCAGCGATTCCTCGGCGACGTGCCCACGCCCACCACGTGGCTGCCGTTCGGCGGTGGCGCGCGGCGCTGCATCGGGGCGTCGTTCGCGATGATGGAGGGCCAGGTCATCCTGCAGCAGCTGCTGCAGCAGTACCGGCTCGAGCGAGTGGGCAGCGGTCGCGAGTGGCCGCGCGCACGAAACGTGACGCTGTACCCGTGGCGGCGGGCCCGCGTCGAGCTCCGGCCGCGCTGATCCCAGCCGCCCTCCGGCCGCGCTGATCCCGCAACCATCCGGCCGCGTCTGTCATCGTCAGACCGGCCGCCTGCCCGCCGCCATCAGCCCTGGAAACGGCCGCGAAGCAGCGGCGTGCCGGAGGGTTTGATGGGGGCGGATGTGCGTTTACCCACTTCATTCCCTACCGTGGAGTCTGTGAATGCTTCTCAGTCGCCCGCGCCGCTGT
This sequence comes from Dietzia aerolata, assembly GCF_014144865.1. Classification (GTDB taxonomy): domain Bacteria; phylum Actinomycetota; class Actinomycetes; order Mycobacteriales; family Mycobacteriaceae; genus Dietzia; species Dietzia aerolata. Next base: position 966 of record NZ_JAALDM010000031.1, on the reverse strand, counting down.
CCGAAGCACAGCGTGCCTCGGCCCCCCGCATGTACACGTGGATCTCTGAGACCGGCAGGGTGATCGAGCAGGTCAGGGTCGTCCCGAAGGGTGACACGATCCGCGCCCGTGGACGCATCGTCTCGGCCACCCACTCCGATCATGACGCCTTTACGGTCGAGTACGAGGCGGAGGTCGCAGCTGATCATTCGCCGCGCCGCGTCCGGCTCACCTCGACCACCGAAGCGTACGAGCGCACCATCGACCTGGTGCGCGACGCCGAGGGCGCCTGGCTGCTCGACGACCCCACGGACACCCGCTCCCGCGTCGGTGGCGACGGCATCAAGGACGTCGACGTCACTTACAGCGTGTTCTTCGCCAGCCTCATGATCCGCCGTCTCGGGCTGGACACTCAGCAGGGCTCGGAGGAGGCGAATGTGCTGTCGGTGGATTCGCTGACCCTCGAGGTCACCGAGGACACGGTCACCATGTCCTCGGATGACGAGCACGTCCACGGCATCACCGCCACCGCGTCGACCAGCGCCACCGTCGACCCCGACGGCATGATCCTCGAGGTCCCGGGCCTGAGCCGCAGAGTCTGATCGAGCCCCTGCCCCCTCGATCCGCCCATCGCTTCTCGATCTGCCCATGCGGCCTCGACTTACCTATCTGATGTCGAGTTGCCTATGGGGCCCGCTGTGCACGTCGCATTCCGATGGGCAGGTCGAAGCGCGATAGGTAGATCGCACTCTGATGGGCAGATCGACTCGCGTCAGTCGGCCAGCGCCACCGCGTGGCCCTGCGCCCCCGCGGCCCGCAGCACATCCAGCCATCCCGGCGCACCAGGCCGGATGGTGACCGGCCCATCGCCATCGCCGTCGCCGTCTGAATCCCGCTCCGCCTGCGACTCCCGCGCCCCCTGCACAGCCTCGTAGGCGCGGCGCGCGCGGTGCCCGTCATCGACCAGCGGCCCCAGCGTCCCCTCCG
>NZ_JAALDM010000303.1:6502-10577 GCF_014144865.1 Dietzia aerolata | reverse complement strand
CCATCGCGCGCAGACGCACGCCCTCGTCCAGCGGCGCCGACCGCCACCAGCCCGGACCCGCGGCGCTCTCCCGTGCCACGCGGTGCAAGCACCGCGCCCCCGACGCCGGCCCCACCACCGCACCATCGGGGGACTCGGGCGAGACTTTCGCGGTGTCCTCCATCGGGGTCCATCATGAACCAAACCGGCCCCGATACACGCTTCGGGCGACCGTCCTTCTCCTGCGGCACCGACAGTTCGCCTAGGCTGGTGACCTGATGTTCGCGACGAGAGAAGGATCGACGCCCATGGGCAAGCTGACGACCTACCGCGACAAGCGCGCCGAACTGAAGGCCCACGCCAAGGCCCTCAAGTCCACCGCCATGACCGAGGCCAAGCTCGCGGCCAAGGAGGCGCGGGCCAAGGCCAAGGAGGCCCACCGCGTCGACCTGGCCGAAGCCAAGGAGCGCGCCAAGCTCGCCGGCAAGACCGAGGACCGCAAGCTCAAGCGCGAAGAGAAGCGGATCCGGCGCGAGGAGAAGCGCCTCGAGAAGCAGGAGAAGCTCGCGAAGAAGGCCTCCAAGCGGGACCGCAAGGCCGAGAAGGCGCTGTCCAAGCAGGAGCGCGCCACCCTCAAGCGGGAGGCCAAGCTGCACTCCAAGGACCGCAAGGCCGCCGAGAAGATCGAGGCCGCCGGCCGCAAGCACGAGTACCAGCTCGCCGAGATGGAGCTGAAGAAGCTCGAGGGCACCAAGATCGGCAAGGAAGACATGCAGCGCTGGCTGGGCCTGGCCAAGATCGCCACCCCGGTCCTGCTGCCCATGGTCTACAAGCTCGTCTCGGGCGTGCAGTCCACCGATTCGGCCGCGACCGCCGGTGCGGTGGACCTCAAGGCCGCCGGCATCAACGCCACCGGCCCCGGTGCGGCGCTCGGCGTGCGCATCGTGCGGCTCGAGCAGACCCTCGACCAGCTCGAGAAGACCCGCGGCGGCGAGCGCGAGGTCACCGACTTCATCGCCTCCACGCGCACCCGCCTGAAGGATCTGCGGGCCGCCGTCGAGGCCGCCGAGACCACCCCCACCGCCCAGCGGCGCGAGGTGCACGCCTCCATCTCCGGCGAGCTCGACCGGATCAACAAGGACATCTTCGCGCGCCTCGGGGTCAAGGCGTGACCGGACTTCGTCGGCGTGTCGGCGCCGTCACCACGGCTGCCGCGCTGGTTGGTGGCACCGGACTCGCGGCCGCTGTTCCCGGCGTGCTGATGGCACCCGCTGCGGCCGCACACTCGGTGCTGGTCTCCGTCGACCCGGCCGACGGCAGCGAGCTCGCCAACTCCCCCGAGCAGGTCGTGCTGACCTTCAACGAGGAGGTCAACCAGAACTTCGCCACGGTCGCCGTGACGGCTGGCGAGGGCAGCCCCAACCAGGTGTCCGGCGAGCCGACCGTCTCCGGTGAGACCGTCACCGCGCAGGTCGAGGACCTGGAGCCCGGCAACTACACCATCGGCTACCGCGTGACCTCCGCGGACGGGCACGTCGTCAGCGGCTCGTCGGTGTTCAGCGTCGTGGACTCCGGGGCCGCTGAGGCCGATGGTGCCGACAGCGCTGAAGGGCAGCCATCCGAGGCGGTGGACTCCGGGGCCGCGGCGTCGGACTCCGCGGAGGCATCGGACGCCTCCGACGCAGACGCCTCCGAGGCGGATGCCGAGGCCTCTGATTCCGGCGACGGATCGGGCATCAACCCGGCGATCTGGGTCGTGGGCGGCATCGCCGTCGTCCTCATCGGGGGAGCGTTCTTCCTCCTGCGCCGCGGCAACTAACCCGGCCCGGCCGGGCCGGTAGACCGACTACATCGGTTTCAGCGACTTCGGCAGCTTCATCGGTTCCATCGGATTTATCGGATTCATCGAAAAGAGTGTCCCGCACACCTCCCTCTCGGGAAACGTGTGCGGGACACTCTTTTCGTTGCGGCCTCGGCCGCCTTCAGCGTCAGCGCGTCGGCAGGAACCGCATGGCGTTGGTCGCCGGCGCGAGCATCTGCTGCCAGCGCTTGCGCGGCACGAACGACGGCCCGCTCATGTTGACCAGGCGCTGCGTGGCGATGGTCTGCGCCTCCGTGTACTTGAGCAGTCCCTCGTCACCGTGCCGACGGCCGACGCCGGAGACGCCCATTCCGCCCATCGGGCCGGCGACCGAGCCCCAGCCGGCGACGTAGCCCTCGCGGACATTGACCGTGCCGGTCCGCAGACGGGCGGCGATCTCCTCGCCCTCCGCGTCCGAGCCGGCGAACACCGAGGAGTTGAGTCCGTACTCGGTGTCGTTGGCCCTGGCGATCGCCTCGTCGACGGAGTCGACCGGGTAGATCGACACGACCGGTCCGAACGTCTCCTCCGCGTAGCAGGTCGCGTTGTCGGGAACGTCGGTGAGCAGGGTCGGCTCGTAGAACAGCGGCCCCAGGTCGGGGCGCGGGCGCCCTCCAGCGAGGACCTTCGCGCCCTTGGCGACGGCGTCATCGACGTGCGCGGTCACGGTGTCCAGCTGATCCTTCGAGATGAGGCTGCCCATCTCGGCCTCGAAGTCGTATCCCGGGCCGACGCTCATGGCCTTTACCCGCGCGGTGAGCTTCTCAGCCAGCTGCGGCGCGATTGACTTCTCCACGTAGACGCGCTCGACGGAGATGCACAGCTGACCGGAGTTGGAGAAGAAGGCGCGGGTCGCGACCTCGGCCACCTCGTCCAGGTCCGCGTCGGCGGTGACGATCATGGCGTTCTTGCCGCCGAGCTCGGCGGAGTAGCCGATGAGCCGCTCGCCGCACTGCCGACCCAGCACGCGGCCGGTCTCGGTGGAGCCGGTGAACATGAGGTAGTCGACGTTCTCGACGATCGCCCCACCGACGGTCCCTCCGGAGCCGGGCACCACCTGGAACAGGTCGCGGGGCAGTCCGGCGCGGTAGAACATGTCAGCGGCAGCGAGCGCACAGAACGGCGTGATGGAGGCGGGCTTGATCACCACGGCGTTGCCGGCGGCCAGGGCGGCCAGGGCGTCGGTTGCGGCGAGGTTGAGCGGGTAGTTCCACGGCGCGATGACGCCCACGACGCCCTTGGCGTGGCGGCGCACAACAGCCTTGGTCAGACCGGGCAGCATGCCCTGGACCCGCTTGGGGGCGAGCAGGCCCGGCGCAACGCGTGCGTAGTGGCGTGCGGTGATGAGGCAGTCGAGCACCTCTTCCTGGGCGGATGCGCGGCTCTTGCCGGTCTCGGCTTGGACGATGTCCATGAGCTCCTGGCGGTTGCGCATCACCTCCTTCGCGAAGCGCTCGAGGATGGCGACGCGGTCCTTGGGGTCACGCTCGGCCCACGCGACCTGCGCGGCACGGGCCCGCTCGACGGCGGCGCGGACGTCGTCAGCCGTACCGACGGGGATCTCGGCGAGCGGGTCGCCGGTGAACACCTCGTTGATGGCCGCGACGGGGCGGCTCGTCGGATCTGAGACAAATTCGGGAATCGCGACGAGGTCGAGAAGTCGGTCGTACACACGTGTCGTAGGACGGCTCATGTACATGAGGCTACCGGCGAGTAGCACCGTGTGGAACACGTCCCAGCTGGGCTCCCATCCACACTCATTGCCGTGCTATCCATGTGACTAACGTTTACAGTTCTGACGCACAGGTCCCGCGCCGCTTCCACAAAATCGGAGACCCCATGGCCACACCACCTTCACCGCCCGGCGGCCCCGACAACGGCAACGCACACGCCGACGCCAACAATCACGGCCAGCCCGGGCAGGGCCCCGGCGGAGCAGGACCGCAACCCCAGGGACCCCGAACACCGGGACCCGAACAGACTCAGCAGCCCGGCCCCCAGAACTCAGGCGCGCAACAGCCCGGCCCCCAGCCGGGACACCCAGGCCACGGCCGTCCCGGCCCCCAGCAATCCGGCCCATACGGTCCGGGGCCCCAGGGGCCAGGCTTCGGCCAGCCCGGCCTGGCCAACCCTGGCTTTCCCCCTCCGGGTCCGCAGGGTCCCGGCTTCGGCCAGCCCGGCTTCCAACCGAACCAGCCGGGTTTCGGTCCGCAAGGTCCAGGCCAGCCCGGTCCA
>NZ_JAALDM010000303.1:2054-6421 GCF_014144865.1 Dietzia aerolata | reverse complement strand
GGTGTTCCCCCTCATCGGTGTCATTGTTGTTCTGGTCCTCGGAGGTATCGGCTTCGCCGGCTACCAGGGTGTGCAGCTCATCAACGACAATTACGAGCAGGAACAGTCCAACCTCGAAGCCGGCCTCAACGCCGACGGGTCCAGCCCCGGCGGCGGCTCCGGCAGTGGCGGCTCAGGCGGCAGCGGCTCGAGCGGCGGCTCCGGCAGTGGCCTCGGATCCGGGACCACCGGCGGCGATCCGGAAATCATGGGCACCCTCAGTGACGACCCGAAGTGGGCCACTTACGAGGTCAAGCCCCCAGCGGACGGCACCTGTATCCGCCTCGATGCGGACGCGGCGAACCTGACCAGGGAGATCGATTGCGGCGGGACCGAACGCCACTTCCGAGTGGTCTTCTCCTCCGACAACGTCAATACAAACACCTCCGAGTGCCAGACCGTGTTCACCATCGGAGACGTTCCCTCCGAAGAAATCATGGTCTGCCTCTACCCGATCCATAGCGTGGGCGAGTGTTACGTGAATAGCAGTGACGACTCCAGCGACGTCACGCTGGAGAGCTACATGCTGACAGCCCGGCTCGTGAGCGACACCAACGACATTCTCGAGCCGGTCGATTGCGGTTCCGCGGCCATCGAACCGGATGCCCTGGTGATTCAGATGCTCGGCGAGTCGCAGGGACTGGAAGGTGCGGACTGCCCGCCCGAGACGGAGTATCTCCTCTCCGACAATCGAGCGAACGTGAGTTCTTGCTACGTGGAGGCAGGCGCCTGACGCGCGCGCCAGCAGCGCCCGACGGCGCCTGCCTCTCACAGAGATCCCCTCACTTGCACTGTCATGCTATTCATGTGACGAGCGTTTACTGAACGCCGGTTAAGTTGCGACGCCGCTGCCACCAGATCGGAGACCCCATGACCACACCACCTTCGCAGCCCGGCGGCCCCGGTCCGCAACAGCGAGGCCCACACCAGCCCGGTCAGCCCGGCCCCCAAGGCCCCGGTCCGCAACAGCGAGGCTTTCCACCCCACAGGCCACAGCAACCCGGCCCGCAGGGCCAGGGATTCCAGCAGCCAGGCCCGAACGGCCCGAACGGCCCGGGATTCCACCCGAACCACCCGGGCTTCGGCCACCCTGGCGCCATGCCCGGCCAGGGCGCGGGTCCCGGCCAGGGCGGACAGCCGCCGAAGAAGCCCGTGTGGAAATCCCCGATCACCTGGGTGGCCGTCGTGGCGGTCCTCGCGGTGATCGTGTTTGCGGGCGTGCAGTTCGTGAACTGGACCCAAGAGAGAGACGAGTCCACCCGGGAGAAGGCCGAAATGTACGCCATCAGCGCGCCGGAGATGGGCGCCGTGGGCGGCCTGGGCTCCAAGGGCACGGTCTCCGACGACCCGGAGTGGGAGGACGCCACCCTCAAGCCCCCGGCGAACGGCACCTGCATCCGCCTCGACAAGGAGGGCCGGAACCTGTCCCGCGAGATCAGGTGTGACAGTTCCGAACCGCACTTCCGCGTGATCTCGTCCAGCTGGATGGACGAACCGACCCGGGATGAATGCAACTTCGTCTACGTGTTCGGCCGAGATGGCGAGGAGGTCCAGGTCTGCCTCTACCCGATGTACGTCGAGGGCGAGTGCTACCTCAACAGCCAGAACCCGGGCATGACGACGTTCGACTCCGATTCCGAGATGGAAAAGGAGATGAACGCCGGGATCGACCCCGTCGACTGCGCCTCGCCGCCTGACAACCCGCGCGACATGGTGGTGCAGATGCTCGGTGAGTCCCCGGACCTCGAAGGATTGAGCTGCCCGCCCGAAACGGAATACGTCTTCTCCGACCCACGCGAGAGCGTCACGTCCTGTCTGGGCACAGCGGGGGCTTGACCCTGACGTCGCGTCAGGCCCCAGGATCGTCGCCGTGAGAGATGCTGGAGGAATGACGAGGAGCAAGGGCCTCACCGTGGGCGCGGTCGCCGAGCTCGTCGGCGTGTCCGTGCGGACCCTGCACCACTGGGACCGTATCGGGTTGGCGCCGGCGAGCGGGCGGACGTGGTCGGACTATCGGGTATATGACGACGACGACATCGCCCGCATCCACAGAGTCCTGGTGTACCGGGAGCTGGGTTTTCCGCTCGCGGAGATAGCCGCGCTCCTGGATGATCCCGAGGTGGACGAAGCCGCCCACCTTTCGAGGCAGCGAGAACTCCTTCTCAGCCGCATCTCCCACCTGCAGGAGATGGTCTCCGCAGTAGACCGCCTGAAGGAGGCGATCGGTTTGAACGCTCCGCTGACACCGGAGGACCGGGCCGAGATCTTCGGCACCGACTGGAATGAGGAGTACCAGGACGAGGCGGCCGAGCGCTGGGGCAACACCCCGCAGTGGGAGCAGTCGCAGGCTCGTGCCAATGCCATGTCGAAGGAGGACTGGCAGCGCATCAAGGATGAGGGCGATCAGCTCAACGCCGACCTCGCCGCGGCCAAGCGGGACGGCGTGGCCGTCGACTCGCCGGAGGCGGCGGCCCTGGCCGAGCGGCATCGTGCATCGATCGCCCAGTTCTACGACTGCACGCACTCGATGCAGGTGTGCCTGGCCCGGATGTACACGCAGGACGAGCGGTTCACGGAAACCTACGACACGGTCGAGCCCGGCCTGGCCGTATGGCTGCGTGAGGTCATCGAGGCCAACGCCCGCGCGCACGGCGTCGACCCCGAGACCGCGGCCTGGGAGTGACGGTCCGCCGCGGATCCGCTACCCCGGACACGGGAAGCGGATCCGCAACAGGGTTAGCGGATTTCGCGCGAAGGAAGCCCCGACGCCTCGGGCGGGGCTTTCCGTAGGGTGGCCGACATGAGCCGATGGACCATCGCCGACATCCCCGATCAGACGGGGCGGACCTTCGTGATCACCGGCGCCAACGGCGGGCTGGGACTACAGTCCACGCGGGCACTGACCGACGCCGGGGCTCGCGTCCTCATGGCGTGCCGCAATCGTGAGAAAGCCGAGGCCGCCCGGTCGGGGCTCGCACATCCGGAGCGGGGGGAGGTCGTGGAACTCGACCTGGCCGACCTCGACTCGGTGCGGGCCGCCGCCGCGGTGCTCGCCGGGCACGCCCCCGACGTGCTGATCAACAACGCCGGGCTCATGAACATCCCGCACGCGCTGACCGCGCAGGGCCACGAGATGCAGTTCGGGGTCAACGTGCTGGGGCACTTCGCGCTCACCCGGGCACTGGAGGCGGTGCTCACCGACCGGGTGGTGTGGCTGGGATCGATCATGCACCGGTTCGGATCGCTGGACCCCGACGACCTCGACCGCACCCGCCGCCGGTACGCGCCGATGCCGGCGTACGCCGACACCAAGCAGGCGTGCGTGATGCTCGCCTACGAGCAGCAGCGTCGCTTCGACGCCGCCGGCTCCCCACTCAAGGCCATCGCCGCGCACCCCGGATACTCGGCAACCGACCTGCAGTACCGCAGCGGCAGCCGCATCCAGGACGGGTTCATGAAGGTGATCGAGCGTGTCCCGTTCCTGGTCCAGCCCGCCGAACGCGGTGCGCTTCCCGAGCTGTTCGCGGCCACGGTGCCCACGCTGGCCGGCGGCACCTACATCGGGCCCGACGGCCCGGGCGAACTGACCGGCCACCCGCAGATCGTGAACTCCACGCGGGCCTCGCATGACCGGGACGTGGCCGCCGCGCTGTGGCGGCGATGCGCGGAGATGACCGCCGACGTCTGAATGCGCTGGGCGGCCACCGACGAGCAACAGCCCTCGTGCTCAGCGGGCACCGGCGAGCAGCAGCCCTCGCGCTCAGCGGGCACCGGCGAGCAACCGGCACCCGCGTAGCTCGCGGGCGCGGCACGATTGCCCCACCCACGGGAAATCGCCCCGGTCCGGTCGGCGGGTGACGGTGTACGGCGGGGAGGGGTTGCTCTCGTCGTCGTCGTGACTTACCGGGCTTATTCTCCGGCGGTCTCGCCGGCCGCCTCGGCCTCGGCGGCGGCGATGGCCTCGAGGCGGCGACGCTCGTTGTCCTCGTAGGGATCGGTGTCGGCGGCGATCTGGACCGCGTCGATGCTGCCGGTCAGCTCACCGGGCAGCGGGACGCCATTGGCCTGCGCGGCGTTCTCGATCGCGGCACCGCCCTCGGCCGAACCCTCGACCACGCCGTGCCAGAAGTCCAGCTCGTGCGGGTACAGTTCGCCGGCCTGCTGGCGCTCGCCCATCGCCTCGAAGTACCCGCCGGCGAACGTCACGCTCAGCACGGGGAAGGCGATCTCCGGGATCGAGACCGACCCCAGGCCGATGGTGCCCGAGCCCACCGAGCCCGTCGGGTTGATGTAGGTCGAACCCGGCAGGGAGCCGGACGAGGCCACCG
>NZ_JAALDM010000303.1:0-2030 GCF_014144865.1 Dietzia aerolata | reverse complement strand
CCACCCGCCGATCCGACCGCCTCGAGCGGCGCGACCGAACCGATGACCTGGCCCACCGACAGCGCGGTATCCGCGACCTCGCCGCTACCGACCGCGCGCAGGCCCTCGGAACCGAAGCCGGGGCCGCCGATGGTGATCTCGTCGGGGATCTGGTCCGCCACACTCTGGCCGAGGCCCTCCGCCGAGCCCTGGCCGATCGATTCGGCGGACAGAGTGCCGGCACCGGCGCCGGCCGTGGGCTGGGCATGGGCGGCGGCGGGGATACCGACGATTGCCAGGGCCACCGCCGCGGCGGTCGCGCCAACACGCGCGGCCCGCGCTCCGAACACACGGTTGTGGGACATCCTTGAAAAGCCTCTCGTCGCACGCCAGGGCTCCGACGACCCTCGCACCCATGCAGGGTACTACTGCAATGCCGAGGTGAGCCGCGCGACGTTGTCGACGTAACGTCCCAGCCACGGACGGTTCATCCAGGTTTCAAGATCGAGGGTGGTGCAGTCGTCCAGATAGTGATCCACGAGGTCGTGGAGGTCGGACACCGCCTCCCCGCCCAGGACCAACATGCTGACCTCGAAGTTCAGATTGAACGACCGCAGGTCCAGGTTGCTCGATCCCACGATTCCGGCGTAGTCGTCCACCAGCATCATCTTGGTGTGCAGGACCGCCGGATCACGGAACCGGTGGATCGTCACGCCCGACTCCAGCAGCGCGCGGAAGTACGACCGCTGCGCGTGATGGACCATGAACTGGTCGGCCTTCTCGGGCACGAAGAGCTCCACGTTCACGCCGCGGTACGCCGCCGAGGTCAGGGAGTGCAGCAGCGCCTCGTCGGGGATGAAGTACGGGCTGATGATCCGCAGCCGCTCCCGCGACTGCGAGGTCAGCTGGGTGAACATCCGCAGGTTGGGCTGCGTGCGATACCCGGGCCCCGACGGCACCAACTGGAACGCGCTCAGCGGGTCGCCGGCCGTGGGATCGCCGCCGACCGCGCGGGGGGCCTCCGGTGGGCCCTCCGCGAGATCGTTGACGGTGTCGATGACCTCACCGCATTCGGAGTACCAGTCCACCGCGAAGACGGCCTCCATCGCGTGGACGATCTCGCCGCGGACCTCCATCATCACGTCCACCCACTCGCGGCCGAGCTTGGCGTTGCGCCTGCTGCCGTAGTTCCGGTCGATGAGGTTCTGCGAGCCGACGAACCCGTGCTGGCCGTCCACCATCAGCATCTTGCGGTGATTGCGCAGGTCCGGGCGGCGGAAACGGCCGACGAACGGGTTGATCGGGAGCATGAGGTGGAACTCGACCGGGGTGTTCCGCAGGCGCTTGCGCAGGACCTTGTAGCCCTTGTATTTCCCCGACCCCAGGTGATCGGCCAGGACGCGGACCTCCACGCCCCGCTCGGCCGCCTCCACGGCGGCGGTGAAGAACTCGTCGGTCTCATGGTCCCAGGACTGGGCGTAGAACTCGATGTGGACCCGGTGCGAGGCCGCCCGGACGGCCGCGGTCATGGCCGCGAGCGATTGCGCGTAATCCGAGTGCAGGTCCTCGTACTCCCCCGACATGCACGGGATCTCGGTGAGGGTGCGGTTCATCTCGAGAATCGTCTGCACGCCCGGCGCGACCCGCACTCCCACCGGGACGGTGGGCCGGTCCTTGAGCGCGTCCTCGTACAGCTGGTTCGCCTGGGCCTGGATGACGTGCCTGCGTCCGGTGATGTACGGGTTGCCGAACAGCAGGAACAGCGGCACGCCGATGACCGGGACGAACAGGATCGCGAGCAACCACGCCTGCGACGAGCCCGGCTGCCGGTTCTCCGGGACCATGCCCAGCGCGAGGATCTTGATCGCGTAATCGATGATGAGGATTGCCGAGGTGACCCCGTCGGGGAACGGCAGGAACGACAGCTCCTGTGCGGCCGGATTCACCCGGTCGCCTTGGTCAGCACCGTCCCCATGGGCAGGGCGCGCGGGTCGATGATCGCGCCGTTGCGCATGGTCCACCGCACCACCCCGGCCAGTGCCCGCTGGGAG
>NZ_JAALDM010000302.1 GCF_014144865.1 Dietzia aerolata | reverse complement strand
ATCGTTATAGGGCTGTGACCTGCAACGATGGGTCGGCGGCGGCCGGTCCTGGTGCCCGTCTGCCTCGCGGCGATGGGCGGGGGAGTGGGCTAGGCTGCGACCGGCGCGGCGGCCTCCGGCTCGCCGCTGATCGCGTCGAGCAGGGCATGGGCGGCGGCCTGGACTCGGGCGGCGGTCGCCTTGATCGCTGCGGTGTCGCCTCCGGCCCAACTGGCGACGTATCCGAACGAGTAGTCGCCGGTGTCGAGTCCGTGCGTGCCTGCGACGACGTAGGCGACGCTCTCGGCCTCGACCTCGCGCGTCGCGCTGTCCTGGTCCTTGGTGGCCTTGCCGTCGTCGTCGGTGTGGAGCAGGGCGTGGGCGGCCTCGTGGATCATCGTCTTCGCGGCGTGGGCGTCGCTGAGGTCGGCGTCAACGACGATGCGGCGGGAGCCGTCCACCATGCAGTAACCGTTAGTCGCGCCGGGGATCTGCTCGCGCTCGACGGTCCATCCCTGGGCCGTCATGTGGGCGCTGATGCGCTCGAACAGCTCGGCGGGGTCGTCGCCCTGGAGCTGGGCCACGGGCGCGGTCGGCTGCTCGACTCCCTCGATGGGGTCGGTCTGCGAAATGTCAAAGACGGTCGCGACGGGCGGCGGGCACTTGACCCACTTGCTGACCTTCTCGCCGGTCTGCTCGTCCTCTTCGGTGACCTTGCGGAACGGCTTGCCGAAAATCTTGATCCCGGTCTCTCCCTTGCGAACCTGCCGCCCCTTGCCCTGCCACGCGCGGAAGCCTGCGACCTGCGAGGCGTGCGGGCACTGAATCTGGATCAATAGGGCGTTGTTCACGCTGTAGGTGTGGAACGAACCGAGGAAGTCGAGCCAGCGGCGCCACTGCTCGGAATCGGCCAGCGCGGCGACCCCGGCGGCGAGGTCGGCCTGCATCGCCTCGACCTTGGCCTCACGGGCTGCGCGCGCGGCTTCGCGCTGCTTGGGGGTCATGGTGGTCTTGCGCTTGGTGGCCATTTCGGCTTCCCCTCTCCTTGTTGGTGTACCACCATACTAG
>NZ_JAALDM010000301.1 GCF_014144865.1 Dietzia aerolata | reverse complement strand
CCCGCGAGGCCACCGACCCCGACACCGGTCCGGCGGTGCGCGACCGGCTCGCCGAGCTCGCCGCGCACCCGCGCGTGGTGGCCGTGGGGGAGACCGGCCTGGACCACTACTGGGTGGGGAAGATGGACGGCTGCGCCGACCCGGCCGAGCAGGAGGAGTCCCTGCGGTGGCACGCGGGACTGGCCGCCGACGTGGGCAAGTGCCTGATGATCCACAACCGAGAGGCCGACGACGACCTCATGCGTGTGCTCGCCGAGGTGGCGGGACCGGAGTCGGGCGTTCCGAGCGTCATGCTCCACTGCTTCTCCTCGCCGCTGGACGTGGCGAAGGAGGCCCTGGACCGTGGCTATGTGCTGTCCTTCACCGGGAACGTGACCTTCAAGGCCAATGACCACCTGCGTGAGGCGGCCCGGATCGCCCCGGCCGGGCAGTTGCTCGTGGAGACCGACGCCCCGTACATGGCCCCCGAGCCGTTCCGCGGCGCCCGCAACGAGGTGGGCCTGGTCGGCTATACCGCCCGCGCGATCGCCGAGGTGCGCGGGCAGGAGCCGGAGGAGTTCGTGGCCGAGGTCGCGGAGACCGCGCGGGGACTCTTCGGGCTGACGGTCTGACGACTGGCTGTGGCTGGCCTCTGAACGGGCTCTGGCGCGGGTTCGTCTGCCGCTCTCGGGACACGGCGAGCTATGTGACCAGAGTGAAACACGGGGCGAATGTAACGGAATGTGATCAGCGGACCTCGTCGTCGTCGCAGTTCAGGGGTACTGCGTTGCCCCGTGGCTACCTTGTTCGTTACGCTACCGTGATGAAACGCGGGGGCCCGGAATGGGCGACCCGCGCGGTAGGCGAGGAGAGAACTGACCAGTGGTTGACGACGCACGGACCGATACACCCGCGGCCTCAGGCGGCCGTCCCGGCGGCGCGGGACTGCTCGGGCCCGTCAAGCGGCTCCACGAGTCCCGCTCCTCGCTGCTGCGGTGGTCGGTGGCCGGCATGCTCTCCACCCTCGTCGTGGGCGGCGTCGCCGCGATGGACCAGCGCACCCAGTACACCCTCGACGTGGACGGCTCCACCGTCGAGCTGGTGACCTTCAAATCCGACGTGCGCACCGCGCTCGAGGAGGCCGGCTACGCGGTCGACGACCGCGACGTGGTGACCGCGCCCGGCGACTCGCTCGACGACGGCGACACGGTGACCCTGCGGCGCGCGCGGCCCGTCACGGTCGAGGTCGACGGGAAGAGCGAAGAGGTCTGGACCACCGCCACCACCGTCGCCGACCTGATCTCCGAGCGCGGCGACATCCCGCCCCGCAGTTACGTCACCCCCCGCATCGACGCCGAGGTTCCGCTGGACGGCACGACCGTCTCCGTGGTGACCCCGCGCCAGGTGCAGCTGTCCGACCACGGCGGGCCGCACACCCCGTTCAGCGCGCCCGGCGGCACCGTCGGCGAGTTCCTCGACCGACTCGGCGTGGAGCTCGGCCCGGCCGACATCGTCGAGCCCGCACCCGAGACGCCGGTCGGCCCCGACACCCAGATCACCGTGACCCGCATCGCCACCGCGGACGAGACGGTGGTCGAGCCCTACCAGGCGCCCGAGGAGACCGTCGAGAACCCCGAGGCGACCGAGGGTGAGCGCACCGTGGTGGAGCCGGCCGTGCCCGGCGAGCGTGAGGTCACCTACACGATCACCCGCGTCAACGGCGTCGAGACCGAACGCGTGCGCGGCGCCGAGACGGTCCTCACCGAGGCCACGCCGGCCGTCGTGAGCGTGGGCACCAAGCCCGCACCGGCCGTCCCGCAGTCCTCGCAGGGCAGCACCTGGGACGCCATCGCCCAGTGTGAGTCCGGCGGAAACTGGTCCATCAACACCGGCAACGGATTCTCCGGCGGCCTGCAGTTCCACCCGCAGACCTGGACCGGCCACGGCGGCGGCCAGTACGCGCCCACCGCAGCCCAGGCCACCCGCGAACAGCAGATCGCCATCGCCGAGAAGGTCCTGGCCTCGCAGGGCTGGGGCGCGTGGCCCGCCTGCACCGCGCGGCTGGGGCTCCGCTGAGCATCGTCGACCCGGGATCCCAGCCCGAAGGGTCCGGGATCTCTGAACACTTCCGCGGGCAGGCCGAACCTTTAGGTCCACCCGAGATCCGCGCGCTGGCCGAGGAACTGGGCATCAAACCCACCAAAACCCTCGGGCAGAACTTCGTCCACGACCCCAACACCGTGCGCCGGATCGTCGTGGCCTCCGGCGTCGCGCGCGGCGACCGTGTGGTGGAGGTGGGCCCCGGCCTCGGCTCGCTGACCCTGCCTCTGCTGGACGCCGCCGGTAGCGTCGTGGCCGTGGAGATCGACCCGGTACTGGCCGAGCGGCTGCCCCGCACCGTTGCCGAGCGGGCACCTTCGCTGGCCGGGTCGTTGAGCGTGGTGGGCGCCGATGCATTGTCGGTTCGCGCCTCGGATCTGGGCGAGCCCCTGCCGACCGCGCTCGTGGCCAACCTGCCCTACAACGTCTCTGTTCCCGTGCTGCTGCACCTGCTGGCCGAGGTGCCCACCCTGCGAACCGCGCTGGTGATGGTGCAGCTCGAGGTGGCCGACCGCCTGGCCGCCGCGCCCGGCTCCCGCGTCTACGGCGTACCCAGCGTCAAGGCCGGCTTCTACGGGACCGTCCGGCGCACCGGGGTGGTGGGCCGCAACGTCTTCTGGCCCGTGCCCAACGTCGAGTCCGGGCTCGTGCGGATCGACCGGTACGAGCAGGCGCCGTGGGACATGAGTGCCGAGCACCGGCGACGCGTGTTCGCGGTGGCCGACGCCGCGTTCGCGCAACGCCGCAAGACCCTCCGCGCGGCACTGTCCGGCTGGGCGGGCTCCGGCGTCCGCGCCGAGGAGGCGCTCGTCGCCGC
>NZ_JAALDM010000300.1 GCF_014144865.1 Dietzia aerolata | reverse complement strand
CGCGCCCCGGCGAACCCTGCGTCGCGCCCCGGGCCCCGGTCACCGCGCGGCGTCGTCGACCGCGAGGGTGAAGGCCCGGAGGAAGCGCGCGGTGAGCGAGAGGAACGCCTCGGCGTCGTCGTCGCCCATCTCCCCCAGCGCCGTCTCGTACGCCCCGAGCGAGATGCTCGCGTCCCGCTCGAACGCCTCACGTCCGGCTTCCGTGCGGTGGAACTGGTAGCTCGGGCCGCCCCCACGCCGGGACCGCTCCAACAGCCCGGCGCCCAGCGCGGCGTTGACCTGCCGGTTGACGGTGGACTGCTCCAGTCCCAGTACGTCCGCCACCTCACGCAGTGTCCGCGCGTTCCCGTCGGCGAAGAGCCACAGCAGGCGCAGGTCCGCGGTCTTGAGGGACAGCGCCCCCTCGAGCGCCCGCCGCTGCGTGTCGAGCCGGTTGAGCAGCGACGCCAACCGACGCTCACCGGGTGCGTTCTCGCCGCTCCAGTGCTCTTTCCGCGAAACCATCGTCTCCGTCCCACTTCCTGCCGGGTTGCCGCCCCACGTGCAGATATGTAGCCTACACAGGTCGATTTATGTATGTTACATACGCGCTCCGGCGATCCCGGGCGCGCCGGAAGGACCCCATGCACGACTCACCCGCAACCCGAGCCACGGGCGCACCGATCGCCATCGTGCTCGTCCTGGGCTTCTCGAGCATGTGCGCCGCAATGATGCAGTCGCTCGTCATCCCCATCCAGCCCGAACTCCCGCGGCTGCTCAGCACTGAGCCGAGTAACGCCGCCTGGGTGGTCACCGCCACGCTCCTGGCCGGCGGTGTCGCCATGCCCGTCTCCGGACGCCTGGCCGACATCCGGGGCCGCAAACCCGTCCTCATCGGATCCGCACTGATCCTGCTCGTCGGGTCACTGATCTGCGCACTGTCGTCCACGCTCATCCCCGTGCTCATCGGCCGCGTCCTGCAGGGCCTGGCCATGGGCTACATCCCGGTGGCGATCAGCTTCGTCCGCGAGACCGTCCCGGCGAGGATGCAGAACTCGGCCGTCGCCGGCATCAGCGCCACGCTCGGCGTGGGCGGCGCGCTCGGCCTGCCGCTGGCCGCCTGGATCGCGCAGGACTACGACTGGCACGTCCTGTTCTGGGTCTCCAGCGGCCTGGCCGCGATCATGGCGGTCCTCACCATCGCCGTGCTCCCCCACCGCCCGCCCGTCTCACGGTCCAGGCTGGACTGGGTCGGCGCGATCGGCCTCGCGATCGGCGTGGTCAGCCTGCTCACCGGCATCTCCAAGGGCAGCGACTGGGGCTGGACCTCCCCCACGACCCTCGGCGCGATCATCGGAGGCGTCCTCATGCTCCTGGCGTGGGGCCTCTACGAGACCCGCCACCCACAGCCACTGGTCGACCTGCGCACCACCGCACGCCGACCGATCCTGCTCACCAACATCGCCGCACTGCTCATCGGCTTCGGCATGATGGCCCAGTCCATCGTCGTCCCCCAGCTGCTGCAGCTGCCCGAGGCCACCGGCTACGGCCTGGGCCAGACGATGCTGCAGGCCGGACTGTGGATGGCGCCCGGCGGCCTCATGATGCTCGCCTTCACCCCGATCTCGAGCCGGATGCTCACCCGCTTCGGAGGACGTGCGACCCTCGCTGTGGGCGCAGTCGTCATCGCGTGCGGCTACCTGGTCGCAGCGGGATTCTCCGCCGAGCCGTGGCAGCTGCTCGTGGCGACCTGTGTGGCCTCCGCCGGCGTGGGGATCGGCTACGCCGCCATGCCCACCCTCATCCTCGAGAACGCGCCCCTGAGCGAGGCCGGGGCGAGCGTCGGCGTGAACTCCCTCATGCGCTCGATGGGCACCACCATCGCCGGCGCCGTGATGGCCCTGGTGCTCACCAGCCAGATGACCGAGCTCGGAGGCGGCGTGTCCATCCCGTCACAGGAGATGTTCCACCTGTGCTTCCTGCTAGGCGCGGCAGCCGCGATCGCCGGCGCCGTGGTGGTGCTCTTCATCCGGCGCACCCCGGCCGTCGACAAGGCGATCGAGCCCGTGGCGACCGCCGAGCCGGAGCAGGCCCCCGTCCGCTGACACGCCGCCTCCCCGAACCCGAAATCCGCTACCCCGCCTGCGGATCCGCTACTCCCATACGGGTAGCGGATCCGGAGCGGGAGTAGCGGATTTCGGGCTGGTGCGCGCCGGGAGGCCGGGCACCCGGGCAGTCAGTCGCGCCAGGCGGCCAGGGGGTCCGACGACGTCTCCGCGAGCCA
>NZ_JAALDM010000299.1 GCF_014144865.1 Dietzia aerolata | reverse complement strand
GACCACCGCGACCACCGCGCCCTGCACGTTCAGCGCGGGCTCGCGCCTTGGCCTCGGCCTTCTCGCGCGCCGAACGCTTCTCCCGCGGCGCCTCGGCACCGCCACGCGAACTCGCCGCCGAACGCCCGCGCACGATGCCCACGAACTCGTCGATCAACTCCTCACCCTCGCGCGCGGCCGACCACGCCACGCCCATCCGCGTCGCGGGCACGCCCTCAAGCGGCCGGACCACCACATCGCGTCGACTCAGCGATCGCGCATACGGCAGCGGCAGAACCAGCAGGCCGACGTTGGCCGCCACCAGATCAACCGCCGCGGAGACCTCCTCCGGTGTCGCGATGAGGGTGTCGACCGGATCGAGCCACTGCTCCCCCGCCAGGTCGTCGGGGGTCAGAGAGTCAAACGCCCCGAGCTCGTGCTCTTTCTCGGCGAGAACCGCCATGGTTTCCGTGTAGAGCGGGATGCGTAGCAAACCTTCCGGCGCAGATCTGGGCGCGTCGGCGGCCTCGCGGAAGAAGATGACGTCGAACCCGTCTCCCCCCGGCTCGTCAGCCAGTGACGTCAGCGGATCGCCCACGCGGCGCGCCGTCACCGGGACATCGCTGTGGCGCTCGCGCCAGCGGGTGAGCCACTTGTCGGGCTGCACGCCCGGGACGTAACCGATCGCCAGACCGTATCGTCTTGGGGCAATGCCCGCGTCCGCGTCCGACCCATCGCCCGAATTCACCCCACAACGGTATCCCGCCGGTGACGTGCACACCATTGGCGTCCTCACCGAACGCTCACGCCGCCGACTTCACCCGTGCGACCGTGAATGCATGGATCTCTCCCCGAGCGGAAGCGGACTGGCGATACTCCGGAACCGGCGCACGGCACGGGCGCCCATCCACCTGTACAGGTGGGGACTCGGCTCCTTCCTCGGAAACCGCTTGATGCTGCTCGAGCACACCGGGCGAAAATCCGGAACAGCCCGGTTCACTTGCCTCGAGGTGATCGAACGTCCGTCGACGAACAGAATCCTCGTGGCCAGTGGTTTCGGCGAGACCTCGCAGTGGTACCGAAATCTCCGGGCCAACCCGAAGTGCTTCATCACTACCGGCCGGATCCGCCGTCGTCTGGCCACCGCCACGCTGCTCCCGGCTGACGAATCGGCCAAGGCACTCGCCCGCTACCAATCCGAACATGCCGAGTCATGGAAGTTACTCAAGCAGGTGATCGAGAAGGACGGGGCCACCAGCCCTGATGACGTCCCGATCGTGGAGTTTCGGCTCGACTGAGCCGGCCGGCACAGCGACTGTGCACGCTGCCCAGGAACGGTAGAAACCCCCGAGCGATCGGCTCGGGGGTTTCTACGGTGTTGAGTTGGTGTTCGTCGGAGTTCCTCCAGAGGAGAGGGCGTCCGATCAGCCCAGGATTTTCCAGTCCTCAAGGCCCTCGTACAGCGGCTTGGCCTTGGCCAGCGCGCTGACGCGATCGCGGAGTGCGGCGGTGTCGGCGTCCTTACCGGCCGCGAGTGCGGTGCCGATGATGTCGGCGACCTCGCGGAACTCGTCGGCGGTGAAGCCGCGGGTCGCGAGCGCGGGGGTGCCGATGCGCAGGCCGGAGGTGACCATCGGCGGGCGCGGGTCGAACGGCACGGCGTTGCGGTTGACGGTGATGCCCACCTCGTGGAGGAGGTCCTCGGCCTGCTGGCCGTCGAGCTCCGAGTTCCGGAGATCCACCAGCACCAGGTGAACGTCGGTGCCGCCGGTCAGCACGTCGACGCCGGCGTCCTTGCAGTCCTGCTGGGTGAGCCGCTCAGCCAGAATCTGTGCGCCCTCGATCGTGCGCTGCTGACGCTCGCGGAACTGCTCGGTCCCGGCGATTTTCATGGCCGTGGCCTTGGCCGCGATCGCGTGCATCAGAGGGCCCCCCTGCTGGCCCGGGAACACCGAGGAGTTGAGCTTCTTGAACAGCTCGAGATCGTTGGTGAGGATCATGCCCGAGCGCGGCCCGCCGAGCGTCTTGTGGACGGTCGTGGACACCACGTCGGCGTACGGCACCGGGCTCGGGTGCAGGCTGGCGGCCACCAGGCCGGCGAAGTGCGCCATGTCGACCCACAGCTTGGCGCCCACCTCGTCGGCGATCTCACGGAACTTCGCGAAATCCTGGGTCCGCGGGTAAGCCGACCAGCCGGCGATCAGCACGTCGGGCTTCTCCGCCAGCGCCATCTCGCGGACCACGTCCATGTCCACCTGCATGGTCTCCGGATCCACCTCGTAGGCGGCCACCTCGTAGAGCTTGCCCGAGAAGTTGAGTGCCATGCCGTGCGTGAGGTGCCCGCCGTGCGCGAGGGACAGTCCCATGATCTTGGAGCCCGGGGCGGCCAGCGCCATGAGCACCGCCGCGTTGGCCTGCGCACCGGCGTGCGGCTGCACGTTGGCGTACTTCGCGCCGAAGACCTCCTTGGCACGGTCGCGCGCGAGGTTCTCCACCACGTCGACGTGCTCACACCCGCCGTAGTAGCGCCGTCCCGGGTAGCCCTCCGCGTACTTGTTGGTCAGGACCGACCCCTGGGCCTGCAGCACCGAGCGCGGCACGAAGTTCTCCGACGCGATCATCTCGAGCGTGTCCCGCTGCCGGGCCAGTTCGCCGGCCATCGCCTCGGCGACCTCCGGATCCAGTTCGGACAGGGAAGCGGAGAACACGTCGGTGTTCGGGTCGGTCATGTTTGCTCCTCGCGCGTGGGCTTGTCACCGTGGACGAAATCGTGTCGGGCGACGGCTCGACATGGCGTTGTCGTCGTCCTCGTCGCCTCCCACCTTAGTGCCATCGACCCTCACCGCCCCGAGCACGTGCAGACCTGCCACAATCAGCAGTTGTGAGCAGACATGCCGGCGACTACACGCCGTACGTGGAGTTCGACCGTCGCAGCTGGCGGCGGTTGCGTCGCGCCATGCCCATGGTGCTCACCGAGCAGGACCTCGAAGGGCTCCGTGGCCTGGGCGAACACCTCGACCTGGACGAGATCGCCGAGATCTACCTGCCGCTGAGCCGGCTCATCCACCTGCAGGTTTCCGCCCGCCAACGCCTGTTCCAGTCCACCAACCTGTTCCTTGGCGAGGCCTCCGACGCCCCCATGCCGTTCGTGATCGGCGTGGCCGGCTCCGTCGCGGTGGGCAAATCCACCTCCGCTCGTGTGCTACGCGCGCTGCTGACCCGGTGGGATTCCCACCCGCGCGTGGACCTCATCACCACCGACGGGTTCCTCCACCCCAACCGTGAACTCGAACGCCGCAGCCTCATGCACCGCAAGGGCTACCCCGAGTCGTACGACCGCCGCGCCCTGCTGCGGTTCGTCACCGAGGTCAAGTCCGGCGCCCCGGTCGTGCACGCGCCCGTCTACTCGCACACGAAGTACGACATCGTGCCTGGCGAACACATCGAGGTGCGTCGGCCGGACATCCTCATCGTCGAGGGACTGAACGTCCTGCAGACTGGGCCGCGTCTCATGGTCTCGGACCTCTTCGACTTCTCGCTGTATGTCGACGCGCGCATCGAGGACATCGAGCACTGGTACGTTGAACGCTTCCTCTCGCTGCGCAAGACCTCGTTCTCCAACCCGAACTCGCACTTCGCGCACTACGCCGACCTGTCCGACAAGGCCGCGCGGCTCGCTGCCCGCGAGATCTGGAACTCGATCAACCGGCCGAATCTGGTCGAGAACATTCTGCCCACCCGGCCCCGCGCGACGCTTGTGTTGCGCAAGAACTCCGACCACTCGATTCAGCGGCTGCGCCTGCGCAAGATCTGACTGCCCGCGCCGACCTTTCCAGCCCCGCGCCGGCTCTAATTAGGCGCAACGCCGGCCCTGTCCCGGCCCTGTCTCGGCCCTGTCCCGGCCCTGCGCATTCCCAAGTGGATTTCGCCCACGTTCACCGAGTAACTCGGTGCCGAACCCACTTCTCGACGCGCGCCCACGCCAAGCCGCACGCCGCCTACGTCCGGCCGTGCACCGGCGCGCGCCCACGTCAGACCGCGCGCCGGCCGCATACTTCCGGGCTCCACTCCCAAAATCGCGCAAATTCCGCCCAATCCACCTCTTGCCCCTCCATCGGTTAAATGGTTCACTAGTTGAGCAACTAACCCACCAACCGACCGGCCCGCGAGGCCCGACCGGCTAGCCCCGAGGAGGAGACGCCCATGGACGACGGCAGACCGCTTTTCGTTCAGATCGCGGTCCAGGTCGAGGCCTCGGTTCTCGACGGCTCACTCGCCGAAGGCGAACGCGCTCCCTCGACCAACGAACTCGCGGCGTTCCACCGCATCAACCCGGCCACCGCCGCGCGCGGGGTCAACCTCCTCGTGGACCGCGGAATCCTCGTCAAACGTAGAGGGCTCGGGATGTTCGTCGCGGAGGGCGCCAGGGAGATCCTGCGCGCCGAGCGGCAGCAGCTCTTCGCGGACCGCTTCATCGCCCCGATGCTCGATGAGGCCAGGGCCATCGGCCTGACCGCCGAGGACGTCGTACACCTAATCCGTACCCGGGCAACCGGGACCAGCACCGGCACCTCCAACACCCACTCCCCGAACAACGACTCCGCCACCAGCACCGCCACCGCCATCGACTCGACACCGCTGAAGGAGCAGGCGCAATGAGTACCGCCATCGAGGTCCACGACCTCACCCGCACACACAGGTCGACCACCGCCCTCGACTCGCTGAACGTGTCGTTCGAGGCCGGCGTGATCCACGGACTCCTGGGCCGCAACGGCGCCGGAAAAACCTCGCTCATGGCAATCGCCTCGGGACAGGACTGGCCCACCAGCGGCTCGGTCACCGTCTTCGGCGAGCGCCCCCACGAGAACGAGCAGGTCCTCCCCCGCATCTGCTTCGTCCGCGAGGACCAGAGGTACATCGAGGATTCCTACGCGCGGCACGCGTTCGCCGCCGCGGCCATGGCCTTCCCGAACTGGGACCAGGACCTGGCCGATCGGCTGAGCGAGGACTTCCGGGTGCCCGCCAAGACGCGGATCAAGAAGATGTCGCGCGGCCAGCGTTCGGCGGTCGCGGTGATCATCGGGATCGCGTCCCGCGCTGACCTGACGTTCTTCGACGAGCCCTACATGGGACTCGACGCCGTGGCGCGGCAGATGTTCTACGACAGACTGCTCGCTGACTACGCCGAGCATCCGCGGACCATCGTGTTGTCCTCGCATCTCATCGATGAGATCGCGCACCTCATCGAGAACGTGGTCCTCCTCGACAAGGGTCGGATCATGCTCGACGAGCCGGTCGACTCGCTCCGCGGCCGCGCGGTGACGCTCATCGGCGCGGCCGACACGGTCCGGGAGCTGACCGACTTCCGCCAGGTCCTGCACACCGAGTCGCTGGGCCGCCTGTCCCGGACCACGGTGCTGGGGGCGCTCGAAGATCACGAGGAGCAGCGGGCCCGCGCCCGGGGCGTCGAGGTGGTCCCGGTGTCACTGCAGCAGCTCATCGTCCACCTGACCTCGGGCGAGGTTGGTGGAGAGCGCGACGAGGCAGGACGTACCGCCCCGAATTTGACGACGACGACAACCTCACCCCGCAGCTTCAACTCGGAGGTCGCATCATGACTGCCCTGTCTCTCGACGCACCCGTCGTCGACCAACACCGGCCCACCACGTGGGCGACACGCATCCCGGCGGCGTTCCGCCTGCAATTCATCGTTCCCACCAATCTCGTGATCGTCCCAGCGATGGTTTTCATCCTGGTCTGGGCCGTCTCTATCGGGATCACGGCGTGGATCCACGCCACTGTGGATGGTCGCGTCGCGGCCGACGAACCGATGTACGGAGGCGCCTCGCAGGCAGCGGTGTGGACGCTGGCCTTCATGGCCGCGTACACGGTCACGCAGACCCTGCCGTTCGCCATGGCGCTGA
This sequence comes from Dietzia aerolata, assembly GCF_014144865.1. Taxonomy (GTDB): domain Bacteria; phylum Actinomycetota; class Actinomycetes; order Mycobacteriales; family Mycobacteriaceae; genus Dietzia; species Dietzia aerolata. The sequence goes on along the minus strand of NZ_JAALDM010000299.1, from coordinate 10,806 downwards.
GCTACAGTCGCCGCACTTTCGTCGTGGGCGCCTACCTCGCGTTCCTGGCGGTCTCGGTCGGCTTCGGCATCGCCTACGTGGTGGCCGCGTTGATCGAGCGGGTCACCAACGGCTTCGGCATCCACGCCTACCAATTCGACACCCCGTTCATGACCAGCACCGACGGCCTCCTCGGCGCCGGGATCCTGGCCGGCTCGCTGACCTTCGCGGTGATGGTCGTGACGTTCATGTTCGCCGCGGTGTTCCGGCGGATGTCACTGCTGGGGTTCTGGACCCTCCTGGTGGCCCTAGCCGCGGTGCTCGCCGCCGCGATCCTGTTGATCGTGCGCAGTGCCGGCTGGTCCGGAATCGGCAACTGGCTCCTGGAGCAGACCGCCCTGTCCGGGTCGGCGTACCTGCTGGGCGCGGCTGTCATTGCCGCGGTGCTCGGGTACCTGATCCTTCGCCGCGACACCCCGCTGGGCGGCTGAGCTGGCCCCGCCGGCCCGGCCCACCTCATCCCGCAGCGGGTTCCGCACACGTCTACCGAGTAGATCTGGGCCGAACCCACTTCTCGACGCGGGGCAGCGCGAACCAGCGAGCAGCGCAGGTCAGCGAGTCGGCGGCGCACCGGTCTCCCCCTCGGGGACCCCGCGCCGCCGCAGCTCTGCCTCGGCCCGCGCCAGTCCCCCGTGCTCGAGCGCGGCCAGGTGACTGCGGTCGGACCACACGAGTCGGCCGTGTCGCCGGACCTCGATTTCCAACTCGCCGGCCAGGTGCTCGATAGCCCCGGCGGAGTTACGCCCCTGCGACGGCAGCGGCACCGGCAGCACGTGGGCACGCTCAAGCGGTGAGCGCCCGAGGATCCGCACGTCCCAGCCGTATCCGCGACCGCGCAGGCGCCATTCGTCGTCGCCCACGTCGGCACGCACCGGCGTGACCACGGGATTGCCGAGCCGAAAGACGCGACCGCCGGGCAGCCGCACCACCACGGCGGTCACCTCGGTGCGCAGTGGCCCGGAGTGGATCTGGCCGCCGGCGAAGGCCACGCAGGTGTCGGGCTCGCCGAAGGCCTGGGCCTGGCCCCACCACCACGAGTCGGGGAATCCTTCGGCGCCCCAGTTCTTCTCGCCATACACCTCGGCGCCGTCGAACTCCCAGCGTTGCCCGTCGAGTTCGGCCCACCCGTGGGCGCGTCCGCCGAGCAGCCACGGATGCCAGTACTGGTTGAGCCGCGGCACCGATTGAAAGATGCTGGACCCGCCCACCGCGCGATGCGTCATGGTGTCGTGCGGCCACGGGACGGGGTCGGTGATGTCCACGTGCAGTCGCGCGCCGTCGCCCATGTCCACGCGGATGCCGTCGGCGCGGTACTCGAACCGGTCGGCGGAGCGGGCCCCGACGCGATGCGGGTGCGCCCAGCCGTGCGGCGCGGCGGCCAGGCGAAGGGAAGAAAAATTCGACGACGACGACACCGCCGGCCCGTCACCCGGCCGACGCGATCCCCCCGCCTCGAGCGGCATGGTCACCTCGTCCGAGGCCAGGCCGAGCGTGGCCCAGTGGCCTTCCGGACCACGGTTGACCCCGATGAGCGCGATCACCACGCGTCCGCGTTCGCGATCGGTGAGCCGGAGGAAGTAGCCCTCCATGGCCACGCCGTGTGCCCGGAGCGGATCGCCGAAGGGCAGATCGGCGCCGGTGGACCGGTACCAGCCGAGAAGGCTCATGCGGCCAGCCTGTCATACAACGCCTACCGTGAACACCGTGACTTCTCAGCCCGGAACGCCACCGCCCCTTGCCCTACGGCCGCCGAGCAATCGGGTGGATCCCCGCTGCCGATGGTGGTGGACGGTCCAGGTCGCGCTGGTCGTGGCGGCGGTGCTGATTCCGCTGCTCGTCGTGGCGCTGTTCTTCGTCTCCTTACTGGCGGTGGTCGCGGCCGCGTGGCTGCTGCTGGGGATCGCAGCCGTGTTCCTCGTGCCGCGCGTGCGCTGGTCGATCCACCGCTGGGAGGAGACCGACACCGCCGTCTACAGCCGTAGTGGACTGTTCTGGGAGGAGTGGCGGGCGGCGCCGCTGTCGCGCGTGCAGACCGTCGACAAGACGCGCGGCCCGCTGGAGCGGCTGTTCGGCCTGGCTACGGTGGTGGTCACCACGGCGTCATCACGAGGCGCGGTCCGCATCCGCTCCCTCGACGCGGACCTGGCCGAGGAGCTCGCGCAGCGCCTGACGGTGATCGCGGAGGGCGACCAGCGGGACGCGACATGACGACGCCCGAAGATCCGGGCCAGCCGGAGCACACTTCCCCGGAGCATCCCACCCTCGAGCGCCAGCGCCTGGACCGCCGGACCATCACGGCGAGCACCCTCATCGCGGCCGGGGCACTGCTTCTTGCGGCGGTGCCGACCGCGATCGGCCTGGCCCTGGGTGGGCTGGGCGCCGGATGGATCGCGCTGTGGTGCCTCGGCGGGATCGTGCTGGGCGCCGCGTCGACGGCAGTGGTCGAGGTGGTCCGCCTCGCCGTCACGACCTTCCATCTGGACGACCACCGCCTAGACCGCCGGGTCCGTTTCCTGGCCAGCACCACCACCTCCATCGCGACGGCCCGCGTCCGCAGTGTGGAGATCTCGGCGAACGTCGTGCAGCGCCGCCTGGGCATCGCGACGGTCAAGCTCTCCAGCGGCGAGACCGACGGCTCGCGCCTGACCCTGGCCTCGCTGGACCTGCAGTCCGCACGCGAGCTCCGCCGACGTCTGCTCGCCGACCGCGCCGCCGAGGACTCCACCGAGATCGCGCGCGTCGATCCGGGCTGGGTCCGCTACGCCCCGGCCAGCGTCACGACTCCCCTGTTCGGCCTCATCGCGGTGGGCGTGGTCTTCCAGATCGCCAGCATGTTCAACGCGGTGCCGCTCATGCTCCGCGTGGTCTGGGATCGCGTCGATCAGGTCCCGATCCCGCTGCTCGTGGTGGCCGCGGTACTGATCATCCTGGCCGTGGGCGCGATCGCGACGGCCGCGATCTTCATCGAGAACTGGTGGGCCATGCGCCTGGACCATCACCGCGACGGCTCGCTGGAGATGCGCCGCGGCCTGCTGGTGGGCCGCCACACGACGCTGGATGGCAGCCGAATCCGCGGGATGACGCTGCACGAGCCGCCGGGCTTCCGCGCACTCGGCGCCGCGCGTCTGGACGTCGTGGCGATCGGGGTGGGGATCGGCAACGACGAGAACGGTCAGACCAAGCCCAGCCCCTCCCTGGTACCGGCCTCACCGCGCGAGGTGTCAACGGGGGTCGCCGGGGTGATCCTCGGCGTGGGGATCCCCGGGTCCGGGTCACTGCGAAGCCACCCGCCACAAGCCCGACGACGACGACACCTCCGCGCCGCCCTCTCCACCGCTGGCCTCACCGCGATCGCCCTCGTGCCCGTGGCCGTGTGGCCGTGGCTGTGGTGGGTGCCCGTGGTCGTTGTCGCATTATCCGGGGCGGTGTCATGGTGGATCGCGGTCGATAACTTCCGCGGTCTGGGCCACGCCGTGACGGACCGGATGGTGGCGATGCGCAAGGGCTCGATCCTGCGGCGCACGGACGTCCTGGTGCGCGACGGGATCCTCGGCTGGAATATCCGCCGCACGCCTTTCCAACGCCGCGCGGGACTGGTGACGCTGTTCGCCACGTCCGCCGGCGGCATTGGAGCCTTCCGGCTTCCCGATGTGGGCACTGACCAGGCCGCCCACGTGTGGGGCACCGCCGGCGACGTGTGGGAACACCTGGCGCTCCCGACCGGCGACTAGCCCCCGCCGACGCCGGTGTCGTTCGAGGACGGTGTCGACCGGCGCGCTGAGACCGTGGTCAGTCGAGGTCGGTGGGCCGCACGTCGGTGGCCGGGTCGAGCTTGCGGACCAGGCTCGGGGCGAGATCGGCGAGGTCGAACTCGGCGAGGAGGCGGCGGGCCTCGTCGTCGTCGACCCCCGCCAGGACCCGCCCGATTGTGACGCCATGCGTGGGCGCGGCGACCACCCGGATCTGACCCCCTGCCGCCACCGGGCCCGGAGTCAGGACCCGCGCGTAGGCGCCGGGCCGGCCGCCCTCGGTGAACCGTCGCACCCACTTCGGCTTGCCGGTGCGGTGCGCGAAGGTCTGGCACGGGATACGGGGCGTGGTGATCTGCAGACGTAGAGGGCCCTCGCCCACGGCGAGCTCGGTGCCGATCTGCAGCTTTGAGGTGTCGATTCCGCTCAGCCGGAGGTTCTCGCCGAAGTAGCCGATCGGGACGGGCCCGCCGAACTCGCCTGACCACTGCTCGACGTCCGAGTCAGACAGCATGTAGACGGCCTTCCACTCGCCGCCGTGATGCTTGCGATCGGCCTGGATATCGCCGTGCAGCCCCAGCTCACGGACCTGCACCGGCCCGCTGACAGGACGCTTATCGATCGCCGACACCCCGACCCTGCCCGGCACGGTGATCAGCTGCTCGACCACGCAGACAGCCCTGATCGTGAAGGAGTCGCCGCTGACGATCGGGCTGGCGGTGGCGTTGTCGTCGTCGTCTTGGTCCCTTACGGGAGCTCCACTCATTTACCGAACCGCCGGTTGCGGGCGCCATAGTCGCGCATCGCCCGGAGGAAATCGATGCGGCGGAACGCCGGCCAGTAGGCCTCGGTGAACCAGATCTCCGAATACGCGCTCTGCCACAGCAGGAACCCGGACAGGCGCTGCTCGCCGGAGGTGCGGATCACCAGGTCCGGATCGGGCTGGCCGGAGGTGTACAGGTGCTCGCCGATCGCCTCGACGGTCATCCCCTCGACCAACTCCTGCCCGCTCTTACCATCGGCGATGAGCTGCGCGACCAGATCGCGGGCGGCGTCGGCGATCTCGTGCCGACCGCCGTACCCGATCGCCACATTGACCTTGCAGCCCGGCCGCCCCACGCTCGCCTTCTCCGCTGCGCGCAACCGCGCGGCGATCGGCGCCGGCAGCACCTCGATCTGGCCGACGATCCGGACCTCCCAGTTGCGGTCCGGCCCGGTGATCTCGTCCACCACATCCGCGATGACCTGCAGGAGCTCCTCGAGCTCGGACTCATCCCGGCTCAGATTCTCCGTGCTGAGCAGGTAGATCGTCGCCACGTCGATGCCGAGCTCATCGCACCAGGTCAACAGCTCCGCGATCTTGGTGGCACCGGCGCGGTAGCCGTGGCTGACGTCGTCGAACCCCGCCTCCCGGGCCCAGCGCCGATTGCCGTCCGCCATCACCGCGATGTGCCGCGGCAGCCTCGACTCGTCCAGCGTTGCGCGCAGGCGCGACTCGTATAACGAGTACAGGGGCGAGGAGGCGTCCACACGGGAAAGACTACCGCGCCACCGCGCCGCAACTGGGCGCCCCCTCGGGACCGGGCCGGATCGGCTTCGGGTCAGCCGCGGCGCCCGTGGCGGGCCCGGTTGTTCAGCCCCGGAGTCCCTGGCGGCTCAGCCCCGGAGTCCCTGGCGGCTCAGCCCCGCCGTCCCTGGCGGACCGCGCCGGCGAGGGCGCGCAGGCAGTCGGCCGTCGTGTCCCAGCCGATGCAGGCGTCGGTGACGGACTGTCCGTAGACCAGCTCGGCCGCCTCGACCGACTGGGCGCCGGCCTCGATGAAGCTCTCGACCATAAGCCCCGAGATCCCCTGCTCGCCGCCCGCGATCCGCTCGGCCAGCTCGCCCACCACCTCGGCCTGCCGGACGTGGGACTTGCCCGAATTGGCGTGGCTGGCATCCACCATGACCAGGCCGGGCAGCCCGACCTTCGCGACGGAGGCCACGGCCGCCTCGACCGACTCGGCGTCGAAGTTGGGGCCGGCGGTGCCGCCGCGCAGGATCACGTGACAGTCGGTGTTGCCCGCGGTCTCCACCACGGCGGCGCGACCCTCGGCGTCGGTGCCGAAGAACACGTGCCGCGACGCCGACGACCGGCAACCGTCTACCGCGACCTGGACCTCGCCGTCGGTGCCATTCTTGAAGCCCACCGGCATCGACAGGCCCGACACCAGCTGACGGTGGACCTGGCTCTCGGTCGTGCGCGCCCCGATCGCGCCCCACGAGACCGCATCCGCGATGTACTGCGGGCTGGTGGGCTCGAGGAACTCGGTGCCCACGGGCAGGCCCAGGTCGAGCACGTCGAGCAGAAGCTTGCGCGCCGTGCGCAGGCCGCGCGGGATGTCGTAGCTGCCGTCCAGCGCCGGGTCGTTGATCAGGCCCTTCCAGCCGACTGTCGTGCGCGGCTTCTCGAAGTACACCCGCATGACGATCAGCAGGTCCTCCCCGAGCTCGGCGTTCAGCTCCGCCAGACGACCCGCGTAGTCGAGCGCGGCCTCCGTGTCATGGACGGAGCAGGGGCCCACCACGACGAGCAGGCGGTCATCCTTTCCGGCGAGCACGTCGGCGACCTCAGTCCGGCTGCGCTCGACGAGCGCCTCGCGGGCCTCGCCCAGCGGCAGCTCGCCGAGGATCTCGGTGGGGGTCGGAAGCGGTGAGTACGACAGGACACGACGGTCTGCAGTCTGCGTGGGATTTTCGGCGGTGATGGTCACGGCGCTCTGGCTCCTGATGCTCTTGGCGTGGTGGCGGGCCGGGTGCCGTGACTTACGTGGTGCCCTACTCGACACCCGGGCCGCCTGTCTGAAATGGCGGGAGGCGGCGACCTTCTGGTCACCGCCTCTGGGCTCCGGGTGTCGACGACCGCTTTTAGCGGACGCGTGCGCTCGCGGCGCGGGCTCCACCCGGAGCCCACATAAAGCGCCAATATGCGCGAGCGTTCGACATGCGAGCCACCATAACAGAACCCTTCCGCAGGTGTGGCACTCCCCCTTGAGTGCTGCTGTGAACGCTGCCCCCTTGTGCAGAACCCGCGTTTCGACATCCCGATGGAACCGTTGGAGAAATCGAAAAAATGTTTGGATCGAATGCTTGATCTACCGTCTCGCCGTCAGTAGAATGAAAACTATGTTCGAGTCAAGGTCACGCTGGGAGAGGGAAAGGCGAGGGAGATATGACGACGACAAGCTCTATCTCCAACGGCCCTTTGCGCGCAGAGATGGACCCCATCGACGAGTTCGACGTTGACGTGTTGAGCGAAGTGGCCAGGGACGCCACCAAGGCTCAGAACCTCGCCAGTGCCACCCGACTGGAAGCAGCCTTCCGCCTGGTCGAGGCGTTCCGGAAGAGCGATGAGACCGAGGAAGCGTCCCGCGATCGCAGCACCTCGCGACGGTCGAAGTCCTCTACGAAGTCAGGCAAGTCCTCACGGCCGGCCTATTCCCGTTTGGACCCCGCAGACCGTGCCCGGAACCAGCTGTCGGCGGCCATGAACCTGAGCACCTGGCACGCGGCCCGTCTCGTCAATGCAGGCGTGGAGATTCATACAAAGCGCCGACTCCTGCGTGACGCCATCGGACACGGCCTGTTCCCCGAGCAACTGGCGATCGACACCGCCTGCCGTCTTTCCGAAGTTCCCGACCGGGTTGCCCGGAAGGTCGAGTCCGAGGTCGTCGGACGCATGAGCCGCGTACTCGACGGCGGCGGCCGACCCAGCCGAGTCGCGATGGACGCGATGGTCGACGCCTCACTGGCCAAGCATGATCCCCAAGCCGCCTCCGATGCGGCTGACCTGGCTGTCTACAAGCGCGATGTCCGCTTTCGCCCCGGCAAGAACGGAATGACCACCCTGTGGGCCAACCTCCCGGCGGGTGACGCCGAGAAGCTTCGCCGCCGGATCGACGCAGCCGCCAAGGCGGCAGAGGACTCAGGCCATCCCCGCACCCGCCCAGAGTTGCGGGCAGATGCACTGTGCGCGCTGGGCGACCCCACCACAGACGACATCTGCAATCCGATCGATAAGGCGACCGGAACTCCGTGGGCCTCGGACAAGGCCATCCGCGTCTCGATCATCGACGGCCGGCCCCTGGGCCTGCCCAATCAGGTCGAGTTCGTCCGCGGCGCTTACGCCAGTTTCGATTGGGTCTGTGAGCAGCTAATCGAAAGTGGCGACGCCAAGTTCCGCTTCGAGCGGATCGACCCCACACCGGGTTCCGTCGACTCCCCGGAAGCGGCACTCAAGTACTTCATCAACGGCAAGCTCGCCGAACGCATCCGGCTACGTGACGGCACCTGCCGCCACCCCGGTTGCAACGTGGACGCACAGGATTGCGACATTGACCACGTCCTCGCGTTCAACACTCTGCAGCCCGAACTCGGAGGCCCCACCGTCGAGTGGAACCTCGTCTGCCTGTGCCGCGAGCATCACCGCGAGAAGACATTCGGATCCAACGCCTACAGGCCAGGCCCGCTCGGCGAGCTGACCATCATCACCGAGTCCGGACACGAGTACCGCACGTTCCCCTCCGGCCCACTCGCCAAGGCCCGCGACCAGATTCTCGATCACCGATGGGCTGAACACGTCGAAAGCCTCATCGCCGACGACCTGCACCTCACCAATCCCCCTGGTGCCGACCGACGGTTCCGAAGCAAGACCCCGCGCGAACCGTCCAGACCATCGAGGTCATCAGGACCAGCCGGAACATCATCACCGCCAGGCCCTCTAGCCGGCGACGATTCCCACACCGCCTGAGCGGAGCACTCCACCACACCTCCGGCACCTCGCCGTCCCGTGTCACCTCGCGCCCCTCGCGCCTCCTCTTCGCTGCTCGCCGCAGCTCGCCGCAGCTCGCCGCAGCTCAAGGTCCGCCGCGAAGTGGCAGTCTGAACTCATGCTCTACCGGGTGATCGCCGACACCGCGATGATCGTCCACGCCGGGTTCCTCGTATACCTGACCGTGGGCGGCTTCCTCGCGTGGCGGCCCAAGTGGCACTGGGCCATCTGGCCACACCTGGCCACTGCCGCCTACGGGTTGGGAATCGTCGTCATCGGTTGGGACTGCCCCCTCACACACCTCGAGAACTGGGCCCGCGAGCACGCCGGCCAAGAACGGCTTCCGTCGACCGGCTTCATCGACCACTACATCACCGGCGTCGTCTACCCAGCCGACCATCTCCTCACCGCACAACTGGCAGTCGCCGCCACCGTGCTCGTCTCGTGGGCCGGATTCGCCGTACTGAACAAGCGGCGCCGGAAGATCCGGGCCTGACCCCACACGGCCGGGGCGCCAACGAGACGGTTCGACCGAGTCGGCCCACAGTCGATCAAGATCCGTACAGCAACGTGGCGGCACCGCCGGTCATCATCGCTGCCACGTGTCCGAACGACGGGCCACCTCATGGATCGCATCTATCTCACGTCGACCCAACCGAGGCGGTTGAGACCTCAGATATCGACCAAGACGGCGTCGGCCAAGCACCACGAACTCGGGCGGGTCGGCCGGCATGCAACACAATCACCTCCATCGCTTCGATTCGCCCTTCCAAATACGCGTCGCCCGCGGGGGCCCGCGAGCATCGGCGAATCGCGCGCGTAGCTGCGAATCCGGAGAGCAGATCGAGGTCAGCCCGGCGCGTATCTGCGAATCCGGAGGGCAGATCGAGGTATCGACGTCGGCCCGGCGCAGCTGGGGCTGGAGCGGCCGCGCGGAGTGACGGGGAATACTCGGCCACACACTTTTGTTTGACATGTCAGCAAGTTATGGTGGGGGCACAACCTCACCGGCGTGGGCCGGGGCCAAGTCAGAGACAGCGACAGCGCGACCGCTTCAGCGCGACAGTGACAGCGACAGCGACCCCGTCCCCTCGCCAACTGACAACACATAAAACGAGAGGCCACCACAATGCAGTTCGGAATCTTCAGCATCGCCGACATCACGCCGGACCCGGTTACCGGCGCTATCCCCACCGAGCATGAGCGGTTGGAGGCGATGGTCGAGTACGCGGTGCAGGCGGAGCAGGTCGGGCTGGACGTGTTCGCACTCGGCGAGCACCACAACCCGCCTTTTGTTACGTCCTCCCCCACCACGACCCTCGGCTACGTCGCCGGCAAGACCTCCGAGATCATCCTGTCGACGGCCACCACGCTGATCACCACCAACGACCCGGTGAAGATCGCCGAGGATTACGCCATGCTCCAGCACCTGTCCGGCGGGCGGGTCGACCTGACGATGGGCCGCGGCAACACCGGCCCCGTCTACCCGTGGTTCGGCCAGGACATCCGCCAGGGACTGCCGATCGCGATTGAGAACTACGAACTGCTGCACCGACTGTGGCACGAGGACGTCGTGGACTGGGAGGGCAAGTTCCGCACGCCGCTCCAGCAGTTCACCTCGACCCCGCGCCCGCTCGACGGCGTCGCCCCGTTCGTGTGGCACGGCTCAATCCGCTCGCCCCAGATCGCCGAGCAGGCCGCGTTCTACGGTGACGGCTTCTTCCACAACAACATCTTCTGGCCCATCAGCCACACCAAGCAGATGGTCGAGCTGTACCGCAGGCGCTACGAGCACTACGGCCACGGCTCCGCCGACCAGGCGATCGTCGGCCTCGGCGGACAGTTCTTCGCCCGGGCCAACAGCCAGGACGCCGTCAACGAGTTCCGCCCCTACTTCGACAACGCCCCGGTCTACGGCCACGGCCCGTCGATGGAGGACTTCACGGCGCAGACCCCGCTGACGGTGGGCTCGCCGCAGCAGATCATCGACCGCTACATGACGATGCGCGAGCACGTGGGCGACTACCAGCGCCAACTGTTCCTCATCGACCACGCCGGCCTGCCCCGCAAGACGGTGCTCGAGCAGATCGAGATCCTCGGCACCGAGATCGTGCCCGTGCTGCGCCGCGAGCTCGACGCCCTGCGCCCGGCCCACGTACCGGACGCCCCCACCCACGCCGCCCGGGTCGCCGCCCGCGACGCCGCGCT
>NZ_JAALDM010000298.1:1723-2284 GCF_014144865.1 Dietzia aerolata | reverse complement strand
TTGCTCGCGACCGTGGCCGCGGCGATGCTGGGGATGTGGATCGGGGGAGCGTGATCGTCGGCCTGTCGAGCGTGGCCAGTGGGCCCGCCTCTTGAGAAAGGCGCGCGAGTGGGCCACCGTGGACGGATGGGGCATCGGATGTTCGTGGCGGTGTTGCCGCCGAAAGAAGTTCGAGAGCAGCTCGAGGCCTTCCTCGAGCCGCGGCCGGGGCTGGCGTGGACCAACCCGTCGCAGTGGCACCTCACCCTGACCTTCTGCCCGGACGTGGACGACTGGCGACTCGACGAGTTCACCGAACGCCTAGCGGCAGTGGCGCGCAAGCACGATCCGTTCCGGCTCCGACTTTCCGGGGCGGGCGCGTTCCCCTCGGTCGAGCGGGCCAAGGTCCTGTGGGCCGGCATCGAACAGGCCGAGCACCGACCCCTTCACGCCCTCGCCGCCGGCACGCGCTCGGCAGCCAACGCGGCGGGCTGCGCCCCGGACGGCGCACGGTTCCGACCCCACCTCACCCTCGCCCGGCTCGGCGGCCGCGACGACGCCACCGCCTGGCTGCGCATCCTC
>NZ_JAALDM010000298.1:0-1690 GCF_014144865.1 Dietzia aerolata | reverse complement strand
TGGCGGGTGGGCGAGATCGCGCTCATCGACTCGTTCCTCGGCGAGGGGCCGCGTGGCCGCGCCCGCCACGAGGTGGTGGCCCGGCTGCCCCTCGGGCCCGAGGATGACCGCTGGTGGGATCCGCCCACCGACTGACCGCGGTGTAGCGCGGTTATCACGACGACAAGGGCGTTATCACAGGCCGGAACACTGTCCCTCCCGCTCGCCGGAAACCTGGTTACCGCCGCCCGTCGGGGTCTGAGCGTTGTCCTCGCACTCGAGGTCGTCGCCGATCGTGTTGCCATGGAAACGCTGCGGCCCTGAGTTCTCCTCGGACTCGAGGCTGCCGCCGATGCGGACGTTCTCCACCACGGCTTCGCCGCCGTGCTCCAGTTCGATCGATCCGGAGACCTCGCCCCCGGTCACCGAGACGTACGCGTGGCCTTCGGCCTCGACATCCTCGGCGACCCGCACGTTGCGCAGCTCGAGACGACCGTCCCCGAGCACGTCCACGTCGCCGGAGACCGCGAGGTCGGACAGGACGCAGGTCTGCCCACTACGGACGTAGACGTCGCCGTTGATGTCCTGCCCCGATCGGTCGGTGGAGCAGTTGGCGGGATCGAAATCGTCCTGATCAGCGGCGGGAGTGCCGGTCCGGGCCGGAGCGGTCACTGTCGCGGTGACGGTCGACGCGGTGTTGTCGTCGTCGCCCCCGAAAGAACATCCGGCCACCGCGAGCAGTGCGGCAACGGGCATCGCGAGGAGCGCGTGGCGAGGTGCGGGGCGGGTGCTGGCGGACTTGATGTTGGAGAGCTTGGGGTTGGAGGGCCAGGCGTTGGAAAGCTGGGTGGACATTTTTCGATCACCTCGGGGCTCGACGGGAGGGGCTCGGGCGGGAAGGCTCAGCGCGGCGAGGCGCTGTGGCCATCTGGTTCTCACCCTAGGAAGCCGGGATGTGGCGAAGATGAAACGCTGAGGAAGGTTCCTTCATCTGGGCGCGGGGGCGGGTGGCGATGTCGCTCCGGACGCCATGCCCAGTTGCGTCGCGAACACGGCGAGCCCGGCCACCAGCAGCGCGATCCCGACCGCCTGGGACCCGAGCGCCAGGAGCGCCGCGCCCATCGCGAGCCCCGCACCGCCGCCGATGATCGCCCGGGGCCAGGTGGATATCCGCCGCGCGCCCTTGGGCAAGAAGAACAGGCCCCACACGACGATGACCCCCGCCGCACCGACCACCGCCGACGCGACGCCCACTCCCATGCCGACGTGGCGGCCGAGGGTCCAGCCGAGCTCCCCGGCGCCGATGACAAGGCAGATCTCGGCGATGAACGCGATCAGGGCGAGACCCCAGTAGGTCGCGCCCCGGCCGGTCACCGAGGAGCCTGTCACGGAAGGGTCTGTCATCACCGCGAGGCTATCGGTCGCGGATGAACACGCGGCGACGCTGCGACTAGCGTGGATCAGGTGGACATCATCGGCACCGTGGATCCGTCGCACCCGCTCGTCGTCGTCGCGCTCGAACAGGAGGCCCGGCACTTCGTCACCGATTTTCCCGTCCTGGTGACGGGCGTCGGCAAGGTGCGGGCGGCGTTGGCCGTCGCGTACGCGCTCGGCGGCACCCGGCCCCGCGAGCTGGTGAACGTGGGGACCGCGGGTGGGCTGCACCCGGGGATGGAGGGCACGCACGAGATCGCCACTGTGTTCCAGCACG
>NZ_JAALDM010000030.1 GCF_014144865.1 Dietzia aerolata | reverse complement strand
AGCGGCTGTCCAAGATCCTTGGTACACCCCAGTCTCCTCGTTTGGGGCGGTGTAGATTTTCTTGAGCTCGGCGGCGATCTTCTTGCGGTCTGAGCCGGAGAAGAACCGCATCGAGGCGCGGATCAGGTGCACCACGCACGTTTGGATCAGCGAGTCCGGCCAGGATAGTGCCCCGTGGGGTGGTGGGATTCGGATCGGCGTCTGGTCAGGCGCAGTGATCAACGAGTCGTTGCTGATCGTAGTCGCCGCCGGCGTCGAGGGCTTGTTGTTTGGCGGCGATGACGCGTCGGAGTTCGGCCATGGAGGCCTCCGAGAGATAGCGACGTGAGACCTGCCATTCGTCGTGTTGATCGATCACCACCGAGGTCGCCAGGCGCAGGAACGCAGCCGGGTTGGGGAAGATCTCCACGACGTCGGCGCGGCGCTTGATCTCCTTGTTCAGGCGCTCGATCGGGTTGTTGGACCAGATCTTCTGCCAGTGTCCGCCGAGGTGGGTGGGCCACCCTTGGAGTCGTCTTCCGGCAAGTTGACAATTTCCGAAGGGTGGCCCACCCCCATGATCCTGGATCAGGAGTCCTGGATGAATATCCGACGTTTCAAACAGCTGCATGCCACCGGCATGACGTACGCCGAGATCGGTCGCGAGTGCGGCTGTGACTGGCGCACGGTACGCAAGTACCTGGCCGAGGATGCCCCGACGTCGCCGCCGTCGGCGCCCTCGCGCAAAGGCACACAGAAGGTGGCCATCACCGAGGTGATCGCAGCGTTGATCGATGCGATGCTGCGAAGGGGCACGACGTCGACGACATGAGAGCGCGGGCGATGGCGGACCCCCGATCATCTGGGCCCGCCACGCCTGGTGTCCCGGCTACCCCTTGGGGCGCGCGATCCACTGGGTCCGTGGCGCGAATCCCCATTCCAGACGCCCGAGGCGGGACGGCGGGAGCAATTTTCTGAAGTCGGGGAGCCCGTCCTCAGCCAGTACGTCGTCATCGACCGCCACGGACACCACCTCGCCGAGTAGCAGCGTTCCGTTACCGACCTCGACTATGTCATGCCGACGACACTCAAGGGCGATGGGCGCCTCGGCCACGCGCGGCGCGGCTACTACGTCGGACGCCTCACCGCGTACTCCGGCGACCTTGAATTCGTCGACGTCTGCGGGGAGAGGTGCGGACGTCTCGTTCATTACCTCCATCAGCGATTCCGTGCCGATATTGACAACGAACTCGCCTGTGTCGCGGATATTGCGCCACGAGTCCTTGTGCCCGAGCGAGGTCACGGACAGAATCGGGGGCTCACCTGACGCGACGGTAAAGAATGAGTATGGCGCGAGATTTCGGATACCGTCTGCGGAGAGTGATGAGATCCAGGCGATTGGCCGCGGAGCCACCGATGCGGTGAGCAGGGTGTAGAAGCCCCGGGGAGGCGCGGATTCCGGACTGTAGACGGTTCGCATGACCCCAGTTTGCGTGCCCGAAATTGGCTGTTCGAACGCAGTAGGTCGCCGGGGGTGAAGTCTGCTCACGTTCGGTCTCGCAACCAACGCCCGATCTCCCTGCCGGCGGCCGCCGCGGCGGTGGGCTCTCCCTCGAAGAGAGCGGCACCGAAGTGCTTGCCGCGCACCCTGACGTGTTCAACATCGCTTGTCCCGAGGGCAGCGACCATCGCAATCGCATCGGCGGGAAAGCACGCCTGGTCCCCCGTGATCTCGATAAACAGTGTAGGTACCTGGATAGCAGGGGCGCAGCGAATGAACCCGGCACGGCTGCTCAATCCTGACCAGGTGGACAACCACGCCTCGGGCGTGGTCAACCGCCCGAAGCCGACCACCCCGTAGTTGGTCAGGTCGGGTCGCGACCCGAACAGAGAGCCATAGGGGCGCAGGTTCGGATCGAGTGTCGGGTCCACGCACCGGAGATCCGCGTCGGTCCGGTACACCGTGATGAGCTCCGTGGCCAGCGCGTCCCGTCGGTCCGCGGGATCGCCGGACTGCTTGAATCTGCCCTGCGCCTCGCGGGCCCGCGCGACCCTCTCGCGGGCCTTGGCGTCGATCCGTGCGACACGGGCGCGTTGCGCGGCCCGGTACTCGTCGATGAACTCCGGGGAGTACACGCTCGGTTCCGGCGCCGGTGCGAATCCATTGCTCCCCGAGTACGGATCGAGCGCGGGGTCGACTGAACGCGGATCGTCCTCGTCGGTGACCGAGGGGTCGATCATCCTGAGCAGGAGTTCGCCCTGCCCCGGGTGTGGAGCCATCAGCACCATGAGGTCGGCCAACGGCATCTCGGCGTCGGGCAGAGGCACGGGCTTGCCGCCGGGGGTCGCGGAAAGACGCTGGGACGCAGGTAGTCCTGCCTGTTCGGCGTAGAACGCGGCCAGCGCGCCGCCGCCCGAGTGCCCGACCGAGACCACGGACGCGAAGCCCCGCTCCCGCAGGAAGACGTGTCCGGCGGCCATGTCCAGCAGGGCCTGCTCGTGCAGCAGAGTGAGGTCGTTGCCCATGGTCCTGCTGCCCTGCGTCCATACCGCGTATCCGCGCTTGAGGAACTCCGGAACCAGGACGTGATGGCTGAAGTCGTTCCGTGGGTGCATGAGGAACGCCACCGTGGTCGCTCCAGGCACCGTCCGCAGGAGTCCGGAGACGCTCGCGCCGTCGACCGTGGTGAGCTCGTGGGCGGTCACCGACGTCTCCGGTGGAGCATCGTCGGCGGCCAGGTAGCGACCCGCGCCCACCCGCTCCGTCGTGCTCATCGGGCTTCCACGCGCAGGGCGTCCTTGTCGTGCTGGGTGATCTTCGACGCCTCGAGACCGGCGATCGCGCTGTACCAGACGGCGTGGCGACACCCGGTGGCACGCCGGTCGATGACGATGGTGCCTTCGGCGGAGATCCGGAAGTACGGACCGACCTTGTCGACGGTGACCCCCTCCTCTCCCGACGCAACGCGGACCACTCCCTTGTTCTCCGGGACGTCGAGGACGTAGAGCCGGCTCATCGGTCCACCTCCAGAGCGGCGTGCTCCCGCTCCCAGGCGACGGCCTTGTCCACGATCAGCTCCGCCTTGCGGGCCAGCAGCGTGTCCAGTGAGGCGTCTCCCGCGGACACCACATCGCACAGCGCCTCGAGGGTGAGCTGGGCGTCGAGGTCCTCCTGTGGGGTGACCGGGCGCAGAGCCCGCGTGATCTCCACCATGTAACCGTTGGGGTCGTGGGTGTAGATCGATTCGATGGTCTCGTGCATCACCTGCATCTCACACGGCCACTGCGAATCATCGAGGCGGCGTCGGTACTCGAGCAGGTCCTCCTCGCTGTCCACGTGGAGTGCGAGGTGGCGGGAGTTACGGAAGAACACGGGGACGTCCTCGTCGAACCTCGCCCAGGAATCGCCCGGCGCGCTCTGGTCGCCGTATGGCTGCAGGCCGAAGTAGTAGAAGAAGGCCAGCCGGTCGCCGTTGCCAATGTCAAAGAAGAAGTGGATGAAGTCGGGGTGCTTGTCCGGCCCCCAGCCGGCTGCGCAGATCGAGTGCACCACCGGGAACTTGAGAACGTCGCGGTAGAAGGTCACCGTGCCCACGGGATCGAAGGTGGGGAAGGCCGCGTGGTCGACTCCTCGCGACAGGTGTTGTTCGCTGTACTGGCTGGACATGTCGTCTCCTTTCGCAGACAGTCAGTGGGTGGTCTCGGCAGTGGCGTCGGCACGCAGGAGCGAACCGGCGCCGGGGATGTCGACGCGCGCGCCGACTGCTCTCAGGAGCTGGAACGCTCCGGCGGTGGCGGCGGTGATGACGGGGACGCCGAACTCGTCCTCGGCCGCCTGCACGAGGTCGAGTGAGGGCATCTGGACGCACGCCGAGAGCACGAGGACGTCGACTCCGCTGAGATCCAGGCTGCGCGCCGCCTCCATCACCTTCTCGCCCGGGATGCAGCCCACCTCGGCGTTGTCGGCGACCTCGAGGGCGCGCCAGTCGGTGACCTCCAGGCCTTCGTTCTCGAGGTAGGCGATCACCTGCTCCGCCAGCGGCCGCAGGTAGGGGGTGACCACGGCGATCCTCGTCGCACCCATGGCGGTCAGTGTGTCGACCAGTGCGCCGGCACTCGAGAGCGCCTGAGCCTCGGAGCCTCCCGCGGCGAGCTGCTCGGCTATCGAGAGCTCGGTATCACGGTGTGCGCCGGGGCCGGTCGACATGATGGCGACCAGGCATGCGTAGAGGATCGCATCGACACCGGCGTCGCCGAGCTCGATCACGCAGCGTTCCCGCTGGGCGTTCATCGCCCGCAGTTGCTCGGGGGAGACCGTCGTCATCCGCATACGGCTCGAATGGAACGTGAACTCCTCGTCCGGGTGGCGGGCCAGGATGCTGGGCATCTCCGTCTCGACGGTGACGTTCGAGCTGGGGACGACCAGTCCGATGCGTTTGGGTTTCTGGGTCACGCTGATCCTCCGGGTGCGAGCGGGTACACCCCCAGTGTTCGACATTGACGTAGAAAAGTCAACACTCGCGTCCAAGACTGACGGGTGGGCGTACAGCGCCGACCGCCAGCAGAACGACCGACGGCACCCCGCAAGAGGGTGCCGTCGGTCGGGTGGAGCTACGTGGCGTGTTTAGAGCAATGGCTCGAGTCGGTCGAGCCGATCACGGATCTCTTTGATCAGACCCGGGGCGCCGTCGGCGGCGTCCTGTGCCGGAAGGGACAGCATCCGCGTGACGAGCGTGTCGATCGTCGATGCGATCGACTCCATTTTCACGGCGTCTTCGGGCCGCACCCACCACGCCACCCAGTTACACATTCCGATCACGCTCAGTGCCGTGGTGCGCGAGTCCGTCGGGGCGAACTGGCCGGCGCGGACACCTTCCTCGATGATCGTCACCACCTCGCGCAGGACGCGCCGCTTGGCCTCGGCGTGATCAGTGCGGGCGGGCTCGGGCAGGACGGTCTCCGAACGATCGAGGATCCGGAAGCGGCCCGGATGCTGGACCCGTTGGCGGACCAGCTGGTCCGTGACCATGGAGATCTTCTCCGACGGGGTCAGATCGGGACGTTCGCGGAGCTCGCCGAGCACCTCCGCCAGGCTCTGCGAGACGCTCTCCACCAGCATCACCAGGAGGTCCTCTTTGCTGCTGAGGTAGTGATACAGCGCCGGCCGGGAGACCCCGACGGCATCGGCGATGTCCTGCAGGCTGGTCGCCTCGTATCCCTTGACCGCGAACAGTTCGGTCGCGGTGTCGAGCACCTCGCCGACGATCAGTTCCCGGCGTCGCCAGTTCGTCGTCTTGCCTGTCTTTTCCGCCGTTGACATGCCGATCACCCTACTCTCGGCGGAGCAACGGCCCGGTCCCGCGCACCGGGAGGTCAGCCCCGGACCGGGCAGGGGCAAGAGGCGGACCTCACTGTGTGAGGATCACAGCATCCGCGCGGCCGGTGGCCACCGCGGCGGCGGCTTCCGAGCGCAATGCGGTCGGTACCTCGACCACCACCGTGTGGCGCCCCTTCCACCGGACCCGCTCAGCGGTATCGATACGGGCTCCCACAGCGCGGGGGTCGTCGTCACCTCCCAGTACGACGACCTCCTCTGGGCACGAGCACAACTCCCTCGTGGCCTGTTCCCCTCCGGCCGTGTCGGACCACTGCAGCCGTCGTACTCCCTGTGCCGGGAGGTCGGCATCGGACAGGGTCCTGGACGGGGCCGCAAGGGCTCCGGCGGCAAGTGGTCGGGAGAGCACCCAGTCGTCGAGCATGTCGAGATCGCCCACGGGGGCGTCGCCGAGATGCTCGAGAGCCACCCGTGCGTTGTCCGGGTACTCCCGCGCGTAGTCCGAGACGCCGATGTTTCCGGCGCGGGTCATGTATGACAGCGCGATCTCTTCGGGGGTGTTCGTCATGCGTTCGCGGAAGGAGGTCCACCAGGCCTGTGATCGTGCGGCGAGATGCTTGAACCTGTCCACCCCGGGGCGGCGACGGGTCTCGTAGGCGGCGAAGGCTTCACCGACCTCGTCGTGCTCGGCGAGTGCGTCGGCCAGTGCGATGGCGTCCTCCAGGGCCAGCTTCGTACCCGAGCCGATGGTGTAGTGCGCGGTGTGGGCGGCGTCGCCGAGCAGCACCACGTTCCCCGCCGACCAGCGTTGCAGGGACACGGTCGGGAAGCGGGACCATCGGGTCCGGTTGGCCAGGAGGGGGCGGCCGCGGAGCTCGTCGGCGAACATCGTCTCCACGAGTTCGAGACTGCGCCAGTCCGACTCGCCGGGCTGCACCGCACGGTCGTTCTCGGCGAGGCCAGCACTGGCCCAGGTGGTCTCGTCCGCCTCGATGAGAAATGTGCTGCGGCCCTCGGCGTACGGATAGGCGTGAGCGACAAAGAGATCGTCCCCGTTCGAGCGCCACGCGAAGTTGGCGTTCTCCACGGCGAAGTCCGCACCGCACCACATGTAGTGGAGTGAGCCGTAGTCGACCGTGACGCCCAGCTCCTCCTGCAGTCCCTCCCGCGTGGCACTACGAGCGCCGTCGGCAGCCACGATCACGTCCGCCGTCAGCTCGGAGATGTCCACCTTGGTGCCCATTCTCAGGTCGACCCCCACCTCGTCGGTGAGCCGGGTGAGCACCTCGAGCAGGGTCGCTCGTCCGATCGCGAGGTTCCGCGCGCCGTGAAGATGGACCTCGCGGGCGCCGGAGCGCAACACCAGGTTGTGGCCGACGTAGCTGGCCTGGCGCATCTGCTCTGCCATCTCCGGGTCGGCGGACGTGACGTTGCGCATCGTGGCTTCGGTCAGCCCGACCCCAAAGCCGAAGGTGCCGGTGCTCGACTCGGCGCGCTCATACACCGTCACGGTCGCCTCGGGTGAGCGCAGCTTGATCAATCGTGCCGCGGCCAGACCGGCGGGCCCGCCGCCGATGATCGCCACTGTCTTGTCGGTCATCGTCTTGATCCTTCCTACCGGGCGCCCGAGGTGGGGCTGTCATCGCGGAGTGCGGCGGCGATCCGCTCGCGCAGGTGCTTCTTGGAAACCTTCCCCACGTTGGACAGGGGGAACTCGGGGACGATCTCGACCCGCTCGGGAAGCTTGTACTTCGCGAGCCCATGGCCCAGGAGGAACTCCCCGAGCGAGGCGACCGTCGGTTCGGCGGCACCGGGTTCGATGATCAGGTAGGCGCATCCTCGTTCGCCGAGGACGGGATCGGGCATCGCGACCAGCGCGGCGTTGACGACGTCGGGGTGACGCAGGATCACCTCCTCGACCTCTTCGGCGTGGATCTTCTCCACCCCGCGGTTGATCACATCCTTGATCCGGCCCTCGATCGAGTACATGAGGACCCCGTCGACGTCGTGGGCTCGGGCGAGGTCGCCGGACCGGTAGAAGCCGTCCGGGCTGAAGGCGGACTGGTTGTGTTGCTCGGCCCGGTAGTAGCCGCGGATCGTGTAGGGGCCTCGGGCGCAGAACTCGCCGATCTCCCCGACGGGAGCGGGGTCGTCACTGCCGACCTCGGTGATGCGGACCTCGTCGGCAGGTGAGATCGGAGCTCCGACGGTGTGATGGCGGACGTCCTCGGTGGCATCGCCGGGAGTCAGCAGGAACATCCCCTCGGCCATCCCGAACATCTGTCGAACCGCGATGCCGAGCTCGTCTCGCAGGCGCTCGGACACTCCGGTCGGCAAGGCCTGGCCGCCGACGAGGAACTGCTCGATGCTGCTCAGGTCGGTCTGTCGGCTACGGGGCTCCTCCAACATGCGGACGGCCAATGCCGGCGGTACCAGGGGCATCGATGTGGGACGCTCCGACCCGATGAGGTCGAGGAGCTCGGGCACCGACGCCGACGGTGCCAGGATGAGCGTGGCTCCGCTGAGAAGGGCGGGTTGCACGGCAAGAGCGATCCCCGCGTTGTGCATGACCGGCAGCGGGTACAGGATGCGGGTGTCGGGCCCCCAATCCAGCGCCTCGGCCCACGCGCGTGAGTTGTAGACGTATTCCTCGTGCTGCCTGGGAGCGACCTTGGGCAGACCGGTCGTGCCGCCGGAGAGTTGGAACACCGCGATCTGCTCGGGATGCACGGGCTCGGGCGCCAGGGATCGGGAGCCGTTCTCGACGAGTTGCTCGAGGGTCGGGCCGTCGCCGATCGCCTCACCACGCGCAACGATCACCGTCGAGAGGGTGCCTGCGGAGTGCAGGTCGCGGGCGACTTTCAGGGTCTCGCCCCGACCGTGGTCCGCCTGCACGATCGTGGCGCGCGCGCCGACGTGCTCGGCCAGCGAGCCGATCTCGCGCGAGCCGTGTTGGGCCAGGGTGCACACGGGACGCAGTCCGGCGACGAGTGTGCCGAAGTAGGCGACGAGT
Organism: Dietzia aerolata; assembly: GCF_014144865.1. Taxonomy (GTDB): domain Bacteria; phylum Actinomycetota; class Actinomycetes; order Mycobacteriales; family Mycobacteriaceae; genus Dietzia; species Dietzia aerolata. Next base: position 2,692 of record NZ_JAALDM010000030.1, on the reverse strand, counting down.
GTCTCGGCGACGTTGCCCATCTGGAACATCACCGCCTCGCCGGGTTCGAGATCGGTCGTCGCCAGCAGCCCCGCACCGAAGTTCCGGGCGCGCTCTGCGAGTTCGGCGTAGCTCCACCGCACCTCCGGAGTGACCAATGCGAGCCGGTCTGCGTGGCGGTCGGCGGCGTCGAGGATCTCCTGGGGCAACGACAAGCCGCGCCAGAGACCGCGGTCGCGGTAGTCGGCGACGAATTGTTCGGGATACGGCGACAGCCCGGGATCGGGATCGGGCCGTGTGGGCTGGGCGGCAGGGATGACTGACATGAGAGTCAAAATATCAACATTAGTGTTGACAATGCAAGGGTTTCGCCGTTTGATCATCGTGAGCGGTGACGCCCCGGCCTCACCGATGCCATCCCACCCTCGTGAGGAGTCCCCATGTCCAGTCAATCGCCACCGGTGCAGGGCGCACGCCGATATCTCGTGGTCGCCGTCTGTTTTGCCGCCATCGTCTTCGACGGCTACGACCTGATCGTGTACGGCTCGACGATCCCCTCCCTGCTGGAGTACGAGCCCTGGGCGCTCACCAGGGCGGAGGCCGGCGCGATCGGAAGCTACGCCCTGTTGGGGATGTTCTTCGGCGCGATCCTGGCGGGGACGCTGACCGATCGATTCGGTCGCCGAAAGCTCTTCATCGGCTGTCTGGTCTGGTATTCGACGGCGATGCTCGCAGTGGCTCTTGCGCCGACCCCGGAGTTGCTGGGGCTGTTCCGCTTCATCGCCGGTCTCGGCTTCGGTGGTGTCGCCCCGGTGGCCATCGCTCTGGTGGTCGAGGTGGCCAGGCCTCATGAGAAGAACCTGCTCAACGCCCTGATGCTGTCCGGTCTCCCGGTGGGTGGTGTGTTGGCCGCCGTACTCACTCTGCTCTGGGGTGACGTCCTCGGATTCCGCGGGCTCTGGGCGCTCGGAGCGAGCGCGCTCATCCTGGTGGTCCCCTTTGCCATCAAGGTGATCCCGGAGACGGCTCCGTCCGCACCGGGGCCAGCGATCGCCGGAGACAAGCCGGCCCGAGGACCAGTGCGCGAGCTCGTCGGGGCCACCAGGCTGCGGTGGGCCCTGATCCTGTTCGCGATCGCGAACTTCGCCGGTTTCCTCCTGGTGTTCGGTCTCAACACCTGGCTCCCGGAACTCATGCGCGGTGCGGGATACAGCCTCGGTTCCGCGTTGACGTTCCAGGTTCTGCTCAACGTCGGCGCGATCATCGGCGGGCTCGCCGGTGCGGTGCTGGCCGACAGGTACGGCAATCGACTGGTTTCCGGGGCGTACTTCCTGGTGGCGGCCCTGGCGATCACGGGCATGGCGATGACACCGTCGCTCGGCATCATGTACCTGGTGGTCCTGCTCGCCGGAGCGGGTTCGATCGGCACCCAGATCGTGCTGTTCGGCTACGTGGCAACCTACTATCCCGCGCGTGTGCGTGCCTCGGCGCTCGGCATCAGCACCGGTGTCGGGCGTCTCGGCGCGGTGACCGGCCCGCTCGCGGGGGGCCTGCTCCTGACAGCTGGTGTCTCGTTCGCCGGGATCTCGGGCGCATTCGTAGCGGTGGCGTTGCTGGGCCTGGTCACCTGCCTCCTCGTTCCTCGCCGAGCGCTGGACCCTAATGAGAAGATCGGTCTCGTCACAGCCGGGGTCGGGGACGGCTGACTGACTCGGCTACACAAGGAGACTGCAGCGAGTCTGGGGGTGCTGACGTCCTCGAAAATCGTCCTATGTCAGCACGGGCGCTCCCCATGCCCGCCGACGACGGACTCGCATGGCGAGTTCAGCAACTGTGCCTAACAAACTCCTACCAGTTCCCCCTCCCCGAATGGGGCCGACGGCGCGACCTCTGGCTCAGTGAATCGCCTGTCAGTATTCGAGGTGGCGGGCCTGGGGCCTGCTGGCAGGAGATTCACTCTGACCCGCAGCCGCCACTGACAAATTAGTGGCACGCTACTGACACGCGTTTGGCAAACTGACAAACTGTTTGGCAAACGACAGGCACTGTCGGTTGCCAAACAATCTGTCACTTCGAACCTGGCCGATCAGGTAGTTGTCACAAGCTTGTCAGTCGCCGATTCTCACGAAGTTGGCAGGATCCTAGCTCCTGACAACTAGTGACAATGGGCGCAGTACCACCGGGCTAGAAAGACGTAGTGCTGAATCTCCCTGGATCTGTCGGAGCGTTCTGACGTGGCAAGGAAGACTGGAACCCATGGCAGCACGGCGAGAGTTCGGCGCCTCGACGCGCGGGTCGACGGTCCGGATGTACCACCAGCACTTGGTGGATGCGCATGGCTCCAAGGCCGCCGCTCGCACGCATGTCGGTTTTCCGCGGGGCGTGAACCCAGCGACCCTGCGCAATTGGATCGAGGTGGGACCGGCCGCGCTTTCACCCAAATGGCCTACTGAATCCGCGCGTCTCGCCGTAGTCTCGGACGCCGATTGCGGAGCGGGGCAGCGGGTGGGGTTCGCTAAGCGTCTCTTTTCCTTCGCGGGCGCAGTGGCATTGGCGCACTCGCGACCTGAGGTCGGGCCTCCTGACCTGCTTAAGCGTCCCGAAGATCGCATTCCGCACGACCTGACACTCACAAGCCCCGCATGAACAATCAGTGGCACAAACCCAGTGGCGCAGACGCTGTGGGCTGTGTCAAGGAATGTGGACAGTTCCT
>NZ_JAALDM010000297.1 GCF_014144865.1 Dietzia aerolata | reverse complement strand
GGGCACGTCCTCGGCCGGGGCAGCGGCGGCCACCTCGAGCGCGCGCCGGACCAGAGCCTCGTCGGCCGTGCGCCGCGACGGCGAGCCGCTCACGAGTCGGGCAGGTGCCGATCGAGCTCGTCGGCGAAGCCCATCCGCTCGGCCACGGACTGCAGCTGCTCGTCGGCGTAGAGATCGGTCTCGGAGACGATGATCTCCAGCACGCCCTCCGGCAGCCCGAGATCCTCGAGGATCGCCATGTCGCCCTCGCCCCACGGGTCGGTGTCCTCGAGCTCCTCGTCCGACAGGTCGGGGACCTCCACGTTGAGTTCGTCGAGCACGTCCGCCGCCAGGTCGTAGTCCAGCGCCGCCGTGGCATCCGACAGCATCAGCCGCATCCCGGACGGGCCGGGCCGCAGGATCACGAAGTACTCGTTGTCCACGTCCACGAGTCCGAAGGAGGCACCCTCGGTACGCAGGGAACGCACCTGCCGAGCGGCGTCGTCGAGGCTGTTCAGAGCCGAATCCTCAAGGCGGGCGATATGCCAGGATCCGCCCTCCTGCATCACGCCGAGGGCGTAGCCGGTGACATCGTCATCATCGACATCTCCCCCACTGTCGCGGGAGCTTCGGTCGGAGGTGCTGGCCATGGGCTCAACCGTAGTCGGCTGTGAGAACCTTGTCAGGTGACGACCGAAGGGACCTCCGCGACGCCGCCCCCGACCACTCCTGAGCCCGGGTTCGAGCCGACCGTCTGCGTGCTCGGGGTTGGCCTGATCGGCGGATCGCTACTGCGGGCCCTCGGAGCGAAGCGGGCCTTCGGATGGAACCGCTCCGCCCCCACCGCGGAGGCGGCCACAGCAGCCGGGTTCGACGTCTCCACAGATCTGGCCCACACACTCCGGCTCGCGGCGGAGCGGGACGCCCTCGTCGTCGTCGCCGTGCCCTTACCTGCCCTCGACGCGACACTGGGCGCGGTGGCCGAGCACGCGCCGGGCGTCGCCCTGACCGACGTGATCAGCGTCAAGGCGCCCGTCCTCGCGGCGGTGCGGCGGCACGGGTTGGCGGCGCGATTCGTCGGCGGGCACCCCATGGCGGG
>NZ_JAALDM010000296.1 GCF_014144865.1 Dietzia aerolata | reverse complement strand
GACGCGTTCGTCGCCGCTTACGTACTCAAGGGTGAGGCCTCCGCCGACTGCCTCGAGGTATCCGCGAATCGTCCCGACCTTCGCGTTGTCAATATCTCCGTGTTCGATCTTGGAGACTTGACGCTGGGAGACGCCGATGCGATCTGCGAGTTGCTGCTGGGTCAATCCGGCCTGCTCGCGGAGTTCCCGCAGTCGGTAGGCGCGCACCTCGGCGAGCATCCGCTCCTTGTGCGCGTCGACTCGCTCGCGGTCTACCGGATGTTCCGCGACGAAGTCCTTCAGGGTCATTGCCATGGTGATCAATCTCCTCTCAAGGTGCGAACTCGAGAATCCTGCTCCGACGAGGCGATTCGGACGGCTGCGAGCGGGATGTCGACGATCGGCATGAAGCGATTGTAGAACCTGTGGGTTCTGTCGGCGATGGCCGCGCTGTTGCCTGTGTCCGGTCGAGGATGGTCCACAAATGAACGCACCCCTCGCCGTCCACCGGCGCGGGGCCGATCGGGCGAGGGGCGCTGAGCGAGCCGCCGGGTCAGCCGCGAGAGAACTCCTGCACCACATGGACGGTGCCGTCCTCGGCAGTGGCGACGCCCACGCCGACCTTCGTGAACTCGCCGTCGAGCATGCGCTCGCGCATCCCCGTATCGCCGATGAGGGTGGCCACCGCGTTCTGCGGAGTCGACCCGGCGGGCAGGGCGAGAGTCGTGCGGTCGGTGTCTGCGGATGCCTCGGGCACGGCATCCTCGGGCACCGTGACCTCGCCGGTCGTCGAGTTGCCGCTGGCCAGTTCCGCGGCGCGCTCGCGAGCGGAGGCCTCCAGCGCGGGGTCGGTGACCAGACGGCCGGCGCCCACCGCGAAGCGCGCATCGTTGACCGCCGCCACGACACTTCCCTCGAAGGCCATTGCCCGGAGCTCGGCCGGGGCGAAGTCGGCAGGCGAGGGGATGCCGGCCGCGGCGGCGTCGGCGGGCGCGAGCCCGGCGTCCGCGGCCAGCGAGGACAGGCCGGGGATGGCCAGAGGGAACGGTAGCTCGAACTGCAGGGACCCCTGGGCGGCCGCGGTGCCGGCGCCCGAGCCGAGCAGAAGGGCGGAGGCGGTAATGACGAAGGCTGAACGGAGCTGATGGCGCACGCGATGGGTCCTTTCCTGAAGGCTCCGACTCCCGCCGGTGCCTGGTTGCGGTGAGGAGACGAGTGCGGCGGAACAGCCCGCCACAGTCGTCACTCCTGCATCTGTCGCCACTTTAGTCACATGCGTTACAGGGGTGTTAGTCGCGGGGGCGGCGAGAGAAGCGCGGCAATCGATTTTTCTTACTCTCGAGTAAGTTCGGGCCGCACCAGTTACAGTTCCCGCCATGAGCGCGAGCCATCCGCACCTCCTCAGTCCCCTCGACGTAGGACCCTTCACGCTGCGAAACCGCCTGGTCATGGGGTCGATGCACACCGGCCTCGAGGACCGGGCCAAGCACATCCCCGAGCTCACCGCCTACTTCGTCGAGCGTGCGCGCGGTGGCGCCACGATGCTCGTGACGGGAGGATTTTCACCGAACGTCGAGGGCTGGCTCCTGCCGGCGGGGTCGACCATGGCCACGCAACGCAGGGCGGACAAGCACCGCGGACTCACGGATGCCGTCCACGCCGAGGGATCGCGCATCCTGCTCCAGGTGCTCCACGCCGGACGGTACGGCTATCAGCCGATGGTGCGTTCGGCCTCGTCCACCAAGTCACCCATCAGCATGTTCAAGGCCCGTGGGCTGAGCGCGAAGGGCGTCGAGCGGACCATCGGCGACTGGGCTCGCGCGGCCCGGCTGGCCAAGCGGGCGGGCTACGACGGCATCGAGATCATGGGCTCCGAGGGCTACCTCATCAACCAGTTCCTCGCCGCCCGCACCAACCACCGTGACGACGCCTGGGGCGGCACCGCCAGCAAACGCATGCGGTTCCCGGAGGAGATCGTGCGTCGCGTCCGGGACGAGGTCGGCCCCGACTTCCTCATCCAGTACCGCATCAGTCTTCTCGACCTGGTTGACGGCGGCCAGACCTGGGCCGAGACCGCCGAACTCGCCCAGCGTCTGGAGGCGGCGGGCGTCAACGTGTTCAACACCGGAATCGGCTGGCACGAGTCCCGCATTCCCACCATCGTCACCTCGGTGCCGCGCGCCGCGTTCGCCGACCTCGCGGGCCGCCTCAAGTCCGAGGTCGGTGTGCCGGTCATCGCCTCCAACCGCATCAACACCCCCGACGCGGCCGAGCAGATCCTCGCCGGCGGCCAGGCAGATCTGGTGTCGATGGCGCGGCCGCTGCTCGCCGACCCCGCCTTCATGTCGAAGGTCGCCGAGGGCCGGGCCGATGAAATCAACATCTGTATTGCGTGCAACCAGGCGTGCCTCGACCACACCTTTGCCAATAGGCGCGCGTCCTGCCTGGTCAACCCGCGCGCAGGCCGCGAGACCGACCTCGTGCTCACCGTGGCGCCCGCCCGTCAGCGGGTCGCCGTGGTGGGGGCCGGGCCGGCGGGGCTCGCCTG
>NZ_JAALDM010000295.1 GCF_014144865.1 Dietzia aerolata | reverse complement strand
CCGATCGCAGCGCCGAGCGCGCCGCCGCGTCCGAGGAGGTGGCGCGACTGGCCGATGGGGTCCGGGACAACGCGCTGTCCGCGGTGGCGAGCCGCCTGTCCGGCCTGGCGGCCCAGCCGGAGGTCGACGACGACGCCGTCGGCGCGCAATGGGCCCAGTTCCGGCAGTTGTGCGATCTCGACTGACCGAACTGTGGTGGTCCGGCTGAGGTGAATTCGCGCCGACGACCCGGAGGCCGGAGGCGGTGCCGGCGCGGGTGTCGGAGCTGGAATCTAGGGTGGGCTCGTGCCTCCGCCTCTTCGTCGTCGATCCGAGAACCCCCGTCCCCCGGCCGCGCCGAGCATGCCTCGTCGCGAGCAGTTGGACGCCCCGACCTCCGAGCTCGAGGCCGACGGCCTGTGGGACGGAGTCCTTGCCGGTGCCGCTGACGGCCCGGATCCCGCCGACGGACCGGCCGACCTCGGCGGCATGGAGATCCGCGAGTCCGTCATCGAGGGCCTGCGCCTGAGCGGCGCCCGCGCGGACAGTCTCCGCCTCACCGACGTGGAACTGCGCGATTGCGACCTGTCCGGGCTGGTCGCCGACGGCGCGTCACTGACCCGCGTGCGGTTCGTGGACTGTCGGCTGACCGGACTGGTGCTGTCGGCGGCGCGATTGACGGATGTGTCGTTCGAGGACTGCCACGCCGACATGCTCAACATGCGGATGGCGCGCCTGCAGCGGATCCGCCTGTCCGGCACGCGCTGCCGCCAGGCCGACCTTCACGAGGCGCAGGTGGCGGACCTGTCGACCGAGGGCGCCGACCTTCGCGGGGCGACCGTCGAGCGGGCACAGTTCTCGGCGACCGACCTGCGTGGCGCCGACCTCGAAGATCTCCGTGGCGCGTCCGCGCTTCGGGGCGCGATCATCTCCTCGGAACAGGTGCTGGGCGTCGGACTGGCGCTGATCGGCGAGACCGGAATCCGGGTGCTCTGAGTCGGCACGGCCGACGTGCCGAGCCGGGTCCGCTCCAGCGGGCTAGGGCAGGTGAGAGGCGGCTTCACGCCATTGGTTGGCGGCCCGGTTGATCACGGCCTGCAGCCTCAGGACCTGATCCCTGTCGGTGAGAACGATCCCTTCGGCACCGGTCCGTAGCCGCAGCTCCGGGGCTCCGCGACCGGCACCGTCCTCGTCCAGCACGACGGTGTCGGCTACGAGCACCTCGAGAAATGGGTCATCATCAGGCCCGTCTATCTCGGCGACGAGGCTCTGCTGAAAACGAGGGGTGGTGAGATCGATGGCATCGGTCATGAGGGGCACTCCCGACTGGATTTAGTGATTGCTCCCACAAGGGTAGGCGCGAAAATCGGCCAATCGCACGCGTGGGGCAGCGTGTTACGGGTTGTTGTGAATCCGTGACTTTCTGAGCGCTTCCTGAGAGTTCGTGGATGCCTAATTCGGCAGCAATCGGCCGAGCACGACGCACGGTGAGGCAAGGCGCGGAACATATTCTTCGACTTTCTGGACCAAAGTTGCCGAAGTTGCTTGTGTGACAGTTGTTACTAAATAATACTCGCCGCCATGACTCCTGCCGGTCCACCCGCCCGAGCCACACCCCCAGCCACCACGAGCGCGCGTCGCAGGCCTGACCGCGGCCCGCACTCTCGCAACAGCCCCCTGAACAGCGCACAATTGCCTGGCCGGTCGTCGCAGACCGCGTCAGTCCCGCACGCAGTCGTGGTGCGGATTGCGGTTGCCCTGGCGTCGATCGCAGCGTTGGTGGCCGGCCTTGTCGTCGTCGCCCTCTCCTCCCCCCGTGCCGACGCCGCGGCACCCCCGGACCCGGTTTTCCACGGCCTCGCGGAGGGCCTCGACACCTCCAGCTGGCAGCACCCCCACGGTGCCCCCGTGGACTGGCGCCAGGCCGCCGCTTCAGGGCAGACCTACGCGTTCATCAAGGCCACCGAGGGGACCGGGCCCGCCAACCGCTACTACGAGTCGGACTTGCGGGACGCGCGCGCCGCGGGCATGGTGATCGGCAGCTACCACATGGCCCGACCTGCGATGGAGCCCGCGCAACAGGCCCACGCTTTTGCCGACCGAATCCAGTCCGTGGGCGGCCCGCAGCTCCCGCCTGTCCTGGACCTCGAGTACGCCGAGGATCTGGATCCGGCGGAGCTCGCCGCGTGGGCGCAGGTCTTCCTCGACACCCTCCAGCAGCGCACCGGTCGCATGCCGATTCTCTACACGTACCGCTATTTCTGGATCGACCGGATGGCCAACACGACCCGCTTCGCCGAGTACCCGCTGTGGCTGGCCGAGTACGGCGTGTCGCAGCCGACGCGTCCGATGATCGGCGGCTGGGACGAATGGACCTTCTGGCAGCGCGCCGAGACTGGTCGGGTGCCCGGATTCGCCGACCACGTCGACCTCAACGTCTTTGCCGGCACCCGCG
>NZ_JAALDM010000294.1 GCF_014144865.1 Dietzia aerolata | reverse complement strand
CGGCGTGGCGGCGAACTCGCGGCTGCGGGAGCTGGCTGCCGAGCGTTGCGCTGCTGCGGGTATCACTCTGCGCGTGCCGCGGCCGCGGCTGTGCACCGACAACGGCGCGATGGTCGTGGGCGTGGCCTCCGCGCTGCTGGCCGACGGGGTCGCTGCGAGTCCGCTGACCGTGGCCGCCGATCCCGGGCTGCCGGTGGAGACGACGCAGGTGGTGTGAGGGCGGCTCGCTCGCGTAGATGTGGGTTGTCAGGCCGCTGGCCATCCACATAGTTCACTAGGGGCTGTACAGTTCAGTGAATGCTGACCATAGCTTCGCGTCTCGACGTCATGAACCGATTAGGTCGGGCAATGTCCGATCCGACGAGATCGCGAATCCTGCTGTCGTTGCTCGAGACTCCGGGCTACCCGGCCGAGATTGCGCGGGATCTAGAGCTGACGAGGTCGAATGTGTCCAATCACCTCGCGTGTCTTCGAGGTTGCGGGATCGTCGTCGGTCAGCTCGAAGGGCGGCAGACTCGCTATGAGATCGCCGATCCGCATCTGACCGCCGCGCTGACATCGCTGGTGGAGGTCACTCTCGCGGTAGACGAGAACACTCCGTGCATCCATCCCGGCTGCACAGTGGCAGGGTGCTGCGATGCAGTGCAGGAATCGGATGCTGCCGAGGTGTAGGCATGAGCGCTGAATGCTGTTCCCCGGGCGAGGTCACGGGCGCGGGTGCGGACCCGCAGAACGCCGAGGCCGTGCCGTGGTGGAAGGACCGCGCAATCGTGGTCCCGGTGCTCTCGGGCGTCTCCTTTGCTGCGGGCCTCATCTGCGAATGGTCCGGAGCGGAACTGGCGGGGCAGGCGCTGTTCTGGGTGGGCCTGTTGCTCGGCGGGTCGACGTTCGTCCCCGGAGCCCTGCGGGCATTGGTGACCAAGCGCAAGCTCGGGATCGGGCTGCTCATGACGATCAGCGCGATCGGGGCAGTGATTCTCGGTTACGTGGAGGAAGCCGCTGCGCTGGCTTTTCTCTACTCCATCGCCGAAGCGCTGGAGGACAAGGCGATGGATCGTGCCCGCTCGGGGCTGCGTTCACTGCTGAAGCTGGTGCCGGAGACCGCGACCGTCAAGGCCGGCTCGACCACCGTCGACATCCCTGCCTCTGACCTGACCGCAGGACAGGTGCTGATGATCCGCGCCGGCGAACGGGTCGCCACCGACGGCATCGTGAGGCGAGGGCGCAGCAGTGTGGACATTTCCGCGGTGACCGGCGAGTCGATTCCGGTAGAGGTGGAACCAGGTGATGACATACTGGCCGGCTCGATCAACATCTCCGGGGTGCTCGAGGTCGAGGCCACCGCATCAGGCACCGACAACTCGCTGACCACAATCGTGCAGCTGGTCGAGCAAGCACAGGCAGAGAAGGGGGAGCGGGCCAGGCTCGCGGATCGAATCGCGCGCCCCCTGGTACCGGGTGTGCTCGTGCTTGCCGTTCTGGTCGCCGGCATCGGCGCGCTGCTTGGAGACCCGGAACTGTGGATCACCCGCGCTCTTGTGGTTCTGGTGGCCGCCTCGCCCTGTGCGTTGGCGATCTCGGTGCCGGTTACCGTCATCTCAGCGATCGGGGCGGCAAGCAAGCTCGGAGTGGTCATCAAGTCCGGGGCGGCGTTCGAGCGACTCGGCACCATTAGGCATCTCGCGATCGACAAGACTGGCACGCTCACCCGCAATGAGCCGACCGTTCGGGAGATTCTGACGATTTCCGAAGGACCGGAGATTTCCGAAGAACAGGTTCTGGGTTGGGCAGCGAGCCTGGAACGCCACAGCACCCATCCACTTGCCACCGCGATCACGCAGGCCTCCCCCGAGGCGACAGTGGCGACGGATATCACTGAAACAGCCGGACACGGAGTCACCGGCACGGTCGACGGGGCCACCATCACGGTGGGCAGCCCGAGGTGGCTGGACCCAGGCTCGCTTGCCGGCCGGGTCGCAGAGTTGGAGAGCCGCGGCATGACTGTGGTGATGGTTCACCGCGACGACCTTCCCGCCGGTGCCATCGGTGTACGCGATGAGCTCCGCCCGGAAGTCCCCGAGGCGATCGATGCTCTGACGCAGCAGCGAATCGGCGTGACCATGCTGACCGGCGACAATGCCCGGACCGCCGACGCGCTGGCAGTGCAGGCCGGGATCGACGCGGTACGGGCTGAACTGAAGCCGCAGGACAAGGCCGCCGAAGTCGCACGTCTGAGCCGCCCACAGCCCACGGCCATGATCGGTGACGGCATCAACGACGCCCCGGCCCTGGCAACTGCAGACGTGGGCATCGCGATGGGGGCGACCGGATCGGATGCGGCGATCGAGTCAGCCGACGTCGCCTTCACCGGCAACGACCTCCGCCTGATTCCGCGGGCCCTTGCGCACGCCCGCCGCGGCCGGAGCATCATCAACCAGAACATCGTTCTCTCGCTGCTGATTATCGTTGTCCTCCTGCCACTGGCGATCACCGGAGTGCTCGGACTGGCAGCAGTGGTCCTGGTGCATGAGCTCGCCGAAGTCCTCGTGATCGGCAACGGGCTCCGAACGGCACGCACCCCGAAGCGCGAACGGGTTGGACGCGATCGAACTGGAGTTGACCGGTTCGGTCACGCGGGAAATGAAGTGTCAGGCGACCGGCCAAAGCGTAGTCGAATGACGACGGCATTGTCGTCGTGATCTCGTAATCTGCCCGGGAGCCGAGCCGGCAATATTGCTCACCTTTTACTCGACAGGATTGGTGCGTTTTCGGAGGATCACGCAAATCCTGTCGAGTGAATGTTGTCGTTGTCGTTGTCGTTGTCGTTGTCGTGGATGTGGGGTGGTTCGTCCGGGGACGGGTGGATCTTCGTGGGGCAGGTGGTGCGGTGCGGGGGGTCAGAGGCCGCCGTCGTCGGTGGGCTCGGTGGTGGTGGGGATCGGCTGCGACAGTGTGCGGGCCCAGCTGCGGGCGCGCATCAGCCGCGGGTCGTCGAAGACCATCGGGGTGAAGGGGGCGTCGGGGTCGGGGAGGACTTCGGACACGGTCACCGAGGTCAGGCCCACCGTGAGTTCGAGCATCGCCAGGCGCACGAACAGCACGGCCTCGTCCTGCGTGGCCGCGTCGATGAGCATCGCCGCCTCCGACGTGCCATCCGCGAACTGGATGAGCGCCGACCCGGGAACCGTGCCGAGGACCTGCTCGTGCGGCGCGTCGGTGGTGGTGGACAGCGCGGCGAAGATCTGCCAATGACGCTCGGGCATCGCGGGCCTCCCTCGTTGTGGGCGCCGCCTGGTCGGGGTGCCTCGGGGTGGATTGTGCCGCGTGGTTCCGACAGTGCAGTAGGGGTGTGTTGGTGGGTCGGCCTACGGGTGGGGGCGCGGCGTCAGAGTGAGTCGATGAGTCCGCGCATCAGATCCGAGATAGTGGTGTTGCGTTCCTTGGCCACCTTGTCGAGCTTCGCGCGACGATTCGCATCGAGCCGCAGGGTAAACGGCTTGGCTTCCACCCCCACGCTAACCGGACGACCCGGAACCGCGGGCCCGATGTGGCCTCCGGTGTAGCCGCGCTCGTGCTCGTCAGCCCAACGCTCAATGTCGGAGTCGGTGAACTCTGTGCCATCGACCGCTGTGTACTTACCCATGTGAACTATCTCCCTAGCCCGATTTCGTTCAAGACCTTTGTGGTCGCAACCATCGCGTGGAAAACCAACCAACTGGCCGGCTCATCCTCTACAGCCACGAACTCCAGTAGTCGGCCCTGGCGATCCATCCCGACACCAACCCATTGGATAGGAGTGGTGTCCCGACCGCGAGACCGTAACGCTCCCTCGAATGCCGTGACCACGTCCTCTTCGGAAATCTCGGGACGCTTCGTGGACACCCTCGGATGCACTCGAACTCTCAATCGCAACGCACCTCACTAGTTTCGTACTTCGCAGTGTAGTACGAAATTGATTGCCGGGTGGTGAGGGATTTTCGGTGGGCGTCGCAAGTCGGCGGGCGACCGCGTCCGCACACGCCATGTGAGATAGTTGCGTTTAAGTGCAACTCGAGAAAAAGGGGGTGACATGCCACTTCCGCATATGACTACTGAGCAGCGCCTCGCGCTCGCATTGGCTCAGACCGAGCGTGGTCTGGTTGAGGAATTGATCGAGCTTCGGAAGCAGGCCGACCTCAGTGCGACCGAGGTTGCGAAGAGAATCAACCGCCACAAATCATCGATCTCGAAGTTCGAGGCACGCAAGACCGACCCTCAGATGTCGACAGTGCTGCGATATGCGCACGCGATCGGCGCGATGGTTGAGATTCGGGTGCTCCCGTTTTCCGAATGGGAGGAGGCGAAGGGGGTGCAGGCTTCGAGGGAGGAGCCGAACTCCGGGTAGACGTTGTCGTCGTCGTCCTCGTCTTTTGATCTTCACCTGCGTCGAGCACGGTCTGGCGTGGAAGCGGTGGGGGAGGGTGAGTGACCCGGGCGCGTCGTGTTCGCCCGCCGCGAACGGCCGCGAATTGGGCACCCGGGACACTTGAGTGCTGGCACTCGCGCGTATAGAGTGCCAATAGGCATGGACCCCGGCCGCGTCACCCGCGACGACGCCCTCCGGAGCCCGACGCCCCCAAAACACCAGTCATCTACACACGGAGGATCCATCGTGGCGATCAAGCCGCTTGAGGACAAGATTCTCGTCGAGGCCACCGCTGCCGAGACCACCACGGCGTCCGGCCTCGTCATCCCGGACACGGCCAAGGAGAAGCCCCAGGAGGGCACCGTCGTCGCGGTCGGCAAGGGCCGCTTCGACGAGGACGGCGACCGCATCCCCATGGACATCAAGGAGGGGGACAAGG
>NZ_JAALDM010000293.1 GCF_014144865.1 Dietzia aerolata | reverse complement strand
GGCGTTTCCACGGCCCTGCACCCGGACACAGGCCTGCCGACGGTGTTCGTCTACGACGGCTACGCGGGCGGCGCCGGGTTCGCCGAGCGTGGGTTCCGCCGCGCCCACGCCTGGCTGCGCGCGACGCTCGAGGCGATCCGCGCGTGCGGGTGCGAGTCCGGCTGCCCGTCGTGCATCCAGTCCCCCAAGTGCGGGAACGGCAACGAGCCCCTGTCCAAGACGGGCGCGATCGCCCTCCTGATGGAGGTCGTGGGTCAGCTCGCCGAGGTCGGTGCGGCGTAGCCGGAGGTTCCAGCCGTTCCGCTCGGCGCGGTCGGTGGTTACCGCCGTTCCCCCGCGACGGGGTCGGTGGTTGCGGTTGATTATGTGACGACGACGACAACGCCATAATCGGTGTGCGCAGTCCCGTTTGACCGCACCGACCGCGCGGGCCCCACGGCAGGCTTATGGTCGAACAGTGACCACCGCTGTGCCTGACCCCCAGGACGAGGAAACTCTCGACAGCAACACACGCATCCTCGTGTGGATGACCCTGTTGGCGTTGGTCGCGGGTGTCCTCGCCGGAGCCGTTGGAGGTGCCTTCAGGTGGCTGCTCGTCCACGCCAACCAGTTCCGACTGGATGTCGTGACGTGGTCCCACGATCTCGGCGGTGCGGGGTTGCTCATCCCCGTCGCCATGACCACCGTGGCCGCGGCCCTGGCCGGATACATCGCCATCAGGATCCCCCTCGCCGCGGGCAGTGGCATCCAGCATGTCGAGGCCGTCGAGCGCGGAGAGGCCGACCATGCTCCGCTGCGGATCCTGCCCGCGCGCTTCGTCGGCGGGCTGCTGTCCATCGGGCTCGGCGGCATGGTCCTCGGCCGGGAGGGCCCCACCGTTCACATGGGTGCCACCATCGGTGCGTGGTGCGGCAAGGTCGCCCGGGCAACCACCGACGAAATCAAGACCATGCAGTCCGCCCTGGCCGGCGCCGGACTCGCGGTGGCCTTCAACGCCCCGATCGCCGGCACCATGTTCTGCCTCGAGGAGATCACCCACAAGATCAAACTCCGCTATGTCGTGTGGACGCTGGCCTCGGTGGTGGTCGCGGTGATGACCAGCCGCATAATCCTCGGCGACCACGCGGATTTCCACGTCCCGCCGATCGCCGAACCCGCGTTCTCGCACCTACCGATCTTCGCGATCTTCGGTGTGATGGTGGCGCTGGTCGGCGTGCTCTATAACCGTCTGATCCTGTCGTTCCTCCACTGGTTCGACGCGCTGCACCGCATTCCCAAGCTGGTCAAGATCAGCGCGATCGGCGCGGTGATCGGGGTGGCCCTGACGCTCGATGCCGACCTCGTCGGCGGTGGTGACGACCTGACGCAGGCACTGCTCACCGGCCAGCAGCTAACCTTCGTCGGCGTCGCGGTGATCGTCGTGGTCCGGTTCGTGGCCGGCCCGCTGTCCTACGCGGCGGGCACCCCGGGCGGCCTGTTCGCGCCGATGCTCGCACTCGGTGCCCTGCTCGGGCTGGTTGGCGGGCACGTCGTGGACATGATCTCCCCCGGGGTGGGCACCGACCTCATGCCGGCGCTCATGATGGTCGGCATGGCCACGATGTTCACCTCGGTGGTGCGCGCCCCGCTCACCGGCGCGATCCTGGTGATGGAGATGTGCGCCTCCACCCTGGTTGCCGTGCCGCTGCTCGCCGCGAGCGTCACCGCGGTGATCGTCCCCCAGCTACTCGGCTCGCGGCCCGTCTACGACCTGCTCCGCGAGCGCATGCTCGGCACCTGACGCCTCAGACCGGCCCGGCTCGTGCCACCGCCGAGGTCGCCCGACTCCCGAACAGCCCCAACTCCACCGTGGTGACCGCGCGAGTCACCACGTCCTGGCCATCGACCGTGCAGACCGCCAGCCCGGCACCGTTCGCCTCCGCGACCTGGGCCGCCACCGCGCACGCATCGGAGCCCTCACGCAGCGCATGCGCCCCGGCCAGCGCGGACAGGTCCGCTGCCGACCGGGCCACATGCGCGGCCGCCGTGGC
>NZ_JAALDM010000292.1 GCF_014144865.1 Dietzia aerolata | reverse complement strand
CGCGGCGAGGCGGACCCGGAGCCGGGCGGCCTCCCCACGGACGTCCTCATCCCGCGCGGTGGCGCCAGGCACCGGCATGTCCTGCGCGGTTGCGCCAGCCACCGGCACGCCCCGCGCGGTTGCGCCAGGCACCGGCATGTCCCGCGCGGAGTCCACGACGGACGCTCAGTCGTTGAGGGGATCGTCGTCGGCGACGGGCTTCATGATCTGCACATCGACGTGATCCTCGGGCCGCACCGCATTGGACAGCGCGATCGTGCGAGCGAGCCTCGCGTACCGCAGCTCCTGCTCGCGGAACCGCACGTACGTCGACACGGTGACAAACGCGAAGCCCATGACCAGCGCGTACAGGACCAGGTCGGTGCCGCGCTGGACGCCGAGGGCGTTGGCCACCACGGTCAGATCATCCGGGCGGATCACGGCGTACACCATGAACACCACGAACAGGACGAAGCCGATCTTCACGCCGGCCTTCGCCCGCGCCTTGCGGCGGTTGGTCACGAAGAACAGCACCAGCGCGGCACCGGCCAACAGCAGGAGAACCTTGATCATCGCGGCAGCCTCCGTCCCACGATCCCGTCAGACAGGATGTTGATCCCGTTGAGCAGCGACTGCCCCTTGGACATCGAGTACTCGGTGTAGAGGATGTCGACCGGCTCTTCTGCGACCCGCCAGCCGTTGGCGTCCATGAGCTCCACGAACTCGCTGGCGTGGCTCATGCCGTTCATGCGCAGGTTGAGGTCCTCGGCGACGCGACGGTTGAACACGCGCAGGCCGTTGTGGGCGTCGGTCAGGCCCAGCCGGCGGGTGCGCGGGCTGAGCATCACCACGGTGCGCAGGACGAGGCGCTTGATCAGCGGCACCTGGTCGTCCTCGGCGCGGGGACGGCCGAAGCGGGTGCCCACCACGATGTCCACCGGCTCGCTGCGCAGGCGCCCTACCATCGTCAGGACGTCCTTGATCTGGTGCTGGCCGTCCGCGTCGAAGGTGACGAAGTAGCGGGCGCCGGGCTGGGCGCGCGCGTACTCGACGCCGGTCTGGATGGCCGCGCCCTGGCCGAGGTTCACCGGGTGGCGCACCAGGTGGGCGCCGGCGCGGTGGATGGCCATGGCGGAGTCGTCGACCGAGCCGTCGTCCACCGCGACGATGTTGGGGAACGTCTCCCGCGCATGCCGCAGGACGTCCTCGATCACCGTGCCCTCGTTGAAGCAGGGGACGACGAGCCAGACGTCACGATTGCGGCCGGGGTCCCCGGCTGACCGGGCGGGGGTGTCCCCGGCCATTTCCTCGGGCCGCGTGGGCCGCACACTGTCTCCGCTCATCGAGGGTCGATACTATGCGATCGGACGGACAACCCGGAGACGACAAGGACGGCGGTTCCCCGATGGCCATTGATGTGATGCTTCCCTACTACGGGGATGTCGACCATTTCAAGAAGGCCGTGGACAGTGTCCTGGCCCAGAGCTACACCGATTTCCGGCTCGTCGTGGTGGATGACGGCTACCCGGATCCCGAGCCCGCCCGCTACATGGGTGAGATCGCCGCCCGCGACAGCCGCGTGACGTACGAGAAGAACGAGACCAATCTCGGTGCGAACGGCAACTACCGCAAGTGCATCGGCATGGTCACCGCGCCGATCGTGGTGATCATGGGCGCCGACGACATCATGCTGCCCAACTACCTGCAGGTCGTCGCCGACGGGTTCGCCGCCGTGCCCGACGCCGCGGTGATGGAGGTGGGCGTCAACGTCATCGACGAGAACGGCACCGCCGTGCGCGGCCTGGGCGACAGCGTCAAGTCGTTCACCACCCCCAAGGCCGACGGCCGCACCGTGCTGCACGGTGAGAAGCTCATGACCTCGCTCATGCACGGCAACTGGACCTACTTCCCGTCCCTGGCGTGGAGCTCCGAGTGGGTCAAGCGCATCGGCTTCCGCGAGGGCCTGGACGTGGTGCAGGACCTCGCGCTGCTGGTCGATGTGATCACCGGCGGCGGCCACATGGTCTACGACCCCACTCTGGCGTTCCTGTACCGCCGCCACTCGGCGTCCGACTCGTCGGTGCGCGCGCTGGATGGCCGCCGCTTCGACGAGGAGGCCCGCTTCTTCTCCGGCGAGGCCGACGCCTTTGCGGGCCGCGGCTGGAAGAACGCCGAGCGCGCCGCGCGCCTGCACGTGACCTCCCGCCTCAACGCGCTGTCCCTGCTGCCGACCGCCGCCAAGGCCGGCAAGCTCGCCGAGGGTGGAAAGAAGCTGCTGGGCCACACGTTCCGGAAGTTCTGACCCGTGACGGGGGCCGAGCGGGGCGGGCCGGCAGGCGCCGAGCACGGTGGGCCGGCAGGGGCCGAGCACGGCGGGCCTGACGTGCCCGCTCGCCCGACCAACCCGGTCCTCTGGCCCCTCGGTCTGGCGGTCTGGGTCGTCGAGATCCTCGTGGTGGGCTTCGGCAGCATGCTCTTCGGCGGCCTGTCGGCGATGCTCTCGGACTCCTGCTACACCGACAGCACCGAGCTGATCTGCGAGCCGCAGTGGCAGAACATCATGGCGTTCACCGCGATCACCGCGCTGCTCGTGACGGTCATCGTGATGGGCGTGATCATGGTCCTGACCAGGAAACTCTGGACACTGGGCCTGGCGATCGCGTTGACCCTCTTCGTGCCGCTGGTGGCGTTCATGGTGATGCAAGCGATCGTCACCGCCTGACGCCGCAGCGGCTGCCCTCACCGCCGACCACTGACGCCGCATCGCCCAACCCCCGCCGCACCGCCCAACCCCGCGCCGCCTCGGGCACACTCGGGGAATGCTCCCCGACACCTGGATCCCGCACCGCCGCGAGGACGGCGAGCTGATCGGCTGGATCGACATGGCTGTCGCCGACCCGCGCCTGGTGCCGATCGACCGGCTGGGCCGCGCGCTGGAGCCGGTCGACGACTGGTTCGAGGCCGAGGAGGCGCTCGAGGCGATCGGCCTGAGGTTCCTCGCGCAGCGCTTCGAGTACCGCGGCCCCAGGCTTGCAGCCCAAGATCAAGGTCAAGAACAAGATCAAGATCAAGAACCACACCAAGATCAAGACCAGGACGACGACGACGTCGAGTCCATCACCGTCCGGATCGCTCACGTCTACGACGACCGGATCGTGCTCACCACGGCGTTGACCGACGCCATCGAAGATGTGGGCGAGGAGATCGTTGTGCCATTCCCGGCACCGGTAGTGCTGCGCGAACTCGGGTGAGCCACGCGCGTGGGGTCACTCGGCAGTGAGGTCCTCTGCCTCTCGCCGTGGCCGCGCCTGCGAAATCTAAGCTGCAGCGCAAATACATTCGACATATGATGCTCTGACCAGTAGTTACTCATCGTGTCGTACCCGCATGCTTATATCGAACTCATGAACGAGACAGCGGGTGGGCGGCAGGCTGGCGGCGAGCTGACCGCTGTGCTGGCGGCGCTCGACGAGCACCTCGAGCGGGACTGGTCCGAAGCCTGCGCGCAGGAGCTTCACGCGGAGCTGGTGGCGCTCGAACAGGCGCAGCGGCGGATCCGGGCAACGCAGGCGCGCGTCCTCGCCCAGGCCCGGCGCTCGAGTACCGGTCGGCAGATGGGCTTCATCAACGAGCGCCAGATGCTCACCGCCGGTCTCGGTCTGGCACCGGGGGACGCGCGCTCCCGGTTGAACGATTCCGGAATCG
>NZ_JAALDM010000029.1 GCF_014144865.1 Dietzia aerolata | reverse complement strand
TGCCGCGGGCGTGGGAGACCGCGCGCTCGAGTCGCTCCGGGCTGGCGCCCACGGCGGCCGTGGTGGCGACCGATCCGCTGGCCGGCGGGCGGTGCGACGGTGTCGATGAGCCTCGAGGCGTATCCGGGGCCGGGCCCGGCCACTGCCCTGCGAGGATCGCTCCGAGCAGCAGCGGCCACGAGGTGTCGTCAACGGCCAGGTGGTGCACGCTCAGCACCAGCGTGCTGCCGTCCACCCACGCGCGGACCGGGATCTCCGAGGCCAGGTCGAAGGGGGTGCGAGCCAGCTCGGCGCCCACCTCGGCGCACGTGTCGATTGTGGTTCCGCTGCCGACGTCGATCCCCGACGTGCCCAGTCCCCAGCACCTGCCCGGGATGTACCAGCGGCCCGATGCCTCACGGGGGAGGCGGCGGGGAGTGCCGGTGTTGTCGTCGTCGTCAAAAATCACTGACCCGAGCACCTCGGCGCCGGATACGGCGGCCTCCACACCGGCCACCAGGTGCTCCGCGGTCACACCGCGGCACTCGAGCAGCAGGGTGATGTTGTGCGATACCGACTCGGGGTCCAGTCGGTGGATCCGCCACATGCGGCGCTCGGCCACCCCGAGCCCCGCGATCTCTACATTTGACGAGTCAGGCGTTGCGCCGGACTGCTCCACGGTGCCGAACGCAGGCCCGGCGGCCAGTTGTCGGCGGCGGCGCAGCAATTCCTTGCGCGCGGCCCGGGCCTCGGTCATCGTGCTGCTCATCGGTCCTCCCCCACGGTCGTGGTCACGGATGCGCTCAGGTCGGCCTGCACGGCCCGCCCGGCCCGCAGGCGATCCCAGTCGCTGACCACCGGAACGGCGTCACCCACCGCCCAGACCGGCAACTGGTCCTGGAAATGCGGGCTGTCCGGGTTTCCGTCGGCGCCCAGCGGCACCGACCAGACGCTGCGGTCGCGATCGGCGAGGTCCCAGACGTAGCGCGCGGCCGACCCCAGCCGGCAGACGTCGCCGAACCCGACGGCGCTGGCGTTGGCGAGCACGCAGTCCGAATCCCCGCCCAGCGGCACCGCCTCGGGCCGGATCCGCGCCGACAGCTCGGGGTGGGCCGGGGTGGCGCCGATGAGATCGAAGCCGTGAACCGGCGCGAACCGGTGGATATCGCCCCAGGTCTGCGAGGTGTCGCCGCCGTCGGTCTCGGCGGCCAGCTCCTCCAAGCAGGCCGCGAGGCACGACGCCACGTCCGGGTTCGGCAGCCGCGTCACCACTGCGGCGAGGCCATCCGCCATCCGCGGCGCCGGCACGAACCAGGCATCGAGGAACGACGAGAACCCGTGCGGCGCGGTGAGCGCGGACAGTGCCTCGTGCCCGGACAGCGCCCGCACCAACTTCGAGCGCAGGGTCGCGAACAGGTAGGCCTCGACCGAATCAACAGCCATGGCTTTGTCCCAGGTCAACAGCCGCTCCCGGACCCGCTCTGCCGGAGCGCTCAGCCCCGACATCGGGCGCAGCACGTCCAGCAGGATGTCCGCATCGGCCAGGTGGACGTCGCGGTGGATCTCGGTGCACGCGTCCACGGTGACCTCGTCCAACCCGCTCAGCATCTCCCCGATCCGCCGCGCCCGGGCCGGACCGGCGGTCTCGGTGGTGACCGGCTGCAGCTGCGGCAGCTCGTCGGTGCGCTGATTGGCGATCACCGCGTGCCCGTCCGCCTCGCCACTGAAGCCGGGATCGACCACCGAGCCGTGGCTGATGCCGGTCCACGTGTGCCGCGCGTCCCAGCCCGGAACCGGCAGCCAGTAGTTCTCCGCTGCCCGCTCGGGCATGGCGCCGGCCAGGTGTTGGCGAACGTGACCTGCAGAATCGGCGATCACCACGCGGTTCACCGGCTCGGCCCATCCCGTGAGCGCCTGCTCGACCTCGTCGATGGTCTGGGCGAAGAGCAGGTCGAGGGCGGAGTCAAAACTAAAGCCCTCGACGTCCGCGAGCAGCGGCGTGCGCAGGCTCACCGCGTACGCCTCGTCGACGCCGCCGAGCACGACCGGCCCGTTGGCGGTCACGACGATCTCCACGTCCTGGGCCTCACCGTCGCGCACGAGGATCGTCTCGCTCCACACCTGTATAGGCGCGGTGCCGTCCGGCGTCTGGGCGCTCACGCCGTCGTCGGTGCGGGTCAGGCGCTCGAGGAACAGGTCGTGGTAGTCGCCCATCGCGTTGGTGATGGCCCACGCGACCTCGCCCGCGTGCGCGAAGTGCGGCACCCCGGGCACGCCCGCGAAGGCGAATCCCACCACGTCGAACTCCGGGCACGCCACCTGGCATTGCACGTAGAGCCCGGGCAGTTCGAGGAACCGGTGCGGGTCGCCGGCGATCAACGCCGCGCCGGTCGCCGTGCGCGAGGACGTGACGCCCCACGCGTTGCTGCCGGATCCCGCCGCGCCATAGGCCACCGCGGGGGTCACCGGAGAAAAACCTTGGGACGACGACAACAACGTCGACGTCTCGCCCCCGCCCGTCACTCCACCCGCGAGTTCGGCCAGAACCTCCTCGATGAACTCCTCGTCCGGGAGATCGGGGGCGGTTTCGGGCAGGTCGATCCCCCCTTCGAACTCGAACATCCGCAGTCCGGCACGGCCGAAGGCTCGCGCGGCCTGGACCCTCCAGAGCTTGTTGGGGAACTGCCCGAACAAGATGTTGTGCATCATGAAGACGCTGATGGGGGTCCAGGGCTCCCACGGGCGGGGCCGATGCTGCATCTCCTCGAGTTCCACCGCGGTCGACTCGTCCAGAGCGCTGTTGACGCCGGCGATGTAGGCGTCGAGCAGTTCGCGGGTGCGCGGCGTGGACCGCTCGTAGACGGCCCGCGCCGACCGGTGCAGTCCGGCTCGGCGAGCGAAGCGGTCCCAGTCCACGGCGACGGCACCGAACACCTCAGCGGTGCGTCCCTCGGCTCGCAGCCTCATGTACTCGATCTGCCAGGCGCGGTCGAGCGCGCAGGCCCTCCCCTGCCCGTGCAAGGCTGCGGCCGGGGTCGGGCCCCACACGTGCGGGATGCCCCAGTCGTCGCGGATGATCTCGCTGGTCACCGGCGTCATTGGGCACCCGCCATGACGTGGTGTGCGGTCGCCTGCGATGGGCGCCTGCCCGCGATGGGGTTGACCAGTTCGTGGCCGGTGGCCACCATCGAGGCGTAGGAGTCGTCGTGGTCGACCATGCGTTTTCTGTTGCCGATCTGTAGGCGGTTGAGATGGATGGCGCCGAATGTCGGAGCCCACAGGTCCCAGCGGGTGAACTTGTCGGCGAGCCCGGGATGGGCGGCCTGGAATGCGTCCACGCTCGCGGCGACCTCGTCCCAGAAGTCGTCGTCTCTGATCAACCCGTGGCCGTGCAGGACGGCGGCGAGAGGGCGGAAGAAGTCGTCGAAGACGTCGGACAGGATGCCCAGGTTGCGGGTGTCATCCGGTTCGGACGAGCGGGCCCGCGCCCCTTCGGGCGGCAAGTCCTCGCAGTCGCCGAGGATGAACACCTCTTCCCCGATGTCCTTGAGAATCGCCCGGGCCGGAAGGCCGTCGACCAGCACCAGGATCAGGTTCTCCCCATGCGGCGAGAACTTGAGCTCGTGTGCGTACAGCAGGTAGATGATCGGGTGCAGGTAGGCACGCAGGTAGTGGCGCAGCCATTCGCGGGGCTCCAGGCCGGAGCGGGTGATGAGTGCTCCGATCATCGGGTGGCCGAGGTGGTCGACGTGCAGCAGCGC
Source organism: Dietzia aerolata (assembly GCF_014144865.1). Classification (GTDB taxonomy): domain Bacteria; phylum Actinomycetota; class Actinomycetes; order Mycobacteriales; family Mycobacteriaceae; genus Dietzia; species Dietzia aerolata. The sequence goes on along the minus strand of NZ_JAALDM010000029.1, from coordinate 1,765 downwards.
GGCCATCGTGGCCAGCTCCTCGCCCTTGCGCAGGAGCCCGATCGGCGACTGCCGCCATAGCGCGGCGAGCATCTTGCGGTACTCGGATCCGGGCGAGGTCACGGACTCGATCGTGGGGTTGCGGTAGCCGATCGCCGCTGCCTCGTACCGGACCTCGAACCCGACCGAGCGTAGGTACTCGTCGTCGCCGATCCGGCTGTGCACCCAGTCGTTGATCAGCGGGGTGCTGCTCATGTAATCCGCCGACATTCCGCGGGTAAACCCCATGTTGGTGATCGACAGCGAGACCTTGACGTAGCGGCGGGCCGGCTCGGAGCGGTTGAACAGGGTGCGGATCGACTGCTGCGGCTGGTACTGATCGGCCGACGGCCCCAGCTCGACGATGTCGCCGGCGGCGAGCTCGGGGGCGAACAGTCGCGCGGCCTTGTTCCGCCACTGCCACGGGTGGGCCGGCAGCAGCAGGTAGCCGGCCGGGTCCAGGCCGCGGTCGGTGAGCAGCTCGGCGAAACGATCCCGCTGCTCTCGCCCGAGTTCGGAGTCGATCAGCTCGTCGTAGTCGACCCCGGACATCGCGGCAAAAGCCACGTTCTCGACCCGAATAGCGAGCCAGATCAGCGGCGTGGACCCGCCGTACTCCGGGGCGAAGCGGGGCAGGTCGTCGATGGTGAATCCGACCCGTCCCGCGTTGGCGAGGAAGCACGGGTGACCCTCGGTCATGGCCGCCTCGATCGCCTGGAATCCGGTCACCGGATCCGCGGCTCCCGCCGCCAGCTCGGCGACCGGAACCCTGCGCTCCGCAGGGCGGTCCGCGCCCAGCGTGAGGGTGTGGGTGAGTTCCTCGAGGTACGCGGCCAGGTCGTCCCCGGTCAGCCCGAGAGTGGTCCCGAAGTCGGCGATCAGGGCGACCGGGTCCGCGGGCCTGGCCACACCGTTGACGTAGCGGCGAATGCTCTCCTCATCGATGCACCACGAGTCCAGTGCCAGGATCTCGGCGGAGAACGTGTAGTCGGTCGCACCGTCGTCGGAGCGGACCGCGTACCTGCCCCCGGACAGTCGCTCCGGGACCAGGAACCGCTCGTGGCTCAGTTCCGCGAGGATCTTGCGCGTGAGCCTGAGGCGGTAAATGTCCCAGGCCTCCGCGATGGTCAGCGTTGTTCCGCTCACGTATCAGGCCTCGACATTCTCGACGCGTGCGGCCGCGTCGGTCAGCTCGGCCGCATCGGCGACACCCGCCACCTCCGCGGGGCGGCGCCCGCCTTCGGTGAGGCGCATGAAGTCCTCGCGAAGGCAGTAGCTCAGGCGGGCGGTCTTGGTGCCGACCGGGTAGTCGCCGGCCACGGTGAATCCGACCGCGGCGTTGAGCTGGTGGACGTGGACGTTGCGGACGTCGGGCTCCACCACGACCCGCCGGACACCGGCGATGGTGAACGCGGTCCGCATGATGTGCAGCATCACCGCGGCGGTGAAGCCGGGCGTGCGGACATCACTCGGGGCCACGAGCAGGTGCATCCCGATGTCCCCCTCGGCCGCCACGTAGCCGGTAGCCGGGTCCGCGAGTTCGCTCTGCGCGGGGTCGTACAGCTCGAACAGGAACTGCGGCACGCCATCGAAGTACCCCAGGCGCATGCCGTACGGGGAGCCGGTCTGCGCATCGCGGATGAGCGTCTTCACGTCCTCCAGGGAGGCTTCGAGCATCTCCCAGAACACGGACTTGGGGTGGGTGAGCCACGGGTGGATGACCGGCGCGTGTGCGTCGGGATCCATG
>NZ_JAALDM010000291.1 GCF_014144865.1 Dietzia aerolata | reverse complement strand
CGCCGGCGCAAGAGCCGCTCCCACAGCCTCCGCGCCCGCTCCCGCAACGCCCGCACCAGCGCCCACGCCCGCGCCTGCCCCGCTACCGGCCGCCGGGGCCATCCACGCCAGCACGAGGAACACCGCGAGAACGGCCAGCACAATCGCCACCAGCAACTTTGCCACCGTCGCGGTGCGCTGCACGCCCGCGACCGAAAGCACGGTGAGTGCGATCACCGCCGCAGCGGCCACCAGGTTCGCGTGCTCGGGCCAGATGTACAGGCCCACCGTCAGTGCCATCGCCGCACACGAGGCGGTCTTGCCCACCACGAATCCCCAGCCGGCGAGAAAGCCGGGCAGCGGGCCCAGCATTTCGCGCCCGTACACGTAGGTGCCGCCCGCGGCGGGGAACTGGGCCGCCAACCTGGCCGAGGACAGCGCATTGCACACCGCCACGACGGCGGCGATCGCCAGCGAGATCCACACGAGCGATCCCGCACGAGCCGTTGCGGGAGCAAAGGCAACAAAAACGCCGGCACCGATCATCGCGCCGAGCCCCACCACCACGGCGTCGGTCAGGCCGAGCCGCCGATCAAGAGATGCAGTCACCGGCACACGATGGCACCCCGAGGTGGACGGCCGGTGAACTCCCTTCGGCGCCGTGCCTGGCGCTATGCCTGGCGCTGCGCCTGGCACATTGCCTGGCACCGTGCCTGGCGCCGTGCCTGGCGCCGTGCCTCCGAGTTACGGCGAGGAATATGGTCTGATCAGCCCCTCCGGTTACATTTGAACCCGTGTCCCTTCACCGCCGACTCCGTCTGACGACCGTAGTGGCGATCACTGCGCTCGCACTGGTCGGCTGCGGTTCGGCCGCACCGGCGGACCAGGCGGATTCCCCGGCGACGGACCATGCGGCGAGCCAGGAGGGCGGCGAGGGCACGGGCGAGGACGCTGCCGCCTCCCCGCCGATCAGCCCGTGTGACTCCCCTTTCGCGCAGATGTCCCAGCGCGAGCGGATCGCGCAGCTGTTCACAGTGGGCGTGAGCTCGATGGCCGATGCCCGCCGCGCCGTGGAGCAGCACAACATCGGTGGCGTGTTCATCGGATCGAGCGTCGTGGGCGAGGTCGTCGCCGGCGACGGGCTGGCCCAGTTGCAGAGCATCGCCCCGCTGCCGCTGCTCGTCTCTATCGATGAGGAGGGCGGCCGAGTGTCGCGGATCGCGCCCTACGCCGGGCCGATGCCGTCCGCGCGGGTGATGGCCAACACGATGAGCCCGGCCGAGGTTCGCGAGACCGCCCGCAAGCGTGGCGAGTTCCTCGCGGGCATGGGTGTGACGGTCGATTTCGCTCCCTCTCTCGACGTGTCCGATCAGCCCGACCGAGCCGTGATCGGTGACCGCTCCTTCTCCCCCGACCCGGCCCGCGTCACCGAATACGCGCGCGCCTTCTCCACCGGCCTGCTCGATGCCGGGATCACCCCGGTGTTCAAGCACTTCCCCGGCCACGGCCGCTCCTCCGGCGACAGTCACTTCGATGCCGTGACCGTGCCGCCGTTGGACCAGCTCACCGCCCACGATCTCCGGCCGTTCGCCGAGCTCGCGGCCACGCCGGACACCGGCATGATGCTCGGACACCAGCAGGTGCCCGGTCTGACCGGCGCGGACCGACCTGCATCGATGTCCCCGGCCGCCTACCGGTTACTCCGGGACGGCCACGGCTACGGCGCGCCTGCTTTCGAGGGGCCGATCTTCACCGATGACCTGTCCGGCATGCGCGCCGTCTCCGACGAATTCTCGCTGCCCCGCGCGGTGACCGAAGCGCTCATCGCCGGCGCCGACTCTCCGTTGTGGATCACCACCGACGGCATCGGCGAGGCCCTGGATTCCGTGGAGGCAGCGGTGGCCAACGGCGTGCTGCAGCCCGAACGACTCGACCGCTCGCTACAGCGGATGGCGGAGATCCGCGGCATCCCCGAGTGCGCCAACGGCCCGGTAACCGGTCGGATGGTCGGCGCCGGATCGCTGGGCGCACCGCTGCCGCTCGCTGCGCCCGCCGGTCCGG
>NZ_JAALDM010000290.1 GCF_014144865.1 Dietzia aerolata | reverse complement strand
GCGGGCGCCCGGCCGGGTCCCCGGTTTTGTGGCGGCCAACGCACCTCGCTCAGGGCAGCGCGTGGGCCAGTCTCCGTGCTGCGGCGGTGGGGTCGTCGGCGTCGGTGATCGCGCGGACCACCACGGCCCGGCGCGCACCCGCCTCGAGCACCTCGGGCAGGTTGCTGGTGTCGATCCCGCCGATCGCGAACCACGGCTTGACCGCGGACGACGCACTCAACCCGGCCGCGTGGCGCACGAGCTCCAGGCCCGGCGCGTGGCGGCCCGGCTTGGTGGGCGTGGGCCAGACCGGGCCGGTGCAGAAGTAGTCGACCAGTGGCTCTGCGGCGGCGGCGTCGACCTCGTCGGTCGCGTGGCAGGACAGCCCCAGGAGCATCTCGTCGCCGATGATCTTCCGCGCCCACTCCACCGGCAGGTCGTCCTGGCCGATGTGCAGGATGTCGGCGCCGGCGGCCGCGGCGATGTCGGCGCGGTCGTTGACCGACAGCAGCGCGCCGTGGGCGTCGCACACCTCCCGCATCACGGCCAGCGCGCGCAGTTCGTGCCCGGCCTCGAGCGGTCCAAGCTCCTGCTCGCCGGCCGAGTTCTTGTCCCGCAGCTGCACCAGGTCCACCCCACCGGCAAGTGCTGCGGTGACGTCGCGTCGCAGTGCCGGGTACTCGCCGGTCCAGCCCTGCTCACGCGCCTGCTCATCCAGGTGCCGGCGGGCGTCAATGCAGAGGTAGAGGCGGGCGTCGGCGAGGCGGGAGCGGAGGCGGTCGGTGCGGGAGGTCATGGATCACACAGTAGGTGCTGCGCCTGCGGCCCGGCCCCGAGTGCCGCCGGGATGGTTCCGCCCCGGGACGCCGGGACTGCCTTCCGCCCGGACTGCCTTCCGTTTGGATGACCTGAGTCGCGAAAAATGGCCGAGTCTCGCAACTGAGATCATCCAAACTCAAAGCCGAACTCAAACCCCCAACTCAGGTCCCAGCCCAAGTCTCAACTCACGAGCGCCGGGTCAGCTTCGACAGGCCGAGCGCCACGAGTCCGGCGACCGCACCCACCACCAGTCCGGTGACCAGTGACGAGACCCCGACCGAGGCCCGGAACACCAGTTCCTGCAGGAAAGAATCGGTCCCGGCCAGGTTTCCGCTGAGCTCCAGCGGGGTGCCCTCGAAGTTGATGTTCCACAGCAGCTGATGCGTCACCGCGAGGAACACCCCGTAGACACCGCCAACCGCGAGAAGAGTGGTGAACGGCCGCTTCACGCGGGCCCGCAGCACGACCGCGATCCACACGATCAGCGGCACGAACACGAGCAGCAGATTGACGAACGTTTCCTCGTTCACCAGATGCAGGTCGTGGAGGATCACGCGCGGCACGGCCAGCAGGGCCAGACCGAGGACGGCGAGCAACGGGAGCCCGATCGCCGGCGGCTTGCTCGCAGCAGGGGCGGCAGGCCGGGTCGGGTACGGGACCGGACCGCCGGCTGCGGAAGCGAGCCGGTATGGCGCCGGGCCCCCAGCTGCTGAGGGATACGGGGCTGGGTCCCCGGACATGTGAGGTTGCCACGGAACGGACGGTGTCTGATGCGAATTCATGTCGCTGACGCTAGGCCGCACCGGGCGCGAAATCACTGGTCCAGCGGCGATTTCGGGGTGGATACCCGGGTTCGCCCTGACGCGGGCCCGGTTCGGCGTCGGGGTAGCGTGGCGGGATGACAGCAAGCGCCCCCACCCGCCGGATCGCCGTGATCGGCGGCTCGGTGATCGGCCTCGCGTGCGCCTGGACCATCGCCCGCGTCGGCCTGGCGGACGAGGTGGTGATCCACGAGCCCGACGACTCCGGCCCGGACGGCGTCCCCACCTCCGGCGCCGCGTGGGTCGCCGGCGGCATGCTCGCCCCCTTCAGCGAGGCGTGGCCTGGGGAGGAGGACGTGTTCGCCCTCGGCGTGGCCTCTCTACGCCTGTGGAACACCTTCCTCGCCGACCTCGCCCCGCACACGCCGCCCGGGCGGGAGATCCGCAGCGCCACCCACACGCACATGCTCGCGGTGGATGACGCCGATGCACGTGACCTCGAGATGGCGATGTCGTGGGCGGAGGGGAACGACGTCGTCGTCGTCGAAGGGGTGAAGGGCTCCGACCTGCGACGTGTCACCCGCCGCGAACTCCGCGCCGCCGAACCGTCCCTCGCGCGCGTGGCGCGCGCCGCCTACCGCATGGACTCCGAGGGCGCCGTGGACAACCGCGTCCTCCTCGCCGCGCTTGCCCGCGCCTGTCGCGCCGAGGGTGTCACGTGGGTGCGGGGCGAGGTCGGATCGTTGGACGACGACGACATCGCCGGCGCCGACCGCATAGTGCTGGCCGCGGGCGCCGGGTCCGCAGCTCTCGCCGGACTCCCGATCAGGCCGGTGAAGGGGGAGGTGCTGCGACTTCGGGCCAGGCCCGGCTGCGAGGACGCTCCGCGGGGAGTTGTTCGCGCGTTCGTGCGCGGTCGCCCGCTGTACCTGGTGCCGCGCGATGGTGGGCTCGTGGTGGGGGCGACGCAGTACGAGCACGGCGACGACCGGCAGGTGACCGTGGCCGGCGTGCGCGATCTGCTGGCGGATGCGGAGACGATTTTTCCGGGGATCGGCGAGTATGAGCTAGCCGAGATGATCGCCGGGCTGCGGCCCATGACCCCCGACAACCTGCCGATCCTCGGCGCCGACCCCGATGACCCGCGCGTGGTGTTTGCCACCGGGCACGGGCGCAACGGGATCGCGCTGACCCCCATCACGGCGGCGACCGTGCTCGCCGAGTTGCAGAACCGGCCGATTCCCGATGCGGCGCGCGCGGCCGGGGCGGGGCGGTTCCGGCGGGGGTGAGCGCCGCCACAGGCCGGGGGCGCGGGGCTGTGCGGGGGTGACTACCGTGGTGGGTGAGTAGTTCTGCCCCGAGGAGGACCCATGATCGTCACCGTCAACGGCGAGGACCGCACGCTCACCGACGGCGCCACCGTCCGCACCCTCGTCACCGCGATGGACCTGCCCGATGACGGCGTGGCCGTGGCGGTCGACGGCGCGGTGGTGCCCGGCTCGAACTGGGACGACACCCCGCTGGGCGCCGGCGCCGAGGTGGACATCCTCATGGCGGTCCAGGGTGGCTGAGGCCGATCCGGCTGTCGCGGCGCAGGTCGCGAGCGTGCTGGACTCGCCGCTGGTCATCGCGGGTGAAGAGATCTCCTCGCGGCTCATCACCGGCACCGGCGGGTCCGGCAACCAGGAGGTGCTGCGCGAGGCGCTCATCGCGTCCGGCACGGCGCTGACGACGGTGTCCATCCGCAAGGTCGACATGCGTCTGGGCTCGGACGGGCCGGGTCTGCTCGGGATGCTGCGCGAGCTCGGGATCCGTCCCCTGCCCAACACGGCCGGCTGCCGGGGCGCCGCCGAGGCGGTCAAGACGGCCCGCCTGGCCCGCGAGGCGCTGGGGACGAACTGGGTCAAGCTCGAGGTGATCGCCGACGAGCGCACCCTGCTGCCCGACGCGATCGAACTCGTCGAGGCGGCGGAAGACCTGGTCGACGACGGTTTCGTCGTCCTGCCCTACACCACTGACGACCCCGTCCTCGCGCGCCGGCTCGAGGACGTGGGCTGCGCGGCGGTCATGCCGTTGGGCGCGCCGATCGGCACCGGGCTGGGCATTTCCAACCCGCACAATCTGGAGATGATCGTCGAACGCGCCGGGGTGCCGGTGATCTGCGACGCCGGGATCGGCACCGCCTCAGATGCCGCCCTGGCCATGGAGCTCGGCTGCGACGGCGTGCTGCTAGCCACCGCCGTGACGCGCGCCGAGAACCCGCCGCTCATGGCCGCTGCGATGCGCGAGGCGGTCCGCGCCGGGCACGCCGCCAGGTTGGCAGGCCGGATCCCCAAGCGATTCTGGGCGCAGGCCTCCAGCCCGCCGATCGATTAGCGCGGCACCGTGTGACCTTCCACTGAAGGCGCCGCGAGCTCCGATGAGAATAGCGAAGTCAGGCGGAGCGCTCGGCGTCTAGCCGCTCGAGGATCCACGAGCGAACCAACGTCGAGGCCGGCAGGTGCTTGGCCTCGGCGAGACGACGGAGATCGTCCTGCTCCTGCGGACTCAGCCGCACTGAGTACACCTTCGAACGCTGCCGGTTCGGGCGGGCACCGGTGACACCTTCTGGGTACGGGTCATCCTTGCCTGCTTCGGACTCTGCCCGCAGACGAGCGGCTAGATCGGGATCGATGCTGGTGGCCATGTCAGTCTCCTTCGCGATAGAGCTTGAGGTCCGCACCGGTGGCGGGCCACGCATTTATGCCATGCAGGTCACCGTCGTCATCGCGGAAGGCGATGACCGTCAGAACCCGGCCAGCAGTGGGGGAGTAGCCGATGAAGCGAGACGCCCCCATGCGGGACTTCGGATCGGGCTCCAAGGCGAGGAGTTCGTCGTCATCCATGACCTCGCCAGCCCACTCAGGTTCCACACCGCGCCCGCCTGGATAGCGTTGGGGTCGGGAGCGAATATATGCAGTGGCGGGAGCATCCCATCGAATTTCCTTACCCACCCTAGAAATGTACTACAAGGTAGTACGGATTTGGAGCTTCTTGGGGAGCTGGCGCCAGAGCCTCGCGGAGTGCTTCACCTGGTGAGCCAGTGGAGAGGCGTGACCTAATGCCCCGGCCGCGGCAC
>NZ_JAALDM010000289.1:10154-10456 GCF_014144865.1 Dietzia aerolata | reverse complement strand
CGATGAGCAGCGCCGTGGCGGAGGGAAGCGCCGTCACCCACCCCGGGTCGGTGCGGTAGGTGGCGATGATGCCGCCCGTGGCGTCCGCCGGATCGGAGACGACGACGACAACGCCGCGCGCAGTGCCCGACGACGAGGCGATCCCCCCGAGCACGTCTCCGCGTTCGGCCGAGGGGATCTGCGTCAGGGGCACGAATCCGGCGTCCGAGAGTTCAGAGGGGGAGGGCCTGCCGCCGGCGGTCCGGAACCGCGCCGGGGCCACCAGTCCGTCGGCGATCTCGCGCGCACGCCGACGCGAGGCG
>NZ_JAALDM010000289.1:0-10105 GCF_014144865.1 Dietzia aerolata | reverse complement strand
CCGTCGCGGTACAGCGAGCGGATCTCGTCCAGGCGCAGCCAGAACACGTCGTCGAAGGCGTCGATCACGCCCCTCGATGCGAGGTCCCGGCCCATCGCGCGGACCATCCGTTTGATCATCCCGAACGCGCGGGTGCGGGCGAAGCGGACCCGCTCGCGGCAGGCGGCCGCCCGCGCAACCCGGTGACGCAGTCCGTCGTAGAACCGGCGGCGCAGACCCGTCAGGTGCGCGTCCAGGTAGTCCTCGGCCTCCGGTCCGTGATCCGGGGAGGCCGACGACAGTGCCCCGCGGATCATGCCGATGAGCAGGGACGGATCCTCGCGCAGGTCGGGGATCTCGAGCTTGAGCTCGTCCGGGCTGCGGTAGCCGTAGTCGGCCAGGTAGGCGTCGATGTCCGCGCGCAGCCAGTCGGGGCCCTCCTCGCGGATCCGGGCCAGTGCGGTCTCGCCCGAGCCCTCGACCACCATCGCGCGCAGGTCCGGGTCCGGGTCGGCGGAGATCTTGCCAGCCAGCTCGGACAGGGCGTGGGCGGGCTCGGCAGACTCGATGTCGGCGCCGGGGGAGATGACCGCGTAGCCCACCCACTCCGGGGCATCCGGCAGCAGAAGCTTGGTGGCGCCGAACATTGACCCGCTCAGGGTGAGCAGCGCGGCGTCCAGGACCATGACGGGTCCCCACCGGTCGATGAGCCGGCGCTCCATCTCCTCGTAGCGGCGGAACACCTCCGGGCCGGACAGGGCGTCGTAGTCGATGCCGTCGTACTCGCGGTAGATCGTGTCGAACGAGGATAGGAAGTCGTCCACGAACTCCTCAATTCCCAGCAGCCGGCGGACGAAGATCGCCGTGGTGATGGTGCGCGAGACGAGGCGGTGCAGCGGGGTCGCGAATCTGAACGGATGTAGAGTCCGCGCGGTCGCCGTGTCCAGCGATTCAGACACCCCCAGAGCGACCTCCAGAACCCGCCGGTTGAGCGGATAGCCCGGCGCGATCCCGACCATCCGGTACCAGTTCATGAGGTTGTAGTACACGCGGCCGTGGAACTGTCCCAGTAGTTCAGGAGTCCATTCGCGGACCTGCGCCAGCTGGGCGCGCGGTACCCGCAGCGAGCGGGCGTAGCCGTCGTAGACGCGGGCGTAGACCGAGGACGCGGTGCTGAACGTCAGCGGCGAGGTGGGCCCGTTGAAGCTCTCGATGATGTTGGAGTTGTCCCAGATCCGCTCCTGACCCGGGACCGTCGACTCGGCACGCACCACGTCTGCTGCGTCCGGGATCACCGGCAGATCCGGTTCGGGGATCTCCGCCGTGACCGGCCGAGACTGCAGCATCCATACCCCGTCTTCGTCGATCGCGTACTCGACGTCAATCCCATTTCCGACCGGATCGGGCAGTTTGGCGACCTCCGCGGCCAGCGCACGCAGGTCGCCGTCGGTCAGGACCGCGCCCGCCCGATCCCGCATCGGGACCTCGACCTGCTCGATCCTGGCGTCGCCTCCGGCCCGGTCACTCGTGCCGCGGACCTGGCGGAACATCGTTTCCTTATCCCCGAGATGCTCGCGCAGGCGCCGGCCACTGAGATCGACCAGGGTCACGTCCGCATCGACGGCACCGGAGACCAGCCCCTCGCCGAGTCCGGGAACCGCGCTGACGAGCAACGTGTCCGGGCGCCCGTAGGCCTGGCCGGTGAAGACCACCCCGGCCGCGCGGGGGGAGATCATGCGTTGAATCACCACGGCCATCGCAGGTGTAGAGCCGGTTGGGTCCTCGTCGACAACTGGCCCGACCGGGTTGGTGTGTGTGCCCCGGCCCTTGCCCCCGGCCACGGTCGCATTCGCGCCTGCGGCTGAGCGCCAGCAGGTGCGGACCGCGTCGGCGAGTTCCGTCAGGCCCATGCCCGTTCCCGTGCCCGGGATCGCGGCGGGGTCGACGTGGACACCGAGAACGGTGGTGAACGCGCCGGCGAAGGAGCGTTCGTCGCCGTCCTCAACGGTCGCGGAACTCCGAACGGCCAACGGGCCCGGACCGAGTGATCCGACGATCCGCTCCAACTCGTCCATCACGTCACGCGACAGTGGGCCCTCGCCGGAATCGAGTCGGAAATACGATGCGTCCAGCACCTCCCAGGCCGGCACCCTGCACCCGGCCCCGGCGAGGTCGAGTAAGCCGGATGCCTTGCCGCCGAGGGTTTCTCGGTGGGAAGTGTGTCGCAATGTCCTCGCCTTCCGCAGGGATGTTGACTCATCAGTGGACCGCGTGTCGCTCCTTCCGCACGCTACAGTGGGGAGGTGGCTCTCTTGGATCCGTCGTTCTCGGACCCCCTATCGTTACCTGATATCGGACGAAAGTTGCTGCCGCACACCCCCTTTGAGGCGTTAGCTACTACCCGGACGGTCCGGAGGCGTTTGGATCCGGAACGTCCAGTGGATATGGAGTCGATTCTTCGCGCACTGGGGTACGCGGGACAAGCCCCCACCGGCGGTGCCAGCATTCGCGCCCACTTCGTGGTGGTGACCGATCCGGGAACGCGCGCCGAGCTGGGGGAGCACTACCGAAGGGTGTGGAACGCCCGATACGGCGAGTTCCTCGAGGCGGCCCGGAGCGAGGCGGCCCGGCGCGGCGAGAAGGCTCCGAGCGACCTCGAGTCCGCTGCGCACCTGGCCGCGAACATGGGCCGGATGCCGGTTCACGTCGTGGCGTGCGTCGACACCGCCGGTCGGTCGATGGACGGCAACCAGGCGTCTCTGTGGGGGTCGGTGCTCCCCGCGGCCTGGAGCTATATGCTCGCCGTGCGGTCGCTTGGCCTGGCATCGGCGTGGACGACCGTACTGCTCGACGCCGAGCAGGAGGTGGCCGAGTTGCTGGAGTTGCCGGAATCGGTACGGATCGGGGCAGTCTTGCCTACCGCCCACCCCCTCGGCGAAGGCTTCCGCCCGGCTCGACGCGACAATTGGGCAGCCCACATCCACGACGAGAGGTGGTGACCGGACCGGTGACTTCCGCACATGGGGAGACCTCGGCCGCCGCACACGGGCCCCGGGGCGCCGGCGCGCGGACAACGCGTACCCGACGCGCTCGGATTACCTGGCCGCAGATCCGCGATCAGTGGCCGCTGGCACTGGTGCTGTTCGGGGTGATGGTCGCGCTGGGCTTCGTGGTGTTCGAGCGCTGGCGGCGCGGGGCATTCCTTCTGGGACTGGTCGCTCTCGGGGCGGCGGTCCTGCGGGCGGTGCTCACGGACGAGCGGGCGCGACTGCTCGCGGTGCGGACCAAGCGTTTCGATGTGCTGTTCTCCGCGGTGGTCGGGGCGGTCATCCTGTGGCTCGCGACGTCCGTCGACGCGCTGGGAACCGGCTGACCCACTGGCTGACCGGGAAGCTCGACCCTTCTCCCAGCGGGATGTCTGACCGTTGGCTGCTGCCGATTGTCGAAAGACATTTGCGATGACGATTGACCTGCACGATCGCGCAGTTCTTTCGCCATCGGGCGGGTGGGGTGTAAGGCAGCGTCGGATAGCGTGCACTGTTGGCGGACTTACTGGGCGGTTGAGAAGAGTACGCGCCTGATCAACGCCGCGAGTCGAGCCGGCTCCATGATGTCTCGCCAATGCCAATGTATGACGCGATAGCCGAGGGCTACGAGTTCAGCGTCGCGGTCTTTCTCCTTGACCAGTTGCTCCCGGGTCTCGGTCGGGGTGCGGCCATTGAAGTACTTGCCGAATCCGTCGCATTCTCCGATGACGCCGAACTCGGGCCAGAAGAAGTCAACACGGGCGACTAGAACGCCATGGTGGTTGCGGATTTCGACCTGCGTCTCGGGTATCGGTAGATCGTGGTCGAGGAACGTGAGTCGACTTAGTGTCTCTGCGACGCTCTCGCACTTGGCGTCGACAAGGCTCATCGCGTCTCTGGCGCGTTTGATTCCATGGCGACCTGAAGCATTCTCGAGTGAGGCGGCGAGCGAATCCGGGGAGACGAGTCCCGATCTCAGTGCGCCGTCTGCCAAAGACACGCTCGTATCTCTCTTGGTGGTCAACGCAACGTCGGTGACAGTGCGCTCCGGGCTGGTGACCAGCAGCCCGTCAACCGAAGTGATGTGGTCCGTCAGATCTGGTACCCGATGAGCTATTGCAATTTCGGAGGAACGTGATCCGGACTTTGTGCTTTCCTCGGACACGGACACTTTGCGAAGTGGGAGTCCCCAATCTGGGAGCCCGTGGATAAGCGCAGCAGAGGCGTGTGAGAAAACCGGGCGATCAAGCGCCGCGTTGGCCGCGAGAACCGACAGTAAGTGGCGATCTGCCCTGTCGAGCTCAGCCGCGGCTTTCTCGACAAAGAACCCCGGCCGAATTCGAAGAAGCGTCCCAGACTGGACGTCACGGCGTAAGGACTGCGCGGTCATTCCGCGACTGCGCAGTTGTTCGGTTGACATGAGCATCGGCATCAAGCGGTCCACTGAGTTCATGGACCTCATGATCTAGATCGCCGGGAGGCGATTGCTGAGCTTCACCGCCGGATTCGGTTCGCCTGTGGAGCTGGTCATGCGTGTGGGATGCGGCTGTCTCAGCGCCGAATTATTGTCTGAACAGCCCATTGGGATTGATTCAGTGACGTCCCGACCTGCAAATCGGACGAGCAAAGTCGAAGCGGACCTGCTGAGCTTCAGCTCGCCCGCCCGATGGCGAAAGACCTGCACAATTGGGCGTGTGAACCGCTATCGGGCGGGTCAACTGGTTGCTGGTAGGTGAAGGGCGCGTCGGTGCGGGCGGGACGCCAGCGGGTCGGACGCTAGCGGTGGAGGGGCAGCTCACCGAAGCCGGAGCGGGACGCCCTCGCGAACGTGCTCGCGGACACCGTCCGACGTGATCAGATAGCCCATCATGCCCAGTGCGAGGAACGAGAGCACGGTCCCGATCACCGACAGGAACGTGATGCTGTCGAACACCAATCGGACCAGCGAGCTCAACGCCAGTAGAGTCACGGCGGCGCTGATCACCAGGACTGACGCCCGGCGGGCCCGCCACAGCAGAGCGGCGCCGGCGATGAGCAGAATCCCCAGAATGAGCGAGGCTGCGGCGGAGACGATCATCGGTCCGAAGCCTGAGGTGTCGGCAGCGGAGCCGTCGACCCGGGTCCCGGACGCGGTGGCGGTCAGACCGAGCACGGTGGCGAACCCGATCGACAGGCCGATGATCCCGAGCGCCGCCGACATACCGACCAGTGCCCAGGCCGCCGGGTAGCGGGTGTGGTCGGCAAAGGCATCATCGCCTGAGTCGTGGTCGGCCCCGAGATGAGTGGTGGCCGGGTCAGTGCCCGCAGCCGAGTCAGTGGGGGCCGGGTGAACGGTGTTGTCGTCGTCGTCCGGTTTTGGGTTGGGGTTGGGGTTTGGTTTTGGGGTGCGATCTTGGTTTTTCACGCCAGTCCCCGCGAACGATTGCGGGAGTCCTGCTCGGACAATTCCATGGTGCGCTGCAGCATCGGGCCCACCACGTCGTCCTCGGTGAGGAACCCGTCGTGGCCCGCGGGGCTGTCGATGACCACCAGCGGGTCGGCGGCCGGCAGCAACTCGGCGAGCTCGGCCTGCTGGCGCAGCGGATACAGGCGGTCGGTCGTGACGCCGCCGATCACGCACGGCACCGGGCAGGTGCGCAGAGCCTCGTCGACACCGCCGCGATCAAGGCCGACATCATGCCGGTTAAGGGCGTCGGTGAGCAACACGTAGGTACAGGCGTCGAAGCGGGAGACGAGCTTGCCCGCCTGATGATCGAGATAGGACTGCACCGCGAACCGGCCCGACATGGACAGGTCCTCCGCGCGCGGATCCTCGCCCGGCTGCGGGCGGTTGGCGAAGCGCTCGTCCAGCTCCACCTCGCCGCGGTAGCTCAGATGGGCGATGCGGCGGGCGATGCCCAGACCGGTCACGGGCGTGCGGCCGGTGCCGTGATAGCCGCCCTGCTGCCAGTGCGGATCCGAGGTGACGGCCATGATCTGGGCGGTCTGGATTCCGATCTGGTCGGCCGACGCCCGCGCGCCGACGGCCAGAACACAGGCGGCGCGAACCCGCTCCGGGTGGGTGATCATCCACTCGAGCGTGCGGGCGCCGCCCATCGAGCCGCCGATCACCGCGGCCCACCGCTCGATGCCCAGCAGGTCGGCGAGCATCCGCTCCGAGTTGACCATGTCGCGCACGGACACGGCGGGAAAGCGGGCGCCCCAGTAGTGCCCGTCCGGGTGCAACGAGCTCGGCCCCGTCGACCCGCGGCACCCACCCAGGACGTTCACGGACACCACGCAGTAGCGGTCGGTGTCCAGCGGCAGTCCGGGCCCCACGAGCCCGTTCCACCAGCCCGGGGTGGGGTGCAGCGAGTCGACCGGCCCCACGACGTGCGAATCGCCGGTCAACGCGTGTTCGACCAGCACGACGTTGGACCGGTCCTCATTGATCCGCCCCCACCGCTGCACCGCGAGCGTCACCGCCGGGAGGACGACACCCGTGACCAGTGTGATATCGCCGATGGCGACGTGGCCGAGAGTGCCGTCACCCGGAGGCAGCAGCGCGAGCGGATCGGAGGCGGAAACCATGGGCTTAACTTCAGGAGATCGCGGCGAACCCGAGCTCGAGGTCGCCGATGATGTCCTCGACGGCCTCGATGCCCACCGACAGGCGGATGCTCGAGATGGACACGCCGGCCTTCGCGTTGGACTCCGGGGTGCCCTGCGAGTGGGTGGTGGTGGCCGGGTGGCTCACCAGCGACCGCACGTCACCGATGTTGACCAGGCACGAGTGCAGCTTGAGCGCGTCGATGAACGCCCAGGCCCGCGACTTGAGATCCTCGTCGGACGCGCCCTCGGGGGAGGTGAGCTCGAACGTGATGATCGCGCCGGCGCCCTTGGGGGAGATCTTCTGCGCGTTGGCGTGCCACGGCGAGGACGGCAGGCCGGCGTAGTTGACGGTCGCGACGTCACTACGGGCGTCGAGCCACTCGGCGATCTTCTGCGCGTTGGCGACGTGCCGCTCGACGCGCAGGCTCAGGGTGTCGATGCCCTGCGCGATGGCCCAGGCGTTGAACGGGCTCGGCGCGGCGCCGGTGTCGCGCAGCAGGGTGACACGGGCCTTGAGGGCCAGCGCCGGTGCGCCCAGGTCGGCGTAGACCGCGCCGTGGTACGCGGGGTCCGGGGTGGTGAAGGACGGGTAGAGGTCCTCGCCGTCGCGCTGCGCGCGCCAGTCGAAGGAACCGCCGTCGACCAGGACGCCGGCCAGCGAGGAACCGTGCCCGCCGAGGTACTTGGTGGCGGAGATGACGACGACGTCGGCACCCAACTCCAGGGGACGGACCAGGTACGGAGTGGCCGTCGTGTTGTCCACGATCAGTGGGGCCTGATTGCGGTGGGCGACCTCCGCGATAGCCGGGATGTCCAGCACGTCGTTGAGCGGGTTGGAGATCGTCTCGGCGTAGAACGCGCGGGTGTTGGGCCGGACGGCGGCCTGCCACGACTCGGGATCATCCGGGTTCTCGACGAACGTGGTCTCGATGCCGTACTTCGGCAGGGTGTGCCGCAGCAGCGCGTCCGTGCCGCCGTAGAGGCGGGGGGAGGCCACGACGTGGCCGCCGGCCTGGAGGATCGACTGGATGGCAGCCGTCTCGGCGGCCTGGCCCGACGCGAACATGGTCGCCGCGACGCCACCCTCGAGGGAGGCGATGCGCTCCTCGACCGCGGCGACGGTCGGGTTGGTGATGCGGGTATAGATGGGGCCCATCTCGGACAGCGCGAAACGGTTCGCGGCCTGCTCGGCGTCAGCGAACACGAACGAGGTGGTCTGGTAGATGGGGAGATTGCGGGCGCCGGTGTCGGAATCGACGGGCTGACCTGCGTGCACCTGCCGGGTCTCGAATGCCCAGTCGGGGTTGCTGTTGTCGTACGTCATAGGGGCCTAGCCCCTCCTCTCGTCAGAAGGGTCCGGCCGCTTAATGGACTGCGGACCCGCGCTTGCCTGCCACCGGATGCGGTGAGGGCCAGGTCGTCTCCCGGGGCACCCCACCGCGGTGGAGGGTTGCCGTCCAGCTAGCCGGGGCTTGTTGCTGGAACTCATGACCTGGGCACAGGCTAGCCTAGGCTGCTTCGCGCCCGCAATGAGGGGCTCTGTTCATTAGCCGTGCGTCATCGGGTGGGCAGCCGGGCCGGCGAATGCTGTCACGACAGCCGAGCGCTGGCCCCGCGACAGCCGAGGGATGTTGTCGCGACGGTCAACGAATGGAGTCGCGACAGTTGTCGTATCAGCAGCGCTGACGGGGTTGCGGAGCACGCCCGTTCAGGTGTTTATCAGGAAGATCTAACTTGAGATCTTCTTACTTGCTGACCTGCTCGGCAGGCTCGGAATGCCTGGTGCGTCACACCTTCGACGCCGTCGGGGCGCACCGATGTCATTAAGTGGCACATAAGGTTCTGCTCGGTCGCCCGAGTGCGGTGGCCCGGCAGTCCCGCCAATCGGGGCACTACGAATCGAGGAACACCATGAACTTCCCCGCGTACGGCGGCGTCGTCTCCGGTCCGCTTTCCGACGTCACCGGCCAGCTTGTCGAGGCCGTCTCCGGCTTCTACCAGGGCAACCCGGTCATCGACGGCATCCTCCGCATCCCCGCGCTGGTCGTGAACAGCTACGCCACCGGATCGGCCAACTTCGGCTTCTGAGCCACTCGCTCTTCGCGGCCCCCTCTGCCCCTCACCGGGCGTGGGGGCCGCTGCCATTTCGACCCGAGCAAGCCACGGGCAGGGCTGTGGCGGTGCGGCGCGCGTAGCGAGCGTGCGCAGGGGTAGTCGCGGGCCTAGGGCGTGGGGCCAGATGTCCCAGACGGCGTAGCCTGCTGCGGTGCCCCAGCTCTCAGACGATCACCGTGAGCCTGACGCGTCCGCCACTGATAAAGACCAGCCGAAAGCTGCGCCCACCGCTCCGCCGCTCACGCCCGCCCGCGTCCGGCTGGCGATCCTCGCGCTCGCGCTGGGCGGCTTCGGCATCGGCGTCACCGAGTTCGCCGCGATGGGCCTGCTGCGCCAGATCGCGAACGGCTTCGACATCACCGAGCCCCAGGCCGGCACCGTCATCTCCGCCTACGCACTCGGCGTGGTGGTGGGCGCCCCGCTGCTGACGGTCTGGACCTCCCGGTGGCGACGGCGCACCCTGCTCATGGTCCTCATGGCTCTGTTCACCGTCGGCAACGTGTCCGCGGCCTTCGCGCCGACGCTGGAAGCGCTGGTCGCTGCCAGGTTCCTCGCCGGTATCCCGCACGGCGCCTACTTCGGCGTGGCCTCGCTGGTAGCGGCGTCGCTCGCGGGCGAAGGAAAGCACGCGCGGGCGGTTGCCCAGGTCCTGCTCGGGCTGTCCGTGGCGAACGTGATCGGCGTCCCCGTCGCCACATGGCTGGGCGATGCCGCCGGCTGGGAGAGCGCGTTCATCGCGGTCGGGGTGATCGGCGCACTGACCGTGGTGGCGATCCTCGTCGTCGTCCCCGAACCCCAGGGCGCCCCCGTCGTCAGGGCGAGGGAGGAGCTCGCCGCGCTGGCCCGGCCGCAGGTCCTGGCGACGCTCGCGGTGGCCGCGGTCGGCTTCGGCGGGATGTTCGCGATCTACACGTACATCCAGTGGACGATGGTCGACGTCGCCGGCATCGACCCCGCATGGATGCCCGTCGTGCTGGCGGTCTACGGGCTCGGCATGGTGGCCGGCAATGTGCTCGGCGGGATTGTCGCCGACCGCGACCTCGACCGCGGCCTCGTCCTCATCGCCGCCGTGATGGTCGGCATCCTCGCGCTGTTCTCCGTCGCCGCGCACCATCCCGTGACCGCGGTGATCGGGCTGTTCCTCGTCGGCACGACCGGATCCGCGCTGGTGCCCGGCCTGCAGACGCGGCTTATGCGTTACGCCGGGCGCGGCCAGACGCTCGCCGCGTCGCTCAACCACTCCGCGCTCAACGCGGCCAATGCGCTCGGGGCGTGGCTGGGTGGCGTGGTGATCGCGCTCGGGTTCGGCTATACCTCGCCGGCGCTCGCGGGGGCGTCGTTGGCGGCGGTCGGGCTGGCGATCCTTGTCGCGGCGGTCGTCGCGGCGCGGCGGG
>NZ_JAALDM010000288.1 GCF_014144865.1 Dietzia aerolata | reverse complement strand
GCGGCGCCTGGCCTCGACGCGCTCGGCGCGTGCGGCGGCGTCCCGCGCCCGGGAGGCAGGGGTGGAGAAGGCGGCCAACTCGCGTCACTCATTTCACGTCGGGCGGCGCCACCTGGGGGCGCCGCGGTCTCACGGCGCCGATCGCCCGGCGCCGAGGTCTGTCAGACCCCCGACGCCGAGCCGGGGATCAGGCGTCCCGGCGCAGTGTGATGACCAGCCCCACGACCCACAGCGCCACACAGACGCCGAGGTACCAGAAGAACGCCGGCCACTCACCCCAGGTGACGAACCCGCGCGCCTGCTCGCCCTGCGTCCAGAAGTCGCCGTTGGCGAACGGCATCCACGCCGCGATGTCCTGACCGACCTTGGGGATCATCGAGATCATGCCCTCGACTGCCAGCACCCACACCAGGAACAACGAGATCGTACCGGCCGCGTTGCGCATGATGTACGCCAGCCCGATCACCGCGAGCGTGCCGATGCCGGTGTAGACCGGGAATCGCCACAGCAGATTCAGGCCGTCACCCGAGAACGGTGTCCAGGCCTCGTTGCCGGACAATGCGCCGCCCACGAGAAGAGAGACGACGACGGCGACGGCGACCACCACCATCGACAGGACCACGAACAGCCCGGTTTTGGCGGCTATCACCGGCCACCGCGAGGGCGTGACCAGGAACGACGATCGGATGGTGTGGTACCGGTATTCGCCGGTCACGGCCACGATCGCGGCGATCCACACGAGCAGCACCGTGAATGCGCTGACCCCCAGGATGGCGAACAGTGCGTCGCTGCCCGGGCCCGGCTCGCCGGCCATCGGCTCCCCGGCCATGGACTGCTCGAACTGGCCGATCAGGGCGGCCATGCCGATGGCCAGCAGGATGCCGATTCCGTACAGCCAGTAGGCGCTCTTGGTGGTGGTGACCTTGATCCACTCGGACTTGAGAAGGTTCATCGGGTGGACTCCTGACCGTGGTACTCGACGTCCTGATCGGTGAGGGCCATGAAGGCCTCCTCCAGCGACGCCCGCTTCTCCTGCAACTCGTGGATCGTGATGCCGATGCTGGCCGAGAAGTCACCGACCTGCTGGGCCGACAGGCCCTCGATCACGAACACCCCCTGCTGCGGATCGAAGGTGGCGTTGATCGTCTCCTCGCGGGCCGCCGCCCCGAACTCGTCGACGTGCGGTGTCCGCAGGATGACCGACGACTGGGCGGCCGAGAGGAACTCCTCGACCGAGGTCTGGGCACGCAACTGGCCGCGGCCGATCACCACCAGATCCTGGGCGGTCTGCGCCATCTCCGACAGCAGATGCGAGGACACCAGCACGGTGCGTCCCTCCGCCGCGCGGGCGTGCATGAACCGGCGGATCCACAGGATGCCCTCGGGGTCGAGGCCGTTGACGGGCTCGTCGAACATGAGGATCTGGGGATCGCCGAGCATGGCGGTGGCCAGGCCCAGCCGCTGGCGCATGCCCAGCGAATAGCCGCCCACCTTGCGGCCGGCGACGTCGGTGAGGCCGACCAGGCCCAGGACGTCGTCGACGCGAGAATTGGGGATCTTGGCCGCGGCGGCGAGCATCTTCAGGTGCGAGCCGGCCGAGCGATTGGCGTGGGTCCAGGTGGCGTCCAGCAGGCAGCCGACCGTCCGCGCCGGATCGTCCAACTGGCGGAACGGGACGCCGTTGACCAGTGCTTCTCCCGAGGTCGGGGTGTCCAGGCCGACGATCATCCGCATCGTGGTGGACTTGCCGGCGCCGTTGGGCCCGAGGAATCCGGTCACGACGCCGGGTCGCACCGAGAAGGTGAGATCGTCGACGGCGGTGGCTGGGCCGTACCGTTTGGTGAGATTTCGTACCTCGATCATGGGCTCCAGTGTGCCTGCCCGGGCTACGCAGCAGGGAGGCCGCCCTTCATCAGCGCCCGTACATCTGCAGGAGTTGATCTATCGTCGCGGCCACTCCCTCCTGCGCCGTGAGTTCGAGGCTCTGCCCCGGCTCGGGTGCGTCGACCGAGTAGGAGACGTTCAGGGTGAGGTCGTCCGCACGCAGGATGTATCTGGTCGAGACATCAGACTCGACAAAGACCTCGGCTGTCACGCCACTGTCCAGGACTCTGATCTCGTTCGACGGATTTGCGGGTGTCTCACCTTCGACCCAGTAGTAGAGAGTGGGTTCGCTGTACGGCCCCTTCTCCCAGGTGCACGTGGGTGAGGCACTGCTCCCACGACCTCGAAGAAGGTCGGCGGGATCTATGGAGAGTTCACGGAGGAATGACTCATCCAGTCCGCACGGATCGATGTCCTCACTGTTGGGGACCTCGTTTACGGTTTCGGTGACGGTCTCGCCGTTTTGCGTATGGGTGACCTCAGAGACCACGCAGCCGCTTCCCAGGACAGCGGCCAGGAGCGCGGACGAGACAACGACCGGGGCGGCCCTTGTCCCTCGGGCGCGGCGTCGCGGCACTCCCGGACTTCGCGGTGCTTCCGGGACAGGATTCTTCCTGAGGTTCACCCGCCTGATTATGCCCCAGCCTGCTGGTCGATCGGCGGACTTGAGGCCTGCGCGCAGCACCGCCTCAGAATGCGTCATCGGACCACAGCCGCTGGCGGCGGGCAGGTGGCAGTTGTGGCGGGCAGGTGGCACTTGCGGCGGGCACTACGCTT
>NZ_JAALDM010000287.1 GCF_014144865.1 Dietzia aerolata | reverse complement strand
CAGTCCTCACGCTCCGTGAATCAGCGGGGCTAACCTGCGAGAGCTTCACCGAGGCGTACTTGTCCCAGGAGGACTGGATCGACTTTTTCCGTCAGGCGAGGTTCACTCGTGACGGCAAGCGTGCCGACCGACCGGAAGCTCCAGTGGTCCTCGTGCGAGGCGGGGCAGCCCCGGATCGTATGTAGTGGCCTACGACCCCCTCGGTGGCCCTGAGCTTCGCTGAGCGCAACGGAGGTCGCCTGTGGGCCACCGAGGCGATCATGGCGATCAGAGGGCCAGGGTCCCACCCTGCGCCTCGATGGGCCTCCGGGCCCCCGAACCCCAGGCGACCCCGGGGGGGGGGGGGACGCCAGCGGAGCGCCTGGAGGGTCCAGACCAGTCTCGGTGGGACAAGTACGAGCGCCGGATCGGCAAGCCCCTGGAGCACATGACCCCCAAGGAGCTCGTCGTCTACATGGAGACCTTTCACCGGGAGACCAACGACATCAGCAAGCACTCCGGTCCCGCAGGCGTAACCACGATGAAGAAGTTCCAGGAGGACTACGGTTCCACCCACACGGCTGAGCTGTTCCGCTACCTCTTCGAGGACGACGGCGTCTGGGAGATCAGCTCCGGGAACAAGGAGCCCGTCACCCATATCCACTTTTCCGAGAACTTGCGCTGGTGGATCGAGAAGGTCGACGGCGAGCGCCAGCTCAAGACCAAGAGCAAGCGCGACTTCGATAGCAAGTACACCTTCGCGACGAGTCTTACCCCCGACGACGACCTCGTCTTCGCGACGGAGCTGTGACTCCCAGACCAGGCCCCCGTCCCAGTGGCGGGGGCTTTGTCGTACCTATAAGCCACGATAGAACCACGGGGCCCGGTAACGACCCCAAAAACATTATCTGACCTGAGGCTACTCCGCCCCTCTGCGGAAGTGGAGGGCATCCCGGTCCCACGCGAGTTCGTTTAGGAGTACGCCGACGTCCACCGTCGCTGAGAGCAAGGAGAACCCAATGACTAAGCCACCCGAGCACGACACGATCTGTCAGAGGTGTGGGACTCACGTACCGGCTGGCACCCCTCAGCATCAGATCCTGGGTGCCGGTCCGACGTGTGAACCCTGCGGAAAGAGGGCTCAGGAGAGCTTCTTCCGATGGAAGCGCACCGTCGTGGAGAGCAACCGGAGACGGCGGGAGAAGGAGTACC
Source organism: Dietzia aerolata (assembly GCF_014144865.1). Taxonomy (GTDB): domain Bacteria; phylum Actinomycetota; class Actinomycetes; order Mycobacteriales; family Mycobacteriaceae; genus Dietzia; species Dietzia aerolata. Next base: position 4,541 of record NZ_JAALDM010000287.1, on the reverse strand, counting down.
AGGAGAGGGAAGCGTTCACCTCGGAAGGCGGCGCTCTCGGGCCAGCCTACGAGTGTGCCCGGTGCGGCGAGGACTACTTCATCGACCGCCCCCACTTCTCGTCGAACGTAACGACCCGACATCTCTGCGATGTGTGCGAGCACATAGACGAGACCGCCCGCCTGTACGAGTGGAACCTGAGGGGAAAGCACGGGCAGACGAGCACGCAACTCCGCGGAGGCCGAGGGGCGCGGGCGGAATATCCGAAGCCGCGACGAGCATCGAGCTGAGCTGCCCAGTCATTCCCGCTATGACACGGTAGTGACACAAGCCCTAAACCAGATCTCGAAAACACCATCTGACCAGCGCATTCTCTGGGCTGTTGCGGAAGTGGAGGGATTTGAACCCCCGGTGCTGTTTAGGCACGCTCGCTTTCAAGGCGAGTGCATTCGGCCGCTCTGCCACACTTCCCCGCCGCCACCTGCGATCACGCGCGTCGCGCAACCGCACGGTTCCACGTGGAACACACGCGGCGACGTTGCCATCGTAGTGGACCCCGCCCCGCTCCCACAGCCCGGCCGTGTCTGTTCCGTGTCTGTCGCGTACCTGTCGAGTGTCTGCCGGTGACAGGCATCCCGACTACGGTCGAGGACATGAAGGCCATCGAGTACACCACCGGCCCCGACACCCTGCGGCTCACGGAGGTCCCCGACCCCACGCCCGCGCCCGGCGAGGTCGTCATCGACATCGCCGCCACGGCGGTCAACCGCGCCGATCTCCTGCAGACCAAGGGCCACTACCCGCCGCCGCCCGGGGCGTCGGAGATCCTCGGCCTGGAGTGTTCGGGTCGCATCTCGGCGATCGGCGAGGGCGTGCAGCACCTGACGATCGGTGACGAGGTCTGCGCGCTGCTCGCCGGCGGCGGGTACGCCGAGAAGGTCGCGGTCCCGGCCGCCCAGGTGATGCCGGTTCCCGCCGGCGTGAGTCTGCACGATGCGGCGTCGCTGCCGGAGGTGGCGTGCACGGTGTGGTCCAACCTGGCGATGACGGGCGGGCTCGGCCGCGGGACCCTCGCCGCGAACGCCCGCTGGGGCGAGACCGAACTCGGCGCCCCGCGAGTGCTCATCCACGGCGGCGCGGGCGGCATCGGCTCCCACGCGATCCAGGTCTGTCGCGCCCTCGGCGCCCGCGTGGCCACGACCGCCGGCGGCCAAGAGAAGGTCCAGATGTGCCGCGATCTTGGCGCTGACCTGGCCATCGATTATCGCGACGAGGACTTTGTCGAACGGGTACAAGACTGGGGCGACGACGACGAGGCCAGCAACCGCGCCCCCGGAGTCGACCTCATCCTGGACGTCATGGGCGCCAAATATCTGGAACGCAATCTTGCCGCCCTTGCCCCCGACGGTCGCCTCATCGTGATCGGGATGCAGGGCGGCGTGAAGGCCGAACTCAATCTCGGGCGGTTGCTGACCAAGCGCGCGGGTGTCGTGGCGACCAATCTCCGCGCCCGCCCGGTCGACGGCCCCGGCGGCAAGGCCGGCATCTGCCGGGAGGTCGTGGACACCGTGTGGCCGATGGTCGCCGCGGGCCAGGTGACCCCGCGGGTCTCGCGCGAGATCCCCCTGGAGCGGGCCTCCGAGGCACTCGCGCTGCTGGAATCCGGCGACACCCACGGCAAGCTCCTACTCACCGTCAGCTAGAACCCCCGCCTCGCCCCACGCCAGGGGCCCGCGCCATCCACCTCATCGCCAAGAGACTTCGGCACACGTTTCCCGAGAACGGGGTGTGCGAAACCCACTTATGAATGGGGCCAGGGGCCGAATCCACTGGCGGATGGGGCGCTACGGGCTGAGCCCGTCCAGCGCGCGGAGTGTCTCCTCGCACCAGGCCAGCCAGGACCGCTCGCCGTCGATGCCGAGTACCAGGACCCGGTGCTGGAGGACTCCGCGGACGTCGGCGGGGTCGACGGCCGCGAAGTCGCGCTGCTCGATGGCCAGATATTGCTCGAGCCGCTCATGCCGCAGCGTCCGGTGGTGCTCGAGTGCCCGACGGACCTCGTCGACCCGACCGGTGATCGCAGCCGCCCGCACCCGGACGGCGAGCGACGCGCGCAGCGCTTCGGGCTCATCGTCCTGGCCGATCCACTCCTCGAGCAGTGCCCGGCCGGCCTCCGTCACTGCGAACCGCCTGGGCTGGCCGCGCCGGGGCGGGCCTTCCTGGGGCAGCTCGCTGATGAGGTCGTCGGTGGCCAGGCGGTCGAGCTCGCGGTAGATCTGCTGGTGGGTGGCGGGCCAGAAGAATCCGATCGACTTGTCGAACCGTCTGGCCAGCTCGATCCCACTGCCCTCCCGCTCGGTGAGCGAGGTGAGGATCGCGAACTTCAGCGACACGACCCCGGCCTCAGTTGCCGGCGGTCGCTGACGTCGAACCGGCGGCGGCGGTCTCCCCGGCGGTGGGCGCCTCTGCAATGTTGGCGGTCTCCGCGGCGGTGGCCTGGGCCAACGAGTCGATGGCGGCGCGGTACTCGGTGCGCAGACGGTCGACGAGATCGGCCACGGGCCCGGTCGAGGTCACGCCACCAACGCCCTGGCCGGCGCCCCAGATGTCCTTCCACGCCTTGGACGCGGAGTCGCCGCCGGACCCGAAGTCCATTGCCGTCGGGTCAGACTCGGGCAGGTTGTCCGGATCCATCCCGGCGGCCTCGATGCTGCCGCGCAGGTAGTTGCCGTGGATGCCAGTGAAGAGGTTGCTGTAGATGATGTCGGCCGCGGTGCTGTCGACGATCATCTGCTTGTAGTCCTGCGGGGCGCGGGACTCCTCGGCGGCTAGGAAGGCCGAGCCGATGTAGGCCAGGTCTGCCCCGGCGGCGCGCGCGGCGAGGATCGACTGGCCGTGCGAGATGGCGCCGGAGAGCAGCAGCGGGCCGTCGAACCACTCGCGGATCTCGCGGACCAGTGCGAACGGCGACTGGGTGCCGGCATGACCACCGGCGCCAGCGGCCACGGCGATGAGCCCGTCCGCCCCCTTCTCGATCGCCTTGCGGGCGAACCTGTTGTTGATCACGTCGTGCAGCACGATCCCGCCGTACGAGTGGATCGCCTCGTTGACGTCCTCTCGCGCGCCGAGGGAGGTGATGACGATCGGCACCTGGTGCTCGACGACCGTGGCCAGATCCTCGGCGAGCCGATCGTTGGACTTGTGCACGATGAGGTTCACCGCGAACGGCGCCACGTACGCATCCGGATTGGCCTCGGCGAAGGCCGCGTTGCTCTGGACGATCTGGTCGATCCACTCCCCCAGCGCCGACTGCGGGCGCGCATTGAGCGAGGGGAACGCGCCGATCACGCCGGCCTGGCACTGCGCGGCCACGAGCTCGGGGCCCGAGTAGATGAACATCGGGGACGCGAGCACAGGAACGGTGAGCGGGCCGGACAGGATCGGGGGCAGGGACATCGGGGCACCTTTCTGACCTCGGGCGACGGTGTACGCCCTAGACCCGACGGTACGTCCCCGCTCCGCTTTATGCAACAAGTTGCACAAACAATTCTCGGTGGACTCGTCGCTACGATGCAGCACATGGTCAGAGCAGCCTGGTGGGTCCTCGCGGTGATCGCTCTCGCCTTCAGCCTCTGGTTCGCGGTCACGGGCACGATGGCCGACGTCGACCTGGGCTGCGCCAAGGTCGCCGAGGGTGGCGCCGCATTCGAGTGCGGCGACCGGATCACCGACGTCCTGGGCATATGGCCGCCGGTGTGGCTGGGAATCTCACTCGTGGCGCCGTCGGCGGTGGCCGCGGTGGCCGGGCGCGTGTGGGCCTCGGGCGCGGCGACCGTGGCGTTGATCGTCGCCGGAATCGTCGGACTAGCTAACTGGACCGGGTTCTGGGGCACGCTGCTCGTCGCGCTCCCCCTCGCCGCGCTCGGAGCCTTCGTGACCTTCATCCAGATCGCGCGGAAGCGGCGCCCGGAGCGGCATCCGGAGCGGCGCCGGGGTCAGGTACGCGGATAGAGGTCGTCCGCCAGCGCCTTCGCGGCCGAGACCAGCGCGTCGACGGCAGGCTCGGTAAAGCCGCCGCCCGCCGGAAACGGCGGGACCTCGGATCCGGACGCAACCGCGGCTGCGTGCACCGTGCCCCACGACGAACCCGCGGCGACCAACGAACCGTGCTTGATGTCGTAATAGTGCGATCCACTACCCAGCACCAGACCGGACGCTCCCCGGGCTGCCGCGAACAGGTGCGGATGAAACCGTGACGTCAGCCAGGCCTGCCCGGACCGCGCGGGCAGGCCCGTGTCCCACAAGTCCTTGAAGGGTACGAATCGCGCCCGCGAGAGATCGAGTTCCGCCAGTGCGCGGCCGACCGGGTCGACGGTGTTGTTGTCGTCGTCGTCAGATTCTTGATCTTTTCCACCGCCCGCGGCGAGGCCCGCGCCCTCGCTGGATCCCTCGGCGGCGGCGGTGTCGGCGGCGTCGGCGCGGGCGCAGACCAGGTCCCACACCACCCGGTCCCCGCCGGGGATCGACTCGACCACGGTGAGCCGGTCGCCCGGGACCTTCCA
>NZ_JAALDM010000286.1 GCF_014144865.1 Dietzia aerolata | reverse complement strand
GACCAGGATCCGGCGGGACGGCCAGTGGGAGGCTTCGCAGACGCACGAGTCGCTGCTTCCGTACCTGATCGAGGAGTCCTGGGAACTTGTCGACGCCGTGGCTGACGGCGATCGCGACGAACTCGTCTCCGAGCTGGGAGACCTGCTGCTGCAGGTGCTGTTCCACGCCGCGATCGGTGCGGAGCGGTCGGGGGATGCCTTTGACGTCCAGGATGTGGCGGGCGCGCTTCTCGACAAGCTTCGTCGTCGGGCGCCCTATTGGTTCACCGACGCCGGCCCGCACACGGACGCCGACGAGCAGGATCGGCTGTGGCAGGAGGCCAAGGATGCCGAGCGTCGCGCAGCTGAGGCGGCCGGGCGTCCTCCGCGCGGGGTCGTTGACGGCATCTCGTGGGATCAGCCGGCGCTCGCGCTGGGCCAGAAAGTGCTCGGCCGTGCACGGGCCGCCGGGATCCCGGACGAACTGGTGCCCGAGGAGTTGCGCATCGTTCACGTGGATCCGGTGGGTGTCTTCCACGGATCGGGTTCGGCCGAGGTGTCGTATCGCCAGGTCGTGCGGGAGTTCGCCGACCTCGTCCGCGCCGCCGAATCGCAGCTAGAAGTGCCGGCCGCCGAGGCCACCGCGGCCGAGTGGGTCGCCGCCTGGCCCGCCCCGCCCCGCGCCTGATCTGCCCGACTCCACACCTGATCCGAGCCCCGCCCCGCGTCCTACCCGGGCCCCGCGGCGAGGCTGATCAGGGCCCCGCGCGGCACGCGTGGAAGCACTGCCTGAACAGGTGATTTGTCCGATCCTCCAAAGTCTGTCTAGGTGCGTCCGGACCGAACGCGCTGGCCGGTTGGCAAATTCCTCTGTGCGCTGGAGCGAGAACCGCTGTGCGCCCACAGGCTCGGGACCGAATTTTGGAGCATCTGACAAAGCGTCTGACCAGTACGGTTCTCAGTTTCTCCCCAGACTTCTCTATGCTCTGAACGTTCGTATAACAAATTAAGAGAGAAAGGGGGCAGATCGGCTTGCTCAGCACTACTGCATTGAGCGCTACGGCTGTCGTACTTCTCCTGCTGTTGTTTTATGGCGGGACGATGTTCATGTCGATGCGGATCGCGCGTCGGGACGAGAACGCGGACAGCTACATGACCGCTGGTCACAAAATTGGGTTCGGTATCTCGGCTGCGTCGATGACCGCGACCTGGATCTGGGCGTCCTCGATGTACGCCTCGGTCAACTCGGGCTACCTCTACGGGGTGTCGGGCCCGATTCACTACGGGCTCTGGGGTGCCCTGATGATCCTGTTCATCTACCCCTTCGGTAAGCGCATCCGGAAGGTTGCACCGCAGGCGCACACGCTCGCCGAGGTCATGTTCGCCCGCCACGGCCGGTCCTCCCAGCTCATGCTGGCGGGATCCAACATTCTTGGTTCCGTCATCTCGTTGACGTCGAACTTCATCGCCGGTGGCGCGCTGATCGCGATGCTGAGCCCGTTCAGCTTCATCCAGGGCGTGATCGTGATCGCCGCGGGTGTGCTGCTGTACACGCTGTGGTCGGGTTTCCGCGCGTCGGTGCTGACCGACTTCGCGCAGGTGCTCGCGATGCTGGGCGCGGTGGTCATCATCGTGCCGGCCATGTTCTTCTTCCTCGGCGGCACGGACCTGTTCACCTCGGGTGCGCAGAACCTGACGCAGCAGCAGCAGTCGTTCTTCTCCTCGGAGGCGTTCCTCAACCAGGGCGCGCCGTACATTGCGGCGGTGCTGGCGTACGCGATCGGTAACCAGACCATCGCGCAGCGTCTGTTCGCGGTGCGTGAGGACCTGATCAAGCCGACGTTCATCACGGCGACGGTCGGTTACGGTGCGACGATTATCGGCATCGGCATGGTGGGCGTGCTCGGGCTGTACGCGGGCATCACGCCGGTGGAGGGCGATCCGAACAACCTGCTCCCGCAGGTGGCGGCGGAGTACCTGCCGGGCGTGCTGGTGGCGCTGTTCTTCATCATGATCATCGGTTCGCTGTCCTCGACCGCGGACTCGGATCTGGCGGCCATGTCGTCGATCGCGATGACGGACATCTACGGCCAGTCCATGCGTAGCCGTGGCCGGGTCCCGAATCCGCGCACGATGCTGACGATCGGCCGGATCACCATGATCGTGGCGACGGTGGCGGCGCTCGGCTTCGCCAACGCGAAGTTCAACATCCTCGACCTGCTGGTGTTCGTCGGTGCCCTGTGGGGCGCGCTGGTGTTCCCGGTGATCGCGAGCTTCTACTGGAAGAAGGTCACCAACTCGGCGTTCACGGTATCGGTGCTGGTGGCGCTGGCTGTGTTCATCCCGACCCGCTTCGGCCTGATCCCGGATACCGGGCTCGCGCCGTGGATCATCGAGGCGCTCGCCGTGGTCGGTGTCGGCGTGGTGCTGGGCCTGATGGTGTTCGGCTTCTTCGGCACGCGTGCGGCGCTCATCGTCGGCGTGATCGCCGCGGTGGTCAGTGCGCCGTTCGTGTTCAACTTCCTGCGCGACTACGACACCCTCACCGCCTCGCTGGTGGCATACGCGGTGTCGACGATCGTCTGTTACGCGATGTCGGTGCGTAGTTCCATGGAGTTCGACTTCGCCAAGATCGCGCGCCGGACCGCCGACTACGACACCGAGGAGACCGCGGAGGCGCTCGAGGCCGAGGCCGAAGCTGACACGGAGTCCGACGCGGGTCACGGGGCCGGCGTGGGTGCCGGTGACGGCGCCCGGGTTGGTTCGAGAAAATCTGACGACGACGACAACGACCCCGACTCGGTCCGCGTCTAAGAAAAGGAGGGCAGCTGACGATGTCACCGATTCTGCTGACCATCTATGTGCTGATCTGGCCGGTCATCGTGCTGGGCACCTTGATCGTGATCGTGCGGGGCTTTGTCTCCGAGGCGATCGAGGCCAAGCGTGAGGGCGATCCGATCATCTAGATCGGTGTGTCTGAGAACTAGTTCTCCGACCCTGAGAAGTCGGCTCTTTCCGCAGTGAGGAGCCGGCCCGGCCGGGTAGCGTCGCGTGCATGACAAGCGCGCGTTCGCTACCCGGCCTCGCTGTTTCCGGGCTGCTTGCGGGAGTGTTCGGGCTGCTGGTGTTGGCGGCGGTGTGGGACCGGATCTGGTGGATGCTCGGGCTTGCCGTGGTGCTCGCGGTGTTGGCGTTCATGTATCGGCGGGAACTGTCTCGCCGCGTCGAGCCGCTCGCGGTGGAGCAGGCGAGTCCGCATTCCGATCGGCCGAAGTTCGGCCGGTGGTTGTGGCAGTCGGGGTGGATCATCTGGATCCCCATGACGATCGTGCTGCCGCCGCGTCCGGAGTGGATCGGGCCGTTCGTCGGCGTGATCGCCGCGCTCCACGTGTTCGCGCTGCTCGCGTCCGGCACCGCCGCCGGTTCCACGGCCGGCTCCGCGGCCGGGAAGGCTCGGCCGGCGCCCGGTCAATAGTCGGCCTGACTCACGCGAGCAGCTGCCGCGCCAGCCTGGGTAACTGCTGAGGCCGAGTGGGGTCAGGCCTGCTACTTCGTTATTTCCGGCGTCGGCGTCGCAGGTTTACGCAGCGTAGCGCTCGATTTGTGAACTGTCACCGAGCGGGTATTGTCTGGGTAAACATTTATGTATTGCCGGTGCCGGCAAGCGGAGGAACATCGTGAAACGTACGTCTATCGCCGTTGTCGTCGGATCGATCACCGTTGGGATGGCCGTGGGATTGGCCCCCAGCGCCGTCGCGCAGCCGGCAGTCGGGTCGGTCGTTGATCCGATCGTCGTGCCGCGTCCCTTCGACATTCCGATTTGGCAGCTCCCGCCGTTGCCGTACCCGCTGGAATGGGAGTTCCACCTCCCGCCGCAGCCGGCGCCAGCACCAGCGCCGGCACCGGCGC
>NZ_JAALDM010000285.1:4725-6161 GCF_014144865.1 Dietzia aerolata | reverse complement strand
CGCGGCGGACGAGCCGGCCGGCACCATCGCCGCCCTGCCGTCGCTGCCGACCGTGGCCGCCGACGCCCGCCCCGAGTGGGGCGAGGTCACCCAGGCACTCGAGGACATGGTCGTGATCGTGGGCGCCGGCGAGGTCGGCCCCTACGGCAGCGCCCGCACCCGCTTCGAGGTGGAGACCACCGGCGAGCTCACCGCCGCCGGAGTCGTGGAGCTGGCCTGGTCGACCGGACTCATCACGTGGGAGGACTCGCCGCGTGCCGGCTGGACCGTCACCGAGACCGGAGAGCCCATCGACGAGGCCGCGATCGCCGAGCGTTTCGGCGAGGAGGTGCTCGGCCGGGTCGGCGTCCGCCGCTACGCGGACGACGCCCGCGCCGAGATGTTCGACAACTCCTCGCCGCAGCTGACCTCGGTGTTCCTGCCGGAGGACCTGTCCTTCGTCGTGGACGACGAGGCCCAGGCCCGCGCCTACCAGTCCGATGACCCGGAGAACACGGTCGTCACCCGCAGCGAGGACGGCGAGTGGACCGTCACCCGCAAGGCCGGCACCGAGATCCGCGTGCCGCGTCGGACCATGCTCACCCGCGTGGTCGGCGGGCAGATCCCGACCGGCTTCGACCCCACGGCCTGGGGCATCCCGGCCGACATGGTCTCCGGGATCGACCGCGTGGCGGCCTGGAACCTGGTGGCCACCGTGGACGCCTTCATCTCCTCGGGCTTCACCCCGGCCGAATTGCTGGCCCACGTCCACCCGGCCGACGTCGCCAACACGCAGGGCACCGGCATGGGCGGCATGACCAGCATGCGGTCGCTGTACATCGACGGCATCCTCGGCCGCAGCCGCGCCAACGACACACTGCAGGAGGCGCTGCCCAACGTCGTGGCCGCGCACGTCATGCAGTCCTACGTCGGCGGCTACGGACCGATGGTCCACCCCGTGGCGGCCTGCGCCACCACCGCGGTGTCCGTCGAGGAGGGCTTCGACAAGATCCGCGCCGGGAAGTCGGACTTCGTGGTGGCCGGTGGCTTCGACGACCTGTCGGTCGAGGGCATCCAGGGCTTCGCCGACATGTCCGCCACCGCCGACTCAGCGGCCATGGCGGCCAAGGGAATCGACGAGCGCCACTACAGCCGGGCCAACGATCGGCGTCGCGGCGGGTTCGTCGAGTCCGCCGGCGGCGGCACCATCCTGCTGGCCCGCGGCGACGTCGCCGCCCGCATGGGACTGCCGGTTCTCGGAGTGGTGGCATGGGCCGGCTCGTACGCCGACGGTGCCCACACCTCCATCCCGGCCCCCGGCCTCGGTGCTCTCGGCGCCGGCCGCGGAGGGAAGCGTTCGCCGCTGGCCCGCGGTCTGGCACAGCTCGGCCTCACCGCCGACGACCTGGCCGTGGTGAGCAAGCACGACACCTCGACCAAGGCCAACGACCCCAACG
>NZ_JAALDM010000285.1:0-4620 GCF_014144865.1 Dietzia aerolata | reverse complement strand
AAGGGCGGCGCCGCCGCGTTCCAGCTCATCGGGCTCACCCAGATGCTGCGCTCGGGCACCATCCCGCCCAACCGCGCGCTGGACTGCGTCGACGACGTGCTGGACCACCACCCGCACCTGGTGTGGCTGCGCGAGACCCTGCAGCTGGGCGGCGACATGGCGCTCAAGGCCGGCCTGCTCACCTCGCTGGGCTTCGGTCACGTCTCCGGGCTCATCGCCGTGACGCACCCGGAGGCCTTCCACCGGGCCGTGGCCGCCGAGTTCGGCGAGGACGAAGCCGAGCGGATCCGCGAGGTCGCCCACGAGCGCGAGCGCTCCGGCGCCCGTCGACTGGTGGACGCCCTCTACGGCGGCGAGTCCCTGTACGTTCGGCCGGAGGCACGTCGACTGGGCGAGGGCTCGAGCGACGAGGTCAAGGAGCGCGAGGCCGCGGTCCTGCTGGATCCGGCCGCCCGAATCGACGACGACGGCGTGCTGTCCGCATCGACCGGCGCCGGCGACGAGTGATTCGGTTCCATGATTGAGCACGGGATGACGGTGAACGAACCCGGGAGCGCTGCGGCGTGAGTGGGGGCGTTCGAGGCGTCGGGGTCGACACTGTCGACCTCGGCGCCTTCGCCGCTTCTCTGGCGGAACCGGGTACCCGATTTGCGGACGCGTTCACCGCCACCGAGAGACGGCAATGCCGCGAGCGCGCTGCCGCTCGAGGGGCTGATCCGAGTAGCTCTGCGCCCGCGAGGCGGGAGGACCCCCTGGCTCGTCATCTCGCCGGCCGGTGGGCGGTGAAGGAAGCTGTGATCAAGGCTTGGTCCGCTGCGCTGTACGGCTCTCCGCCGCCAATCGCGCCGGATCTGCTGCGCTGGCAGGAGATCGAGACGGTCTGCGACGCCTGGGGGAGGCCGGCGGTTCGGCTCAGCGGTGAGGTGGCACGGCAGGTCGCCGCGACAGTGGGGCAGGACGTTCGCTGGCACGTCTCGCTCAGTCACGACGGCGACACCGCCGTGGCGTTCGTCGTACTCGAAGGCCCGTAGCTGCTGGAGAGCAGGTCAACACTGGCTGACTGCTGCAAATCTGCACTTGTGATGGCGATACGCCCCTCGAAATTGTGCTCCTTCAACGATCTGCCCGTCTGATTCCCCCTTGCTCTCCGGCCCCCGCGCGCAAGACGCAACCCGACGGGCAGATCGCACAGGGGAGGGTGCATCGAGACCGGAAGGCGAATCGGCAACGACGCGCAGGCTCCGGGAAGAGAACAGGATGTCGGGCGTTCGAGAGCCTCAGCCGTTCGAGAACCGCAGCGCGCGCCGGGTCCGGCTGTGTCAGCGAGAAAACTGGAATCGGAGGACGTAGTTCGGCAGTTGGTCGCCGTTGGGGATTTCACACATGCTGGTCAGAGCGAATTCCGGATCGATTCACAGCCCCGTCGGTATCCACAGTTCCTGTGCGTTTATCCGATTTGTCGAACAGTGCGGGCGTTGCTGTCCACGAGCATGAGCGCATGACCAGCATTGATGAGCTTCGACCTCACATACTGACCACTGACCAGCTGATCGGCCGCGGATACAGCACGCAGTCACTCGGACGCGCCGTGACGACTGGTGAACTCGTACGGCTGCGGCCGGGCTACTACGTGAACGCGCACACCGGCGAGTTCCGCAGGGCAGATCGTCACAGACTCCTGGTGCTCGCAGTGAATGCCGCGTTTGGACAGCCGGTTTTTACCCACTGGTCGGCGGCGTTGATCCACGGACTTCCTGATTGGGGTCTACCTCTTCGTCAAACCTCGATCTCGCGATATGGCCAGGCACAACGTTCCAGGTCAACCCGCCGGGTGAGGCATGACCTGTGTCCGATCGCCTCGGATGAAATCGTCACGGTTGATGGGGTCTTGGCCACGAGTGCGGAACGGACGATCATCGATATAGCGAGAGTGTGCGACTCTGATGTCGCTGCAGTGGTGGTTGATGCCGGACTGAATTCGGGGCTGATCACCGAGAGTTCTTTGAATGAGGCGCTCGTTCGAGCTGCAGGCCGTGCCGGCGTCAAGCGAGCTCGAAAAACCATCGAACTGGCCGATCGCAAAAGTGAGAGCGTCGCCGAGACCCGAAGCAGGATTCTGTTCAGCGACTTCGGACTTCCAGAGCCGGAGACACAGGTCGACATCTTGGACGAGTCGGGCAACTTCGTCGCGCGGGTGGATTTCTTCTGGCCTGAATTCGGGATCATCGGGGAATGCGATGGAGTCGGCAAATATTTTGATGGTGCCGATGAAACGGAAACGCGACGTCGACTCGAGGCGGAGAAGGACCGAGATGCGCGACTGGTGGCGCTCGGGTTCCGGGTGATCCATTGGAGATGGGCGGACATTGAGCGCCCGATGGGGCTCATGTATCGGCTGCGGCGGATGATGGAGTCGAACGCGTCGGCCTGATGCGCGATCCGCCCTTCAGATTCGAGGCCATTCACGATCCGCGCTTCAGATTGCGACATGCGCGCGGGGGCCGGAGAGCGACGGCGAATCGGAGGGGCGGATCGGAATTGCAGGGGCGGATCGAAATTTCGGGGGCGCATGGTCAGCGGGTAATCTAGCCGACCTTCAGCACAACGTCGGTGATCAGTTCCGCTTGGCCGACGGCTATCCGGTCAGTCGACCTGGGCTTCCTTTTCCGCCAGCCACAAGTAGGCCGTGAGCATCCGTTTGAGTTCGGTGACGGTCGCGTCGTGGACTTCCTCCACGTTGCCGCCCTCCGAAATGCTCGCGCTGTGCCCGGTGCTGACCGAGAAGTTGAGCATCGAGTACGACACGTGCACCAGGACCTCGGCCATGAAGGCCCGGCGTTCGCGGTCGGTCGCGGGCATGAGCGGCGCCAGGACGCTGGCGATCATTCGGGCGATCTCGCGCTCGTTGACCGCCGCGGTGGCTCGGGTGGCGGGGGTGGCCTGCGTCGCCAGCCACACGGCACGACGGGACGGATCGCGGAGCCACAGGTCGGCCAGATGCTCGAGGAAATCGTTGAGGAGTTCCGGCCAGTCGAGTGCGGGGATCTTCTGCGCGAAACGCTCGATCTCCTCGATCACGCCGTGCGCATCCTGGCGGTCCAGCTCGCACACCAGCACGTACTTGTTGGCGAAGAACTGGTACAGCGTGCCGATGGGCACTCCGGCGCGGGAGGCGACCTCTTCACAGGTGAACGAGTCGAAGCCCATCTCCACGAGAACCTCGCGGGAGGAAGACAGGAGTGCCTGGAACTTCCGCCTGCTCCGCTCCTGGATGGGGCGGCGGCGGGGGACCAGGATGTTGGGCTCGTTCTGAACCGGATCGTCGGTGCTCGCGCCCCCGGAGTCCGGCGTCGAGCTCTCGGGATTCTCGGATGGCTCGAGTGTCATGCGCCGTCTCAGCCCTCGGCGGACTCGGGCTCGGGGAGCTCCACGCCCAGGAGCTTGGCGATCATCGCGACGTGACCTTTGGCGCGGACGTTGTAGCGGGCCATGGACAGCGTGCCGTCGGCCTCCACCACGAACGTCGAGCGGATGACGCCCATCACGACCTTGCCGTAGTTCTTCTTCTCGCCGAACGCACCCCACTCGGTGAGCATGGTCTTGTCCGGGTCCGAGAGCAGCGGGAAGGTGATGCCGTGCTTGTCGCGGAACCGGGCGAGCTTCTCCGGCTTGTCGGGCGAGACGCCCACGACGCCCAGCCCGGCGTCCCGGAGCTGCTGGAGGGCGTTCTCGAAGTCCACGGTCTCGGTGGTGCAGCCGGGGGTCATGGCCGCCGGGTACACGTAGACGAGCACCTTGCCGTTGTCCGCGATCAGCTCGTCGAGCGACGTGGGGTTCCCGTCGGCGTCGGGGAGGGTGAAGGCGGGGGCGGTCTGGCCCACCTCGAGCCGTGGTGTGCTCACCGGTGCTCCTGGGGTCGGGTCGGGACTTCTCGGACCCCACTAACCTATCCGATGCGTCGGTGCCCGGGCGCGAATCCTCGTCCGGTGCAGTAGCGTGGGCGGAGTCAGAAACCCGCGGGGAGGCCCGCGGTCGTGCGATTGACGGAGGTCTCGTGTCCAGGAGTTACGACAGCATCGAGGGCGATATCGCCAAGGCCCGGGACGATCTCGCGACGACCTTGGATGAGCTCGCCGACCGGGTCAACCCCAAGAACCTCGCCACCGAGGGCAAGGAGAAGGCCACCGCCGTGCTCAAGGATCCGCGTGTGCTCGCCGTCATCGGCGGCGTCGCAGCCCTGGTCATCGGCGGAATCGCCTTCTCGGCGGCCAACAAGCGCAAGGAGCGTCAGCGCATCGAGGCTTACCTGGAGGCCCGTCGGGGCTGATCCGCCTCAGCGCTCCTCCGGCGCCACCTCTTTCTGCGTCACCCCTTCCGGCGGCACGCCCACGAGCGTCTCCAGGTGGGCGAGTTGGTCGCGGATCGGTGTGAGCCCGAGGTCGAAATCGGTTCCCGTGTCACCGGGCCCGTCGCCGTTTCGGCGTGCGGGCCCGGTTGCCATTTGGGGCTCGCCGGTCCCGCCGTTCCCGCCGGCCCCGCCGTACGCGCAGCCCTCGCCGTCCCATCAAGCCTCGCCGAGGCCGCCGGCCCCACCGCCGAGGGTGGCGATGTCGCGGGCCA
>NZ_JAALDM010000028.1 GCF_014144865.1 Dietzia aerolata | reverse complement strand
CTGGCCGCCGCCGTGGCCGGTCCAGGTCTGCGCGGCGAACTGCAGCCCGCCGTAGTAGCCGTTGCCGGTGTTGATCTGCCAGTTGCCGCCGGACTCGCACTGCGCGACCTGGTCCCACGCGGAGACGGGGGCGGCGCCCGCGGCGGGCGCGGACAGGCTGGCGGCTCCGGCGGCGACACCGCCTGCCAGGACTGCGCCGGCGAGGGTTCGGACGAGGTTCTTCTGCATGCTTCGCGACCTCCCTGGGGGTCTCGGATTGGTGCATCTGACTCGGACGGCCGCCGACACTACGGACCCGACCGGGGTGCGGCGCAAGGTCGGTGCCGGTGCCTACGGCGTGTCGGGGGGCCGAATTTTTACGACGACGACGAGGCCCGCCGCAGGTCAGGACCGCTAATCCGGGGATCGCGTACACCGGCGAATCGACCGGTGGTGAGTTCACCCACACCGACGCAGACTGGGGCCATGAGTGCTTTCTCGAAGGGCGACCATGTGGAGTGGAATTCCGAGGCGGGGATGGTCCGCGGCGTGATCCGGGCGGTCCACACCAAGGACGTGGAGTTCAAGGGCCGGACGCGGCGCTGCAGTCCGGAGGAGCCGCAGTACGAGATCGACAGTGACAAGACCGACCACGTGGCCATGCACAAGGAGAGTGCCCTGCGGAAGGTGAACTGAGTCGCGTCAGTTGGCGGCGGGCTGGCGCCGGAACATCACGATGGTCATGTCGGTGGCCAGGACGGGAACCCCGGCCTGATTCACCAGCTGACAGCTCAGGGACACCCGCCCGCGCGTGGATCCGAGTTTGATGTCGGTGATCTCGATCGTTCCGGTGAGAGTGTCCTCCGGGCGTACGGCTTCGAGGAATCGCACACTCTCCAGTTCACGACCCGCGACCACAGCCCACTGGCCGTAGATGGCCTCCACGGTGAGGCGCTGCAGGATCGCGATGGTGTGGATTCCGCTGGCGATCACGCCACCGAAGTGGCCTGTGGCCGCGGCCGCCGGGTCGGTGTGGAACCACTGATCATCCCAGCGCTCGGCGAACTCGATCAGATCCTGTTGCTCGAGGAGGAACTCGCCCAGCTGCACGCGGTCGCCCACCGTGAGGTCGTCGGCGAATACCGACGGCAGTGGTCTCTCGTCCGATCCCGGCGTCGAGGACTGCGCTGTCATGGTCGGCCCTTTCCTCTGCTGGCGGATATTGCCAGGTCACATGGCATCCAACCTACCCAGGTCTCCTGCCGGGTCGCGCCGGGGGCGACCCGGTCAGGCTCAAGTCCTACCTCGAGACCGGCACGACGCTGGGGCAGGAAAGTTGCGAACTGATGGGCCGGTAGCGCAAGCGCAGCCCGTGGCGTCAGCCGGGCTCCCTCACCGATCGCATGCTCGGCGCCACGGCCCGACACACTGCGAGGTGGCGTCCGCCAGCGGATAATGGCAGCCGTGACCACCAAACCCACCCTTGTCGTCATCCCGGACGGGGGCCGCTCCCGTGTGGTCGCGGTCCACGAATGCGGCGACCCCGCCGGCACCGCGATCATCCACTTCCACGGCACTCCGGGGTCGAGGCTCGAGTTGGATTTCGGGGGCGGACTCGCGGCCGACGCCGGTGTGCGACTGATCGGGTTCGACCGACCCGGCTACGGTGCCTCCGACCCCGGCCCGATCAGTGTGACAGGGATGGCACGGGACGTCGGGGCGATCGCAGATCATCTTGGATTGGGGCGGGTCGGGGTGTCAGCGTGGTCGGGCGGCACCGCGTTCGCGCTGGCCACCGCGGTGGAGTTTCCTGACCGCGTGTCCGGCGTGGGGATCTCCGGCGGGTTGGCTCCGTTCGACCGGATGCCGGGGGCCCGGGACGGGCTCACCCCGAATGATCTCGAGGCGCTGGCATGTCTACCGGAGGATCCGGCGCGCGCTGCCGAGATTTTTCGCGACGGCAATGCCGACATGCTCGAGGCGATGCTCTCGGTCCGGGACGACGAGACCTCACCCTGGATCGACTGGATGTTCGCGCGCAGCGATCCTGCGGTGATCACGGATCCGACTGCTCGGCAGGCCCTGGCCGTCAATTTCCGCGAGGCGCTGCAGCAGGGAATCGGTGCGATCGCGTGGGACAACGTCGCGTTTGTCGGGCCCTGGGGTTTCGGCGTCGAGGACATCGCCACGCCCGTGGCGCTGTGGTACGGCGACCGCGACGAGATGGCACCGCCGACAAACGGTCAGTGGCTGGCGGACCACCTACCCGACGCTCGACTGACCGTCGTCCGGAACGAGGGGCACCTCCTGCCACTGGCCCACCTGTCGGAAATGCTCAAGACTCTCTCCGAGATGGTGTGAGCCGCTGGGGCGGGGTGGTGGCCGGTGCCGACAGACCGGGCCCCGGCACCGCGACCCATCCCCGGGCTCAGCCGGCGACGGCCGCCGCGAGGTTGGACAGCGCGTCCTCGAGCTGCTGCTCAGATACCAGCGGGAAGTTGATCTTCTCCAGGTATTTCTTGTCGGTGACCTTCGACCAGTCGTAGGTGTGACGCACCAGCGTCGAGTCGGGGCCCTGCGGCTCGAGCTCCCAGACCCACTCCCAGCCCGGGGGCTCGATGCCGGGGCCGGGCGCGGTTTGCCAGGCCAGCAGCTTGTCCTCGGCGAAGCCCACGACGTGATTCTCGGTGCGGTACTCGCCGCCCCGGTGCGGGCCCTCCATGTCCATCTGGAACACGTCGCCGACCTGCTGGAGGCGGTCGGTCTTGTAGTCGCCGCGGACGAAGCCGGAGCCGTCCAGGCGGGCATGGTTCTCGGGGTTGGACAGGAACTCGAAGATCTCGGCCGCCGAGTGGTCGATCACGCGCTCGACGGTGATGGCTGTGGAATCACTCATGCCTCCACCGTGCACCCCTCACACCGATCTCGCATCCGGCCGCGCCCTCCGTTCGCCGATGCCGCTGATGCGAGGCACGCACGTGGTAAGCACGTGGCATGGGAACCACGCTCGAGATCGCCACCGACGACGGAACCGCCGAGGCCTACCTGACCGGGTCCGGCCCGGGTGTTCTGTTGTTCATCGACGCCATCGGACTGCGACCGCGTATCGAGGAGATGGCCGACCGGATCGCCGGGTGGGGCTACACGGTCCTGGCCCCGAACGTCTTCTACCGACTCGGCACCAGGGACGAACTGCTGCCGCCGATAGACCTGACCGTCCCCGAGAACCGGAAGGCCTACGGGCCGGTGATCATGCCCCGCGTGCAGGGCTACACCCCGGACCAGTCCAATCCGGATACCTCCCGCTGGCTGGACACCCTCGGTGAGCACGCGACCCCGGGGCCCGTCGGCGTGACCGGCTACTGCATGGGCGCGCGGCTGGCCATCGGGGCCGCTGCGCTGCGACCCGAGCACGTGGCCGCCGCAGCCGGATTCCACGGCGCGGCCCTGGTCGACGGCTCCGAGTCCAGCCCCCACCTGCTGCTGCCGCACTGCCGGGCCGAGTTCGCGTTCGGTCACGCGGACGCCGACCCCGCCAACGACGCCGAGGCGATCGCCGAACTGGGCCGATCCCTCGATGCCGCCGGACTGACCGCGCTGAACGAGACCTACCCGGATGCCCCGCACGGCTTCAGCATGTCGGACACTGCGTCGTACCAGGAGGCCGGCGCCGAGCGGATGTTCGCCACCATTGAGGCCCTGTTCGCCCGCACCCTCGGCGGGTCCGTCGACGCCTGAGTACGTCTGCGTACGCCTGAGTGCGCCTGCGTACGCCTGAGAATCAGCGCCCGCGGGCGGCGAAGCGGCCGATCAGGCGGGTGCTCGCCATGAACGGGATCCGAGTGAAGCGCTTGGAGTACCAGGCGAACGTGGCGAACGCGTCGGGCGTGATCACCGTCCGCCGGGCCTCGATCCCCTTCATCGACCGCCGCGCGATGATCTCGGACGTCAAATGCGTCCGGGCGAGCAGCTTGCGCGCCATCTCATCGGACTTCGCGTCCTCGCCGGACAGTGAATCCGCGAGCCCGGACTGGAAGAACTGCGGGCAAATCACCGACGTGGACACCCCGCGGTGCCGCAGCTCGGCGTCAAGCGTCTCCCCCAGCGCGACCGCGGCGGCCTTGGTGGCGTTGTAGGCACTCATCTGCGGGGCGTGCACCAGACCGGCGGCCGAGGCCGTGATGACGATCCGGCCACCGCGCGGGATCCGGTCGGCGAAGGTCCTGCAGCCGCGCACCACGCCCAGCAGGTTGATGTCGACGATTCGCTGCCACGCCTGCATCGACGTGGTCCCGATCGGCCCGCCCACGGCGATGCCGGCATTGTTGACCAGGACATCCAGGCTGTCGATCTCGGCGGCCGTGGCGAGCCAGTCCGCGTCCGAGGTCACGTCCAGACGCCGGTAGGTCCAACGTCCGGCCAACTCCGCCACCTCGGGCGGAGCCTGCGCATGAATATCAGTGAGGATCACCTCGTCGCCGAGGGCGAGAAATTCTCGCGAGATTGCCAACCCCAGGCCGGAGGCCGCGCCTGTGACGAGGACGCGCCGCGGAGTAGAAGTGCTCATCGGGCCAGGCCCACCTTGTCGTCGTCGTTGTCGGACCCCACGTCCCCACGTGCCCCGGCGAGCTCCACCGCATCGCCGAACGCCATCCCGCGACGCTGGTCGCCGAAGGCGAGCTCCGGGATCTCCACCAGGTAGTTCTGCACGTAGCGCCACGGCCGCGCCTCGCCCTGCTTGGGGAACTTGTGACCGTCGCGCCGCACGTACCCGGCGTCGAAATCGAGTAGCATGCGCTCGGCGGGGGCATCGGGCAGCACCGGCGCGTACACCGCGTCGCCGCGCTTCCACAGCTTGACCATGTAGCGCGAGACCATGTCCGCGCGCAGGGTCCAGGACGAGTTGATGTAGCCGACGGTGAAGCTGAAATTGGGCACGCCGGCGAGCATCATGCCGCGGTAGGTGGCCTGCGCGGGGATGTCGAGTGGTCGGCCGTCGATGCTCAGGGTGCCGCCGCCGAACGCCTGGAGGCGCAGACCGGTGGCGGTGATAATCACGTCCGCCTCGATTTCTTCACCTGTAGTAAGCCGGATGCCGTTGGCGGTGAAGGTCTCGATGTTCCCGGTCACCACGCGCGCGCCGCGCTGCAGGGAGCGGAAGATGTCGCCTTCGGGGGCCTTGCAGACGCGCTGATCCCACGGGCGGTAGTCGGGCGTGAAGTGCTGGTCGATCATCTCCGCGGAGATGAACTTGCGCTGCATCGAGCGCAGGGCCGCCTTGAACAGCCAGGGCGCCCGCTGCGCCACCACGTATTGCGTCATGTCGCGCGCGCCGTGGTTGAAGCGCGCCACCCGGTGCGCCGCCTGCGCCGGGAGGAGCCGTTTCCAGAACGCGCTGATCCGGTCCTTCGTGGGCAGCGGGCCGATGTAGGTGGGGGTGCGCTGCAGCATCGTCACCTCGGCGCCCAGTTCCTCCAGCGCCGGCAGCAGTGTGACGGCCGTGGCGCCGGAGCCGATCACCACGAACTTCTTGCCGGCGTAGTCCAGGTGCTCCGGCCACTGCTGCGGGTGGATGATCTCGCCGGTGAAATCGGCCTCGCCCGGGAACTCGGGGCGGTGGCCCTCGGAGTGGGAGTAGTAGCCGGAGCCGTAGTGGACGCGGCGGGACCACACGATGCGCTCGGTCGGTTCGCCGCCAGCCTCAGATCCCACGCGACAAGTGATCCGGTACAGCTGTCGAGCACTGTCCCAGTTGGAATCGGCCACCCAGGAACGCAGGTGGAGCCGCTCCAGCGCGCCGGCCTCGCGGGCCGTGTCGCGGAGGTACTCCTTGATCTCGGGGCCGCCTCCGAGCGTGGCCTCGTGCGGCCAGGGCCGGAACGGGAACCCGAAGGTCGCCATGTCCGAGTCCGAGCGGATGCCGGGGTAGCGGAAGGTGTGCCAGGTCCCACCGAGGTCATCATGGTCGTCGTGAATTTCCCAGTTCCAGTGCGGGAACTCGCGACTGACGTGGTGGGCGAGGTCGATTCCGGACAGGCCCGCGCCCACGATCAGCAGGTCCAGTGGATGGTCGTGCGTCGCGCCCGGCCGCTGGCGGTTGTCAAAAGTTGCGCTCATGTCCAGTACGGTAGCCCGCCGAGCGCATAAAAACTTGCCGTAATGCGCCAACAAGTTGAGATTTTGCGCCACGACGCGCAGGGTTTCGTCATGGCGTACATCCGATCGGCGGGACTGCGCGGCGTCCGGCAGGTGGTCACCGACCTCGGCGGGGACCCCGACGATCTCGCGAGTCGCTGCGCGCTCCCGGTCGCCGCCCTGGACAGTGATGAGCTCCTGGTCGAGGACCTCGCCATCGCGCTGCTTCTGGAGACCGCGGCTGCGGAATTGAACTGCCCCGATCTCGGCCTGCGCGTGGCCGGGCTGCAGGACCTGGACATGCTGGGCCCGGTCGCGGTGGCCGTGAAGAACACCCGTACCGCCACCCAGGCGCTGGAGATGACCTCGAAGTACCTGTTCTTCCACTCGCGGTCGATCGAGATCACCGTGGTGGAAGACCCCAGGGGCGACGACGACGTCTTGGGTGTGCGCTTCGGGTACCGGGACGCCGGCCAGGTGATCCCCCCACAGTCGGTCGATCTGGTTCTACTGTTCCTGCACCACTCCATGCAGAGTCTGCTGGGGAATGACTACGGACTGCTGTCGGTGGAGCTGCCGAACCCGCCCAGCGTTTCGACGCGGCGGTACGAGGAACTCTTCAGCGCGCCGGTGAACGCCTCCACCCCGGGCGCGGTGTTGCGGGTGCCCTCGGCCCTGCTCCACCATCCGGTGTCCGGGGGAGATCAGACCCTGCAGCAGTTGGCGCTGCGCTACCTCGACCAGCATGTTCCGCCGGACCGACGCGGGGTCGTTGACCACGTTCGCGCGGTTCTCCATCAGTCGCTGGAGACGGGAACCTCGTCGCTGACCGATGTGGCAGGCATGCTCGCGGTGTCGCCGCGGACGTTGCAGCGCGAGCTCGCGAAGGAGGGCGAGACCTTCGCCTCGATCCGGGATGAGGTGCGCCGCGAGACCGCCTTGCGGCTGCTCACCTCCACAGAGATCCCGCTCTATCAGATCGCCTCCGCGCTCGGACTCGGCGACGCCACGACCTTCAGCCAGTACGCGCGTCGTTGGTGGGGGATGACGGCCAGGCAGATCCGCCAGGCCGGACAGGTCTCCCATGCCGGTCAGGCGACCCGGGCGCAGTAAGCATCCCTGTCGCGGTCGGCGTCTCGAGGGCAACCGACACCTCTGGCGCGGTCGGCCCGACCCTGCAGCACACCCGCCTCCCAGGTGGGAGAATGGGCGCCATGAGTTCGCCGTCGTCGTCCGATCCGCTGTCCCTGCTGAGCGCCGGGCAGCCCTCGGAGGGTGACGACGATCCGATCCGCGAGCAAATCCTCGACGCCGCAACCGCACAGTTCGCGAGCGTCGGGATCGCCCGGTCCACCATGGGTGACATCACGCGACGCGCCGGCCTGGCCCGGATGACGCTGTATCGACGATTCGCCAATAAGCAGGATCTCGTCGAGGCGGCGTTGATGCGGGAGGCGTGGTGGTTCCTGTCAGCGCTGCAGCAGGAAATCGACTCCCACGACTCACTCGAAGGCAAGCTGACCGAGGGGTTCGCGTTCACCATCACCAGGCTGCGCGACCACGGCCTCCTCAACCGACTCCTGGAAACCGAGGCGGAATCGACCGTCCCGTACTTCACCGTGCAGGGGGCGCCGCTCATCACCGCGGCCGCGCATTTTCTCGCTGATGTGGTCTCGCGGAGCGTGCCCGACAATCGCAGCCGGGAGGAGTTGCTCGTCGTCTCCGAGGTCGTGGTTCGCCTCGTCGTCTCGTTCATCCTCAGTCCGTCGATGATCATCGACCTGGACGACCCGGGGCTCACGCGTGCCTTCGCCCGCAATCAGATCGGGCCGCTGCTCGGCCCGTCGGAGTTCCCGCCGGGCGCGTAATGCCCCGCCGACCCGCATCGGCCCGACCACAGCCGCTCCCCTGCATGGCGTCTCGCCCGTCCCGCGCCGGCACCATCCGACCACAGCCGCTCCCCTGCATGGCGTCTCGCTCGTCCCGCGGCGGGCGCGAGACGCCATCGCGGGGCGCGGCTGCGCTCCACGGATAACGGCTGACCTGGATCAACCCGGCCGCATCCAGACCAACCGTTGACACATGACCCCTCCGTGTCTAGCGTCAGTGACAAATAGATCGAGATTGTCACTCTGTAACCGTTTCGATCTCGGGTCCCACGCTCCCGGCCACGAGGCCGGTGACCGGAAGGATGGTCATGACCGCAATCGCACCCCGCCCCTCGGCGAGCACCGACGAGTACGAGGCCACGCTCCGGCGCCTGTCCGACGCCTCGGTCCACCGCAGCTTCGACCCGTTCATCGACATCGCCTGGGACGATCCCGATTTCGCCGTCGACCCAACCGACGCCCGCTGGGTCCTGCCCGCCGGCATCGATCCCCTTGGCGGCCACCCCTGGTACAAGTCACTCCCGCTCGAGAAGCAGATCGCGATCGGACTGTGGCGCCAGGCCAACATCATGAAGGTTGGGCTGCAGTTCGAGAACATCCTGATCCGCGGGATCATGCAGTACGTCTTCAAGTCGAACAACGGCTCGGCCGAGTTCCGGTACCTCACCCACGAGGCCACCGAGGAGTGCCACCACACGCAGATGTTCCAGCAGGGCGTGAACCGCATCGGCGCGGATGTTCCGGGTATGCCGCGGTGGCTGCGCCGCATCTCGCCGATCATCCCCATGGCCGCCGGCCCGTTCCCGGTGGCGTTCTTCATCGGGGTGTTGGCCGGCGAGGAGCCCATCGACCACACCCAGAAGCAGGTCCTGCGCCACTCCGACGACCTGCCGCCGGTGCTCTCGCGGATCATGGAGATCCATGTGGCCGAGGAGGCCCGCCACATCTCGTTCGCCCACACCTACGTCGCGCGCAACGCACCCAAGATGTCGCGCGCCCAGACGATGGCCACGTCGCTGCTGTTCCCGGTCATCATGCGGCTGTTGTGCGACGCGATCCTCAAGCCCACCTCCGAGTTCCGCGACGCCTTCGACATCCCGCAGTACGTCGTCGATGAGCTGTACTGGGACAGCCCCGAATCGCAGCGATTCCTGTCCGACCTGTTCGGCGACGTCCGCCAGCTCGCCGAGGATTCCGGCCTGATGAACCCGCTGGCCCGCCGCGTGTGGAAGGCCCTGAAGATCGACGGCCGACCGTCCCGATTCCGGGGCGAGCCGCCGGTGGCGTTCGCGGACTGACCCGGACTCGGTCTCAGGGAATCACCATGCCCCACGTCATCACGCAGGCCTGCTGCGCGGACGCGTCCTGCGTCCACGCGTGCCCGGTCAATTGCATCCACCCCACGCCCGACGAGCCGGATTTCGGCACGGCCGACATGCTCTACATCGACCCGGTGTCCTGCGTCGACTGCGGCGCGTGCGTGGGCGCCTGCCCGGTCGGGGCGATCGTCCCGCACACCGAACTCGCGCCCGAGCAGGGGGATTTCCTGCGCATCAACGCCGAGCTCACCGGGGATGATCGTCCGTCGCGGCCGCAGGCCCGCGTTCCCACGCTGGTCCGCCTGGGCCCCACCCGCACCACGCTGCGGGTCGCGGTGGTGGGCGCCGGTCCCGCAGCCCTGTTCGCGGCCGACGCGCTGCTCCGCCAGGACGGCGTGCAGGTGACGGTTTTCGATCGCCTCCCCGTTCCGCACGGTCTGGCCCGCCACGGGGTGGCCCCCGATCACGTCGACACCCGCCGGGTGGCGGAGCTGTTCACGGCGATCGAGAACGAGCCGGGTTTCGACTACCGCCTCGGCGTGGAGGTCGGCCGGGACATCACCGTCGCCGAGCTCGCCGCCCACCATCATGCGGTCATCTACGCGACCGGAGCCGGTACCGACAAGCCTCTTCCCATCCCGGGTACGAAGCTCCCCGGCAGCATGTCCGCTACGGAAGTAGTGGCGTGGTACAACGGCCATCCCGATCACACAGCCACCCACGTCCCGCTGGACAGCGAGCGGGCGGTGATCGTTGGCAACGGCAATGTCGCGCTGGATGTCGCGCGCATCCTGGCCACCGATCCGGAGCGGCTCGCCGCCACATCGATCGCACCGCACGCCCTCGCCGCCCTGCGCGGCAGTCGGGTCCGCGAGGTGGTGGTACTGGGCCGCCGCGGCCCCCAACACGCCGCATTCACGCTGCCCGAACTGGTGGGGCTCGCCGCGCGCGAGGACATCGACCTGCGAGTCCACGCCCCCGAGGGCATCGACGTCTCGGCCGCGCCCGACCGCCAGACGCGCCTGAAGTTGGAGTACCTCGCCGCGCTCCCCGCCGCGAACGACTCCGGCGCCGCCACCGGGCCGGACGACTCCGCCGGCCCCGGGCACTCTCGCCGCCGGATCGTCCTGCGCTTCCAGGCCTCCCCCGTGGAGATCGTGGGAACCGCCCGCGCCGAGGGCCTACGGGTTGTGCGCACCGAACTGTCCTTTGGGGACGACGACGACAACACCGCGCCGGCCGCGGCCCTCCCGGTTGCCGGCACCGAGGAGTTCCTCGAGGCGGGGCTGGTCCTGGGGTCGGTTGGCTACCGGGGGATTCCCCTTCCGGGCGTGCCGTTCGATCCTGAGTCCGCGACGATCCCCAATCTGTCGGGCCGGGTTCTCGATGCTCCCGGCGGCGCCGAGGTTCCGGGGGCGTACACCGTGGGCTGGATCAAGCGGGGTCCCCGCGGGTTCATCGGCTCCAACAAGACGTGCGCACGCGAGACGGTCAATGCCCTGCTCGCCGACGCCAACTCGGGCCACTTGCCGGTGCCGCGGCCGGCGGCGGAGTTCGAGGCAATGCTGCGCGCACGGCGGCCCGATGCCGTCGATCTGGCGAGCTGGCGCGAGCGCGAGCGCGAGCCCGGGCACCGTACAGACCCAGCACGCGCGGCCGTGTCCTGATTCGAAGCGGCGTCAGCGCAGCGGCGTGCACGCCAGGTCGTCTTCAGTCCCGCCTCCCTGCCCAGCATGCTGATGCCGGGACGCCAGGTCGACCAGACCGGTGATGAGCTGGAGGGCTGGCGACGGACCGCCGTCGGATTCGGTGTACACCGACACGTAGTCGACATCCCGGTGCCGCCGGAGCAACTCCCACGCCTCGTCGACCCGGCGGGACAACGGCGGTGACCACTGCCCACGCGCCATAAGGCCCAACCGCGTGCCAAAGACGACCTTGGATTCCGGCATCTCCTCGATGAGCTGGTCATATACCTGCACGGGGGCGAGTTCGGAGCCGCGGACCACGCCGCGCATCAGGCTGTCCTCCTCCACTCCGCTCACCGGGTCGCCGGGGACGGAGAGCCACAGGGTCCGGTCCGGTATGGGGCCGAGCCGACTGCCCGCGACCCCCTGTCCTCCGGGGTCCTCCTGGCCCGGTAGCCAGCGGTCCCGGGGACGGTAGGGATCTGCGATCATCCCCACCGCGACCACCCTGTCCAGTTGGTCCGGGTTGGCGTCGAGCCAGTCGTGGATGACCCGGCAGCCGCTGCTGATCCCGATCAGCATGACCGGATCGGAGGGGTGAAGTCTGACGAGCCTGGACAGATCCGCTGATCCGGCGGCGGCCGACGATTCCCACGTATGGGCGTTTCTCGGGAGGTCACCGGGTTCGGGGAACTGGACTCGGACGGCCGGTTCCAAGCCGAGGCGATCGGTGAGTTCGTGGGCGCGCTCGTCGATGGTGTCGTCGAAGCTCCTGAATTCGCCGTCAGTGTCGGCAATGAACAACCGCACGTGTTTTCCTCGCTCTCACGTCAACACGCGGGCGTCCCGACTCCCCTCGCCGGGCACCCGCATACCGCCAGTGTCATACGATCGTCCGACACGAACTTGGGAATCACCTGGGAAAATGCGGAGAAACGGATTTCATTTCCGCCGCCTGGACCTGCCCTGACGGCATCCGGTCCGTCGGCATGGAGCGCTCGACCGGTCAGGCGGCTCCGGGCTCCAGGGCGTGGGCGTGGCGTGCGGGGTGGCCTCCCGGACGGCCCGCCTCGTGACCGACCGGGCCACCTGCGGGGTGGCCTGCCGGATGGCGCGCGGAGCGGTCGCCCAGACTGCCGACGAGGCGCTCGCCCGGGTGGTCGACGGCAGGGCATGAGTTCGATTCGGCGGTGTGCTCCGCGATGGCCATGATCAGTTGCCCGAGCGGTGACGGCTGACTTTGCTCACCGGTCTCATAGGCCTCGATGTAGTGACCAGAGGCCTGTCTGCGCAGGACCTCGCGCGCCCGGTCCACTCGTCCGGGAAGCCCCAGTGACCACTGGGTCGGACGGTGTGCGACGCCAAGTCGGGCAGCGAGTCCGGTGCGACTTTCGGATAGGTCGACAAGCAGTTCGTCGTAGGCCTGGTCCGGCGCCAGGTCGGAGTCGTGAACGGCCGGCCGCAGTGGACTGTCCCCGTCGACACCGCTCAGCGGGTCACCGGGCACGGAGAGCCAGAAGGTGCGTTCGGGGATGGGGCTCTCCCAACTGCCGTAGACGCCCTGGCCACCCGGATCGGGGACGCCGGGCAGGGTCTGCCCGCGTGGTCGGAAGGGATCACCGATCAGTCCCACGGCCGCCACCCGATCCAGCAGGTCGGGGTTGGCGTCAATCCAGTCGTGGATGACTCGGGTTCCGCAGCCCACACCGATGAGCACGATGTCGTCCGAGGGATGGAGCCGGACGAGTCTGGCCAGATCGGCCACCCCGGCGGCCGCCGCGGACTCCCAGGAGTGCGGCCGCGCGTGACCGCCCTCGCCGGGGTGGGGCCACTGCACCCGCACGGTGTCGCGGGCCCCCACGCGGAGCTTCAGATCCTGGACGAACTCGGTCGAACACTGCGATCGGGCCCGGGCTCTGTACCCGCCGTCTCGATCTGCGATGAGAATTCGCATGGCCACCGCCTCCTCGGATTGG
Organism: Dietzia aerolata; assembly: GCF_014144865.1. GTDB lineage: Bacteria > Actinomycetota > Actinomycetes > Mycobacteriales > Mycobacteriaceae > Dietzia > Dietzia aerolata. The sequence continues at coordinate 3,668 of NZ_JAALDM010000028.1, read as the reverse complement.
GCGTCCACGAAGGTCGACCCGATGCCATGCCCATGAGTGTCCTACGAACGTGTGACGATGGGAAACACATTTCGCGTTTGTCAAAACACTTTCAGATTTGCCTCAATATCGTTCTCGGCCACGGCCACTCGAGGTCGAGCCAGCCCGAGAGCCAACCAGTCGATCAGATCCGCCACGTATTCGGCGTGCGAAGGGGGGTCCCCGACCTCGCCCTCGGCGCGCACCGCGAGTTCAGACGTCGCCATCACCACGAGCTGACGCACCCGATGCCGCGCCACCTCCTCACCGCACCGCTGCGATGCTCCGGCGACGAGCAGGGCGAGCTGTTCCTGCAGCACAGTCCCCTCCACCGGAGCAGCGGTCACGGTCCGCCCGACCTCGGTGAGCGGGCCCACCTGGGCGATCACGCGAAGTAGGCATCGCCCCTCGTCGTCGAGCAGCAGATCCGCGAGCGGTGCCACGACGCCGCGCACCACCTCACCCAACTCTGGGGTCGCGGCGGTCCAGCGTTCGAGGTCCGCGCGGCGCTCGTCCTCCATCCGGGCCACACCGCGATTGAGGATCTCCCCGAGAAGTCCGCTGCGGGAACCGAAGTGGTAGTTGATGGCCGAATCGTTGGCCTGACCGGCGTCGGCGACGATGTCGCGCACGCGCGCCGATCGCCACCCCTCGGTCGCGAATCGGCGCAGGCCGGCGGCGTAGAGGGCCTGTCGAGTTTCGGCGGAGGATCGCGACATGCGGAGAGTCTAGACCGGTTCCGGCAATGCCCCTTCCCACCGAATAACAGACGGTGTTAAATGGCGTCATGGCGCAACCCACGACCTCCGGCCCCGCGGTCTTCGACCCCTTCGACCCGGCCCACCTGGCGGACCCCTATCCGGCGTACCAGGTGCTCCGCGACACCGATCCGGTCCACCATCACCTCGGCGACGGCACGCAGGCGCGCCCCGAATTCTGGGCCCTGTCGCGGTACGCGGACGTCGACGCGGCCGTCACCGAGCCGGACCTGTTCTCCTCCGCGAGCGGGTTGACCTTCTATGCGGACGAGATCGAAAAGCTCGGCCTGGCCCCGACCATCGTGATGATGGACCCGCCCGAGCACTCGACCAAGCGCCGCCTGCTGGCCAAGGCCTTCTCCCCCAGGCGGGTCGCCGAAACCGAGCCGATCATCCGCGATTTCGTCCGCGGCAGGCTCGCCGACATGGCGGAGCGCCACGCCGCCGGCGAGACCGTGGACCTGCACCGCGACTTCTCGTCGCAGGTGCCGACCTTCGTGCTGGCGCACCTCTTCGGCCTGCCCGAGGCGGACCGCCCGCTCTTCGACCCATGGGTCACCGCCCTCACCTCACTCCAAGACGAGGGCTTCCGCCCGGAGGGCCTCGACGGCGGCGCACTGGGCGCGGTCGGCGCGATGTTCGAGTACTTCGGCGCGCTCATCACCGAGCGCCGGGCCACCCCGGGCGACGACCTCATCTCCGCACTGACGCAGGCCGAGATCGAGGGAGAGACGCTCACCGACTGGGACGTGCTGGGATTCTGCTTCGTCATCGTCGCCGGCGGAAATGACACGACCGGCAACCTCATCTCACACACTGCGGCCCTGCTCGACCGTCACCCCGACCAGCGCACGATGCTCGCCGCCAACCCTGACCTGATCCCCGGCGCGCTCGTCGAGTGCCTGCGGATGGAGTCCAGCGTGCAGGCGCTCGCGCGGACCACGACGCGCGAGGTGACGATCGAGGGCGTGACCATCCCGGCCGACGAGAAGGTGATGATGCTCTACGGTTCCGCCAACCGCGACGAGCGCCGCTACGGCCCCACCGCCGGCCAGCTCGACATCACCCGCGAGGACACCGGCCACCTCGCGTTCTCGCGCGGACCGCATTTCTGCATCGGCTCCCACTTCGCGAGACTGCAGGCCCGGCTCGCGGTGGAGGAGCTCTACGCCGCGCACCCGAGCCTGGGCGTCGACCACACCGCCGCCGTCCGCACCGTCTCCCCGTTCACGCGCGGCTTCACCTCGCTTCCGGCCACCGGCCTCACCATCTGAGCCGACCTGCAACGATCCACCCCCGACCGGCGATATACCTTGCGAGGCCGGAATCGGCCGGCCGGGGCGCGACGGAACGTCAGGACCACCCGTCAACGCCTGTAGAGGATCGGAGACATCATGTGGTCTGGACCTATGAACGGGCCGATCTCGGGGATCTTCCTCGGCATCGCCAACGCCATCTACGCAGCACTGCCGGCGCCACTGAACTTCGTGGCGTACCTGCCGTTCGGCTCGGCGGCCCTCATCGGCGCCACCGGCCTGTAGCCGCGCCGCGTCAGGTGCCGCAGTACGTCACGTGCGGCGCCGCGCCCGCCGGTGCGGGTTCGAGGTAGCGCTCCAGTCCGGGGCGTTCGGTGTAGGGATCGGTGACGACGACGACGAGGTTCCGCACCGGCCCCAGGTCACCTGCCGTGGCGGCGTCCAGCGCTTCCTCCACCAGGTGGTTCCGCGGAATGTAGACGGGATTGGCGTCGGCCATTCTCGTTGCCGACGGGGCCATCGCCCGCCAGCGGGCGAGCCAGGCATCCGCGGGGCCTTCGCCCGCGCCGGGGTCGGCCTCGGAGCAGCTCCCGCCCGGCGCTGCGGCGAACAACTCCCGGAGTCCGGTCTCGTCCCCGCGGGCGGCGGCGGTGAGGTTCCGGAAGAAGTTCGTGAAATCTACATGTGTTGCGGCCAGCAGGGCGAGCAGGTCCTCGATGAGCATGCGCACCTGCTCGTCGTCAGCCCCCGAGCTCTCGCCCGAGCCTCCGCCCGGTCCCGCGCCATCGCCAGAGCCCGCATCCGCGCCACCTCCCGCGTCCCCACGACCTGGCAGTCCGAGCTTGTCACGCATCCCGTCGGCGAAGGCGCGCCGGTACGCGTCGGGGAACGTGTTCAGTTCCTCGGTGAGCAGGCGGACGGCCTCGTCGGGGTCCGGGTCGATCAGCGGGACCAACGCTTCGGCGAAGCGCGCGAGGTTCCACTGCATGATCCCGGGCTGGTTCCCGTAGGCGTACCGGCCGCCGGTATCAATGGAGCTGAAGACGGTCGCCGGGTCGTAGGACTCCATGAACGCGCACGGGCCGTAGTCGATGGTCTCGCCGGAGATCGTGGTGTTGTCCGTGTTCATCACGCCGTGGACGAATCCCAGCAGCATCCAGCGCGCCACGAGGTCGGCCTGCACGCGCAGCACGCTGGAGAACAACTCGAGGTACGGGTTCGCCGCGCCGGCCGCCCGGGGATGGTGGCGGGCGATCGCGTGGTCGGCCAGCCGCCGCAGCACCGTGTTGTCGTTGTCGTTGTCGTCGCCCTTATTGTCTTTTCCGGCGAGGGCCCGTGCGAACTGGAACGTTCCCACCCGCTCGTGGCCCGCCGCGACGCGCGCGAGCACCGCGCCCGGCAGGGGCTCCTCCCGGTGGACGGTGTTGCCCGTGGCGGTGACCGCCAGCGACCGGGTGGTGGGCACACCGAGGGCGTGCATGGCCTCGCTGATGATGTATTCGCGCAGCATGGGGCCGACCGCTGCCAAGCCGTCGCCACCGCGGGCGAACGGCGTGCGGCCGGAACCCTTGAGGTGCAGGTCGCGGCCGTCGGCGAGCTCGCCCATCAGCAGGGCCCGCCCGTCGCCGAGGCGCGG